>JACRBH010000209.1 GCA_016234535.1 Chloroflexota bacterium
AGACCTGGTCAAGCAACTCCGGCAAAGGTATGAACACCTACAAAAAGAACAGCAACAGATTCTTGAAGAACTGGGAAAAGAGTTCGCCAAGCGCCAACAATTGATCACGGAAGCCCGCAAAAAAATGAGGGCGGATGCCGAATTTGATGAGCAGATGCGCGAACTGTATAAAGTAGAAGAGCGATTGAAGCGCAGACTGACAGCCCTGGAACAAGAAATAGACACCTATGCCAGGTTGGATTGGGAAGAAAAAATTAAGGAGTATGTGGCGGATCTTCAGACAGGGATCCGAGAATTGACCAACACCATTCCCAAGACTCCCGAAGAGCAACATCATGTCTTTTTGATGAAAAAGCAACTTGTAGCCGAGCTGGTAACCGAAGCGATGATCGATGGCAAGCGAGATATCCAGGTGGAGTTTCGAGCCAAAATCATGGATCTGGCGGTGAGAAAATAACTACTGGATTTTCCGAATGATGGTGAAATCGTAGTTCGGTTGTAGATTACAGCACTAAGAGCTGTAATCTCACTTGAAAAGATAACGCCTTGACAATCCCACAAAAGGCAATGGATTGTCAAGGCGTTTTTCACATTAAATACGCACTTCCCGATCTAGGTGACCGGGAAGTGCGGCATGATTGTTTATGGGGGCAGGGTGTGGTATGTATTAAATGTGGTTCAATGTGGGGCGAAACTTATACCCGTATTCCAGATATGTACCCCGCTTCAATGATAACAGTGACGCTGTAGGCACTTGTACTTTTGCCTTTTGACCCTGTTCCGGAGTTGCATAATTAAAAAGCAAACAAAAAGATTAGGTCATTTACATTTGTCCCGGTTGGTCCAGGCATCATAAGGTCATCAAGCGCAGAGAAGAATAAGTAGGCATTATGCGCTCGCAAATGCGTTTGAACATCGAGCCCAAGCAGGCTGGCTCGCTCGAAGGTTTCGCCTGTCACCACAGCGCCCGCTGCATCGGTGGGGCCATCGTCCCCATCGGTGGCGAGGGTGATAAACATGACATTTTCTGCGCCGCTAAGGGCCTCTACAGTTGCAAGCGCCATTTCTTGGTTGCGCCCACCAAGTGCGGTAGCTTTGTTCAGGGTCACGGTGGTTTCGCCTCCCACGATGATGCAAATAGGGCGTTCTTTGTCCGTACGCAAGCGGATGGCAAGTTCGTCCCCCTTGTTTGTTGCTTCACCCTGCAGGGATGTGGTCAGAATATAGGCTTTGAAACCTTCCTGATTCGCTTTATCTCTTGCCGCTTCTGCTGAAATACGGTTGCTCCCTATGATAAGTGTTTTGCCTTTGGCAACTTCTTTCTCGTTATCTTGGTTTGCTTTTAGAGCAGCGAGAATGGCGGAAGGAGTTTCATTTAACAAATCATATTTAACGAGAATGGCGAGTGCATCGGCGTTTTTAGTAGGGTTAGGAACAGTAGGTCCCGAGGCAATTGCTTCGAGGGGAGAATCGACTACATCCGAAATAATTAGGCTAACTTGTTTGGCAGGGTGCGCCGCCTGTGCCAGTCCGCCGCCCTTGACACGGTCCAGCGCACGGCGGAGTGTGTTGATTTCGTCTATACGTGCGCCGCTGCTCAAAAGATGGAATGTGATGCTCTGTAAATCGGCGAGAGTGATATCTGCAACAGGGGCTGTGATGAGGGCTGAACCGCCGCCGGAAATCAGGAAAAGGATGAAATCGCGCTCATTTCGTTGAGAGAGAAAATCCAAAATCGTTTCTCCAGCTGCCAAGCTGCGCTCATCAGGAACCGGATGCCCGGCAAGGTGAAGATTGAGTTTTCCAAGATCATCTTTTGATGGATATTTACTGACGACAATGCCGCCTTTGAGCGCGTTTCCCAATACATCACGGGCTGCACTTGCCATTGCTGGGGCGGCTTTGCCAATTGCAATTAAATAAACGCCGGAAAGCTCATCTAGCGAGTAAATATTTTCATTGATGATGAGCATATTTTCATCTCGCTTGAGTATGGCACGTACCGCACTTTTGGGATCAGCAGCTTCCAGCGCAGCGGATAAAATGCGTTTGATGGCGCGGTGTTGTGGATGGGAATCGAGCGTTTTGGAGTGAAGACGTGAAATGTAATTCATCTTTTTTACTCTAAACAGGATCGCGAGAGACGGGGCAGGTCACGCGGTGACCGCCGCCGCGTCCCAACTCCGAGCTGGGGATGGTGAGTACGGTTATGCCCGCTTCTTCGAGTTTGTGATTGGTACATTCGTTGCGGTCATATTCAACAACCACGCCAGGTTCAAGGGCGACGACGTTGTTGCGTTATCCCATTGCTCTCGCTCCTGATTAAAGTCATCGCCGCCGGTGGAGATAGTACGCAATTTCTTCAAGCCTATCGCGTTGCTCACGGCTTTAAGCCAGCCTTTTTCTTCCACGCGGATGTCCAGTATCCCCTTTTTGCCGGGCGGTGGCTAATTGACTGGGGGCGATTGATGACCTGTTCGTAGACGGTGACCAAATCGTGGTCACAGAGGTTTTCGTGCCTTTGTGGAGAGTTTCTTGTTTAGACTAGAACTTCTGTAATCACCTTCAACGCCCAATCAACTTCTTCCTTCTTGATAACCAACGGCGGCGCAAAACGGATTGTGTTAGCATGGGTTTCTTTGCAGAGCAAACCCTTCTTTGCCAGTTTCTTGACGTATTTCTTTGCCCCGCCTGCTTTGGGACGGAACTCAACTGCAATCATCAAGCCCTTGCCACGCACTTCCTTAATATACGGTTTCTCGATCATTTTCAAGCCTGCCATAAAACGCTCGCCCATCTCGGCGGCATTTTCGATCATGCCTTCATCGATGAGCACTTTCAGGGATGTACGAGCAATTGCCGCAGCCAGTGGATTGCCGCCAAAGGTGCTGCCGTGTTCACCGGGATTGAGTACGTCCATCACTTCTTTGTTGGAGAGAACGGCAGAAACGGGATAAAAACCTCCCGAAAGGGCTTTGCCGATCAAAGTCAGGTCGGCTTCGATGCCTTCGTGCTCTTCAGCGAGCAATTTGCCAGTGCGCCCCAAGCCGGTTTGGATCTCGTCCAAAACCAGCATGACATTATTCTCTGTGCAGATTTCACGGATTTCTTTGAGGTAGCCATCCGGAGGGATATTGACGCCAGCTTCGCCCTGAATCGGTTCCACCAAGAAGGCGACCGTATTCGGCGTGATGGCAGCTTTTAGCGCCTGCGCATCGCCGTAGGGGATCGATTTGAAGCCTTGCGGGAATGGGCCAAAACCGTTGCGGGAATCGTAATCGGAGCTAAAACCGACAATCGCGATGGTGCGCCCGTGAAAATTATTGTCGCAGACGATGATCTCGGCTTTATCTTTGGGCACGCCCTTGACAGTATAGCCCCATTTGCGCACAACCTTAATGGCACTCTCAACCGCTTCCGCGCCACTGTTCATCGGCAGGACCTTGTGAGAGTTGGTCAACTCGCATAACTCTTTGTAGAAAAGCCCCAACTGGTCATTACGAAAAGCGCGCGAGGTCAGGGTTAACTTTTGCATCTGCTCTTGCATGGTCGCCATGATCTTGGGGTGGCAATGACCCTGGTTGACCGCCGAATAAGCGCTCAGGCAATCCATATAACGGTTGCCTTCGGCGTCTTCTACCCAGACACCTTCGCCCTTGGTAATAACAACATCCAGCGGGGCATAGTTATTGGCACCATACTGATTTTCCAGATCGATATAATCTTGCGTTTTCATTCAAAATCTCCTTCTCGGCATGAGAGATAAAAATTAAAAAAAGCCCGATTTTATTCAAATCAGGCTTTGCTCAAACTCAACGATTTCGCTTGACATCGCGGGTTATCTTTTAACACACTGAAATTATAAATCAAGCCTACCTCATTAGGGATGGAAAAAGTATGGTCTTTATTCCATTTTCTTCGGTAGATATATGGGAACAGCACCCATGTTGAACTCACGTCCGATACGTTTTAATCATCTAATGGATCGTACTGGGGAGGCAGTAGCGAATCAGGAATGGGAGCCGCATAGGGTTTGCCATCAGTCATTTGTTCGAATTCAGCTTTAATGTTCACAAGGTGCTCAGGGTTTGTATAAATTTCAGCGGCAGTAATCGCCATGATCTTGGCAGCGTGGAGCATACCTTTATGCCCAATAGACATACCCGAAGCAGCGACATTGCCCCAGCTATGGCCAGGTACACCGGTAGGCCAACAAGTGGTAACCAGCATACTGATCGGTACAATTTGGCTAAGATCGCCTACATCTGTGGATCCAGGGCTGACTACGCCCGCATCCATTGCGGGAAAGTTTTCGCTTATTAAAGGATGGCTTTTCCATCTTTCTAACGAGTTATTTTCTTTTGCAGGAATAGAGAAGGCTGTCGTGCGTTGAGTGAAATAAGCGGCGTTTGTACCGCCAAAGGCATCGTTGACCTTTTGAGCATACGCAATTTCTTCTGGGGTAAATTCAAGCGCCCCAACTTTTTGCATGGACTGATATTGCAAATCTGCCAGATAGTGATTACTCAGGACAGGTGAAAATCCATCTTGAAAGCGCACTTCCAGAGTCGTTTCGGTCATCATGGCTGCGCCTTCCGCCACTTTGCGGATGCGCCCAACGACTTCGGCGAGATAGTCTTTTTCCGCCGCCCGAATATAGTAGAGCGCTTCTGCTTCGTCGGGGACGATATTGGGGGCTTGACCGCCATTGGTGATAACGTAGTGAATGCGCACATCACTTTTGATATGCTCTCGTAGATAGTTGACACCTACATTCATGAGTTCCACGGCATCGAGCGCAGAGCGACCTTCGTGTGGCGCAATGCTGGCATGAGCGGCGCGTCCGTGAAAGCGGTATTGAATGGCACTGATGCCGAGCGTGCTGCCTTTATTGGGCATATTGATTACATCAGGATGGAAATTGAAAGCAGCGTCAATATCGTCAAAAGCGCCAGCCCGAGCCATGAAGACTTTGCCGCCGCCTTCTTCTTCTGCGGGACATCCATAATAGCGAACAATGCCGGGCATGCCTGTTTTTTGTAGCCATTTCTGCACAGCGACAGCCGCAGCAAGCGCTCCTGTCCCTAAAAGGTTATGCCCGCAACCATGCCCAGCGCCATTTTTGATCAGTGTGTCTTGAAAAGATTCTTTACTTTGCGATAAACCAGGTAGGGCATCATATTCACCGATAAAGGCGAGCACGGGACCTTCATTCCCCCATTCAGCGACAAAGGCTGTGTTCAGCCCACCGACATTCCACGCAATGAGGAAATCTTCAGCAGCCAGAAAATCTGCCTGCAAACGGGATGATTTGAACTCGTGCCAGGCAACTTCAGGCGTTTGCCAAATCGTCTCCGCCATGTTGATGAAGCGATCACGATTTTCTTCGATCCAATTGATGATTGGGCTGGCGTTATCGGTACTTGTCATTTCTGGTCACACTCTTCTTTAACTGAGACCAGGCTCAAATCCATGGTTGATTTCAGGTGAACACCCAATCCGATGCCGTCAGGCACATCCCAGGTATACGATTCAGATAATTCCGAATAAATATCTTCTTCAATCACATCTTCCTTCAAAACGGTGGGAAATCCACATTCGCTGGTATGGGTCACATTACGGGTGGAAAGAGCAAAATGCAGGCTGGCAGCAGTACCGATGCTCGTCTCGAACATGCTGCCGACGAGACAAGGCAAACCTGCCGATTCGGCGATAGCGGCGATCTGTTTGCCACCCGTCAACCCCGTTTTCAGGATTTTGATATTCACGGCATCCACCGCTTCAAGCTTTATAAGCGTGAGCAGGTCGTGGGGAGTGTAGACACCCTCGTCAATCAGGATGGGCATATCGAGAGCAGCGCAAAGTTTTTTGTAGCCATCTAAATCCCAAACAGGCAGGGGTTGCTCCAAAAACTCAAGATCGCAGGATTCCATCTTGCGGAAAATGGGCATATATTCGTTCAGGTTACAGCCCTGATTGGCATCCACCCGAAAAGCAACATCCTTTCCGATAATGTTGCGCACCTCCCGCACTCGTTCAAGGTCGGTTTGGGGATCAGTGCCGATTTTCATTTTGATGGTCTTACAACCATTTTGCACAAACTCATGCGCTTCTCGGATCATACGCTCAGTGTTACTAATGCCTACAGCGCCGACCATGCCAACGCTCTCGTAGTATTTCCCGCCCAATAATTGATAAAGCGGCAGACCGAGTATCTTCGCATTCAAATCGTGCAGGGCGATATTGATCGCCGCCTTCGCCATCGGATGCCCTGGCGTAGCTTGCGCCATTTTGCGTTCGATGGCTTCCATATCAAAAGAATCCATCCCTTCGATGGCGGGGAAAAGATAATTTTTGATGATGTAAGTCATCGTTCCCACATCTTCATAACCAAAGGGAATTGATGTAACGCTATCGGAAAGCCCAAAAACGCCGTCTTCACCAATTAATTTCAGTACAAGAAAATACTCGCCCGTGAACGATGCGCTCGAAATCCCATAGCTATATTTGAATTCAATAAATTTCTTTTTGAGTAGAACATCTGTGATTTTCATCTGGTCTCCGGTAACGTATACATTATTTCAACTCTCTTAGCCATGAAACAATCAATTGAGTCAAAGAAATGCGATAATTTGAAAAGACATGATCATCATCAAGAATATGATGAGTCAAGTAAATTGCGTTCTCAGCTTGTAATGCGTGAAGAATAGGAAAATGATGTTTCTCTAAGGGAATGACATTGTCTCGCTTGCCCCCCACAAGCAGAATTTGCCTATTTGCCAGACGCTTCGCATTCGGCTGAACATCGTATCGCTCGTGATTTTGGCTGGTTTCCGTTAAAAAAACTTTTCCGTCGAACCCTGTCAGGGGCGCTGAATCCCCGTCCAACTGGGCAGCGAGCGCTTCAAAGGCAGTAGGGTCATTTTCTTTGAGCGAAGCCGAAGCCTCCCAATTTACCCCAGCCAATGACGCCACATATTTGATGGAAGGCTCCTGGATCGCAGCCGCCAAGGCAGTGGCTCCGCCCAAGCTATGACCGATCAAAACAATCTTCTGTGGGTCAATGCGATATTCTTCGGCATTGGATTGCAAAAACTCAAAAACCGCCAATGTATCTTCAACAAGATGCTGCTGGGCGTAATTTCCTTCACTGCCCCACGAGCCACGATAGCTAAAATTAGCCACATGCCAACCTGCTCTCCGTATAGCCTGCGCAATATCCGAGCTGCGTTCATAACCGGGGAAGCCGTGTAAAAAAATAACAGTTGGATGCAGCCCCGCTCCCGCCGCCAAATAGATTATGCCGTTTAGCTTTGCTCCATGACTCTTTATGACTAGCGGGCGCATCGAAGCGGGGCAGGCTTCATCAATCGTCGGCTGGTCAGCTATGATTGGGTCGTAGATTGCTGTCATCAGATCACTCATACAAGTGGCAGGCTACCCGATGACCGCTTTCGACTTCTTTCATTTTTGGTTCATCGGTTTTACAGTGAGCCATCACATGCGGACAGCGGGTGTGAAAGCGGCATCCGCTGGGTGGGTTCTTCGGCGAGGGAATTTCGCCGGTCAGCATTTTACGGTCTCGATGGCGCATTGTCGGGTCGGGGATGGGAACAACGGAAAGCAGGGATTGGGTGTAAGGATGGAGTGGGTTGGCAAAGAGCTTCGGCTTCTCGGCGTGTTCCACCAATTGCCCCAAGTACATTACCGCTACCTCGTCACACATATAGCGGATCACGCCCAAATCGTGCGAAACGAAAAGGTAGGTCAGCTCCAATTCACTCCGCAAACGCCGTAAAAGTTGAAGAACTTGTGCCTGCACAGAAACATCTAGTGCAGATGTTGGTTCGTCAAGGGCAACGAATTCGGGGGCGGTAATCAAGGCTCGGGCAACGGCGATACGCTGCTTCTGTCCGCCGCTAAACTCGTGGGGAAATCGCCGAGCATGTTCCGGGTTGAGTCCGACTCGGTTCAGCATATCCAGAACTTGGTTCTCGTAAGTCGTCCGGTCACCAATGCCTTGTATTTGTAACGGGCGTTTGATCTGTGCCATAACCGTCATGCGGGGATGCAAGGAAGCGTTCGGATTTTGGTGGACGATCTGGATGCGGCGGCGCAGCTTGCGCATCTCCACACGGGGTAGGGCGAAAACATCCTGCCCGTCAAAGTGGAATTCACCAGCAGTGGGTTCATGCAATCGGAGCATGGTTTTGGCAACAGTGGTCTTGCCTGATCCTGATTCGCCAACCAGCCCTAACGACGTCCCAGCCTTGATGCTGAAGGAAACGCCATCCACCGCCTTAACGGTTTCTCGCTGGGCCTGAAACAAAATGCCACCAACGGCGAACTCTTTTCTAAGATTTTTGACTTCAATCAACATTTTTTATCCATAGAGATGACATGCGACAATATGTCCATCACCGAGATCAAGGTCTGTGGGCTTGGTCTGACGACAAATATCCATTGCTTCTTTACAGCGCGGATGGAAACGGCAGCCTTGCGGCGGCTTGGTCAGGTTCGGAACGCTGCCCTCAATGATGGTTAGTTCATTCATATCCCGGTCTGCTCGTGGAATAGAACCGAGAAGCCCTCGTGTGTAAGGATGCTGCGGGTTCTCAAACAGGGTCTCAACATCCGCTGTCTCAACAATATTCCCTGCGTACATGACTGCCACACGGTCGCAGGTTTCCGCCACGACGCCGATATTGTGTGTGATGAGAATGACCGCCATGCCCAATTCTTTTTGCAGGTCAGCCATTACCTTCAAGACCTGCGCCTGCACAGTCACATCCAGCGCAGTGGTGGGTTCGTCAGCGATCAACAGCGATGGCCGGCAAGAAAGCATCATTGCGATCATGCCACGCTGGCACATCCCACCGCTAAATTGATGAGGGTAATTGTGCGCACGGCTGGCAGGATCCGCTATTTGGACACTGGCAAGCGAATCCACAACCCCCTCCCAGGTGGATGAAATTCCTTTGGGCTGGTGCAGGTCAATTGCTTCGGCAATCTGGTTGCCAATTGTATAAACAGGATTGAGCGAAACCATCGGGTCCTGAAAAATCATTGCAATCTTCCTGCCCCGAATTTCACGCATCTCTTTGGTAGATTTCCCAAGCAGATTTTCGCCGTCGAAGATGATTTCTCCCTGTGTGATCTCCCCGGGGGGCGTGGGGACAAGCTGGAGGATACTCATCCCCGTAACACTTTTCCCGCACCCCGATTCGCCAACCAACCCCAGCGTTTCCCCTTTCTGGACTTTGAGATTGATTCCGTCAAGGACAAGCGCCAGCCCCTCGTCCGAATTGAACTGCAAATGCAGGTTCTTGATTTCTAAAAGAGTCATGATTATTTCACCGTCTGTTTGGGGTCAAAAACATCTCGTAAGCCGTCGCCCAGGAAATTGAAAGCTAAAGTCGTGATCAAAATTGCCACCCCAGGGAAGGTGGATATCCACCAGGCATCCCGCAGGAATTCACGACCTTCATTGAGAATAGCGCCCCAATCCGGGGAAGGCGGCTGTGCGCCAAAACCAAGAAAACTCAAGGCGGATGTCATTAAGATTGCGGCGGGAATGGTCAAGGTTGCCAGCACCAGATTCGGCGCAAGGATTGTAGGCAAGAGATAACGGATCAAAATATTGAAATCGGTCTCGCCAATGGCAACGCCCGCTTCGACAAATTCTCGTTCTTTCATCGAGAGCACCTTTGCACGGGTGATACGTGCAAAAGGCGCCCAACCCGTGATTGCAATCGCCACGACCACATTAACCAAGCCTGCTCCGATTGCAGAAATAAATCCCAGCGCAAGGATCAAGGGTGGAAACGCCCAAACCATATCGGTAAAACCGGAGATCAATGAGTCAACCCAACCGCCAAAGTAACCAGCTAACATCCCCAGAATCACGCCAATGACCAACTCGATAACAACCACCAGCGAAGCTACCATGAGGGCAATGCGTGAACCGTAGACAACGCGGCTGAAAACATCTCGCCCAAATTTGTCGGTGCCAAATAGATGATTTGCACCAGGTTCAAGTCGAATGCTGGAGAAATCTTGCGTTTCATAACCGAAAGGCGCAATGGCAGGCGCAAAGGCAGCGATCAGAATCAATAAAATAATAATTGCAAGCCCAAATAAGGCTGGTTTATGACGAATAAATTTTCGCCATGAGCGATTAGCCTGTAACCGTACCCAAAAAGATGTAGGTTTTGTTTCTGGTGTTGTCATCAGTTCACCCGAATACGAGGATCAAGCAGTCCAGAGACGATATCCCCCAGAAGATTAAAGAGCACTGTCAGGAAAGCGATAATCAATAAGAGCGCTTGAATAACGGGGAAGTCCTTACGCAAGATTGCTTGATACATCAATTGCCCCATGCCCGGCCATGCAAAGATCGTTTCGATTACCACAGCGCCGCTAATCAACCAGGGCAATGAGAGAAAAAGCATTACCATAACGGGAATAGCAGCATTACGGAGCACATGCTTGAATATAATGACCCACTCAGATAATCCTTTGGCACGCGCGGTGAGAGTGTACTCTTCTCGCATAACCTCGAGCGTTTCAGCCCGTATTAGACGGGCTATTGAGCCGATCTTGGGTAAGCCGAGCGCGAGAGCAGGCAAAACAAGAGACTTGGGTTCATAGGCTCCTGAAACCGGCAGCCAGTGTAAGGTTAGACTGAAGAGAAGGGTCAACATCAAGCCAAACCAAAAATCAGGCATCGAATAGAAGAACATTGCAAATCCCATGCTGATATGGTCTATCGCCGTGTTCTGCTTGACAGCGGCTAAAAGTCCAACCGGGATACCGATCACGATACTGCTCAAAAAGGCAGTAAGGGTCAGCTTGAGCGTAAACGGGATGCGACTCGAAATCGCATTCATAACCGGCTGCTTAGAAAGGATGGATTTACCAAAATCCCCCTGTACGACATTCGCCAACCAGCGCCCATATTGCACCAGAACCGGTTGGTCTAAGCCCAATTTTTCTCTCAAGGCAGCCTGATCTTCAAGTGTAGAACGGGCGCCCAGCAAGTTAATCACAGGGTCGCCTGGTGTCAGATAGAGAATAAGGAAAGCAATTAATGTCACCCCAAGAATGACTGGAATGGAAAGGGCCAGGCGTTTAAGAATATATCTGAACACAGAAGTCCTCTTTAGAGTTTTGGTATCCAGACAGGCCATTTTTCTGGGGGGATAAATTTTTTGGGAAAAGGTTTGGTATCAGGGTGCTTTTTTAGCTCTTTCATCTCCCAAGCTTCCGGAGAATAAGGGGTTTCGTCGACGCATTTCGAGAGCTCGTAAGCCATTGTTTTTAATGTGCAGGGTATTGCTCCAGCCTGATACATGCGACGCAGTGCGGGAGCAGGCTGTGATTCAGATGTAAAGAGGCAATCTTCCAAAAGAAAAACCTGATAGCCTGCCTGCAACAAACCCAACACAGATTGCATTACACAAACATCCGTTTCGGCACCTGCAACAGCAATCTGTTTGATCGGTAATTCTTTGATTGCGCTTGCAATTTTAGGCTCTGTCATGCAGCCAAAATAATTCTTTTCAAAGCGTTGTCCTTCAGCAGGGAAAACGGCTTCAAGTCTTTCTGGTAATTCACCATTCTGAGCAATGGGTTTCTCAAAGGTGGCGACAAGCGGTAAGTCCATCCAATCTGATAGCATCAAAAGATGTTCATATCGAACAAGAAGAGATTCAAGCTCTTCATTCTGATCGGGAAAAGCCCAATCTAAAAACGCCGGTTGAACATCAATTAACAAGACCCCTATTTGTAAGCGGTTGATTCTTGAAATATCCATTGCTACACCTCCAAATTTTCTTTTGCTATATCAAGTCCGCGTCCACCATCTGAAAAGCGTCAGTAGACCTCTTGCATAAGTGGGTTGGAATCCTGAAATTCTACTTCAGGAGCAGCGTAGCAAACGCCGAAAGTAGAACTTTCGGATTCCTGTTCTCGGTTTTTCGACTTTTGCAAGAGATCTAATAATCGATTTTGCTTCCTAGGTTCTTGTTAATGAAATACACTGGGCATAGCCCCCCTCTCCACCTCGCGAGGCGAAGAGGGGGAATAAAAGGAGTTCGATTACTCGACGATTTTTACATCGTTCAGGACAAGGCGGTCAGGGAAGAGAATTTTGATGCCCTGCACCCAAGAGCGAGCGCCCACATAAAGGTTTTCGCTCATCAAGGGAATCATGGGGACATTATCCAGTAAATATTTTTGAATATCAAGATAGGCTGCGGTACGATCTGCGGGGTCAGGGATGACACGCGCGGCATCCAGCATATCAGTAAGTTCAGCAGAGAAGAATTGCGAGGGTGACATGCCTTCAGAGAAGCGGTAAGTCAAAATATCGGCATCTGCCCACAAATAGCCATAAAGACCCATCTGATAGTCGCCCGCCAGCATGGTCTCGCGGACAGCGCCGCGTTCGTATTGAGTAATCTGCATATCGATACCAAGCTCTTTAAGTTGCGCTTGTAAAACGGATGCAGCATCGGTTTGTGATACGGAGCTAGAGTCTATGATGAATTCCACCGAGAAAGCTTCACCGTCTTTATCCAGCACACCGTCGCCATCAGTGTCTTCCCAACCAGATTCTGCGAGCAATGCTTTCGCGGCATCCAAATCATAGGGATAGAGGTCTTTGGCATAATCCTGTGCGGCGGGGTCATAACCGATCATAGATTCGTTGACGAAAGCATATTCAGCCGTGGCGCTACCATTCAGCGCGACTTCAAGTTGCTCACGGTTGACTGCCATCGCAAGCGCTTTACGCACATTGACATCATCAAAGGGGGCTTTGTTGACATTCATCGAAATACTAACCTGCCCGGCTAAAACAACTTTGATAACCTGAATGTCCGGATTGCTTTCCATTGCATTCGCTGCTGATGCAGGCAAACCGTAGGCGATATCAACAGTACCAGCCTCAAGTTCGTTTGCACGGGTCTGTCCGTCGGTGATGAAGCGGACAAGCACTTCTTCCATTAAAGCAGGACCTTGATTGTTAACCAAGGGATTGCTGGTGTAGAAGTTTTCGTTGCGAACTAATTCAAGGTCTTGTCCAGGCGCCCACTCCGTCTTGATGCTGAAGAGACCGTTCCCAATGGGGTTGTAAGCAAAGGCTTCGTCGCCCATTTTTTTGGCTGCAGCAGCATCCCAAGGCGAGCCGAAAGTGGTCATGAAGGTTTGATTCATCCCGTTGAAGCCATTGGCGTTAAAAATTTCAACCGTCGTTTCATTGACTGCGGTTACGCTTTCCATTCCATCGTAGTCGTAGCCGTACGGGCTGATTTCAACATAGCGATTTATGGCATCCACTAACACCTGTGCATCCAGAGGGTCGCCATTCGAGTATTTATAACCTTCAGGCAATTTAATCGTCATCGTCTTGCCATCTTCAGATACGCTGAAACTCTCTATAGTATCCGACACAAAGACACCTGCATCGGCATTGTAGCGTAGCATCGGCTGACCGATCAACTCGTTCGAAAGCGGAAAGCCCATAAAGCTCTGTTGAGCATCAAGAATTTCAGGCAGGTTCATTGTTGCAATGACCAGCTTGGTGCGGGTCGGCGCGGCATCTTCTGCGGCTTCTGCGGGGGCAGCCGCTTCTTCACCGCTATTTGCTGCGGGCGCGGAATCGGCTTCTGGGGCAGATGTACTGCCGCAGGCTGTCAGAATGATCGCTGCAACGACCAATAAAGTAATCAAACGTAAGTGTTTCATTTTTCCTCCGAAAATAGTTTTAGAACGAACCTTTTTCTTGAGCGTACTAGTTGGCTTATATCTTATTACACCTCCTACAAACAAAAAGCGGCAGGGAAAAAACGTCCTACCGCATGTCTGAACAAAGTAGTAAAAAAGTATCCTATTCAACATAATTAAACTATAGCATCTTAAAACTCCCAAAAGGATGGAAAAAGGATGGAGGAATTCTCCATTTCATTAAATCAATTTCTAAGGTGACTTCATCTATTCCTGATAAGACTGCGTTGACATCCAACGCAGTTGCGTCTGCATGCCACTTGTGCAAGGGAATCTTGTTTACAATCTCAATATCACAAACTTTCAGGGTAGCCAAAACAGATATTCTCCCTGTAGGGTTATACGTTTGTTAATTATTACGATTGGCAAATCCCTATGGGTATTGATAGTCATAGTCTTCTTCTTATTAGAAAGGGTTGTTAGTCATTAAGATTAATCTAAAAACGATTTTGCTAAAATTGTTGCCTGTCCGGCATCTGGAGCATAGCCATCTGCACCAATTTCTTTAGCGTAGTCAGCGGTGATAGGGGCGCCTCCAACCATAATTTTTATGTTCCCGCGCAAACCAGACGCATCAATTGCTTTGATCGTTTCTTCCATAGCTGGCATTGTTGTTGTCAACAATGCCGAAAGACCAACGATGTCCACATCTTCTGTAATAGCTTCTACAAAAGTTTCTGGCCCAATATCTACACCAAGATCAAGCACCTCGAAGCCTGAGCCTTCCAGCATAGTACCAACTAAATTCTTTCCAATATCGTGCAAGTCACCCCTGACAGTTCCTAAGATGACTTTTCCAATTGGCTCAACATCGGCTTCTATAAGTAGCGGTTTTAGAATTTGCATCCCTGCCTGCATTGCTTTGGCTGCAATCAGCATTTCGGGAACAAAAAACTCTCCTTCCTCAAAGAGTTTCCCAACTTCATCCATAGCGGGGATCATCCCCTCTTTAAGAATTGTTTCGGCCCCCAGTCCAGCATCAATCGCCTGTTTTACATTGGACAAGACTTCTTCAACATTACCTTCAAGAATATTTTTGTAAATACTTTGAATGTAGTCCACAATAATCCTCTCTTGAAAAAACTATTTAGCCGAGAGCGAAGATTTCAACAATCTTTACTCTCGGCTTTTAGTAACTACTGATTAAAACCAATCGGGTACCGCCCAAAATCATGCGCTGAATCATAAAGTGCCAGGACATTTTCTGATGGTACGTCTGCTTGGATATTGTGAACTGCACAAATTACCAGACCTCCATTAGCGCCAGCCGATTCACACAAATTTTTAACTGCAGCTTCTACATCCTGAACCTTTCCATGAGGTAAAACATGTTGAGAGTCAATGCCTCCCCAAAAAACGATATTATTGCCATATTGCTTTTTTAGTGCGGAGACATCCATACCCTTGGCACTCACCTGTACAGGGTTCAAAATATCTATCCCAACTTCAATAAAGTCATGAATCAGGCTTGATACTGCACCGCAAGAGTGCCAGAAGACTTTTGCCTTGGTCTTCTCCTTGATCAACCGGATACTTTTTTCTTGTCTAGGTTTTATAAACTCTCGATATGCATCAAGCGACATCAATGTGTTCTTTTGCCCACCAAGATCGCCCCCCTGGATAACAACATCTAGATAAGCTCCGCAAACTTCCAAGACATTTTCCAGCAGAGCCATATGCAAGGAAAGGGTTTTATCTAATAGTGCGTGGACAAAATCTTTGTTGGCAATCATGTCCATATAGAACACATCCATTGCTCTCAACTTCCAAGCTCTTTCGAACCAAGATTCCCAAGCAAAGTTTCCAATAACACCATATTGACCTTCTTCGGCTAATGAACGGGCGCGGGCTTCAACTCCATAGATATAGCCTTCATCATTTGGATCAGGCCAAGGGTAATCATCTAAATCTTCGATGGTTGCGTTTCTCAAGGGAGATTCCACTAGGTTGTAATAAAGAGATGTTTCCGGCATTAAAAATCCGCAACCCCATTCGTCCTTTATATACATCCCCTTTGATGTTGCTTCTGGTTTAAAACTCCATGAATGTGGTTGTCCGAGATGGACATAACGCGTATCAACTCCCAGACGCTGTAAGACATCATCATCAGGATTTACATTTTGTCGCAGCCAGTCGAATACTTGGGCTTCCCTCTTGATTCCCAAAAGATTTAATAACTGCTGGTACGTTTTTACGCTGATGGTTGTTACCCATCCCCCAAGATCCAATGGTACACGATCTGGCTCATTGTGTTCTAGTGTTGTAAGCAATCTAACTTTACTGTTCATATATTGCTTGCCTCTGGAAATATAAAACTCTCATCCTAGCGTAATTTTTTTACGATTACTATTGTTTGTGTTATTCGGGATAATTTTCCAGTTATCTTTTCAAACGATAACCAGATATCACATAAACACTATAGCATGACTAAGTTTTTCAAAAGGATGGAAAAAGTATGGAGTTAAAGAATGTCCAACTCTCTTACTCTCTTTACTGCCTTGCGTCTGTTTCTCACCCCAAGCTTTTTGTAAATTTGGCGTGCATACCACTTTACTGTATTAATCGAATAACTTAATTCGTATGCAATTTTCTGGTTTGTATATTCTTTGGCAAGCAAGTTCAGAATTCGACGCTCGCTTAAATTAAACCAAATGTCTTCTTGATTTGCTTTTTTGGACGTCGATTCTGAAGGGAAATTTTCTAACAATTGCTCGGCATACGGTGTCTCAATACCGCTCAACAATGCCTGAATAGCTTCCCCCCCATCTAAAAATGTGCGAAAATAACCTTGCTTTTCTGCAAGCGCTAAGGCCCGAGATACTCTCTCGTAGTTTGGCTGGAGCAGAAGATATTCGATCAAATCACCGTATCGTTCATCTATTTCGGCTCTAGAAACTAGATTATCAATAATGATAGACGCTTGCTCAGTTTCAGATTCTTTACTCAGATAATATGCCAGGATAACCGAAATTTCATCATCGCGCTTCGGCCCTTTGGCTTGATAAGCGTATACCCATTCTTCAATTCGGCGATGCAAGGAATCTTCATCTTTTGCTAAGAGAAATGCCAGCCGCATTTTCTGGCGCAGGGCAATCTGGCGTGTCCACATATCGGAGATTGGATAGCTAGTCAAAACTTCTTCAAATTGTTGTATCTTATTCAGTGTTCTCAGTGCTGACTTCTTATTTCCTAGAGCAAGATGTGCCAAACCCAGTGTAGAATACACCTCCACCACCCGCCAGCCCCATACATAGCCCCCGCTTCCGGACGATTCAAGCGCTTTCTGCGCCATTGTGATGGAATCCTTCAGACGATTTTGCTCGTAATACAGACGACTCAACGGGCCATATATTCGTATAGCTGCCGGAAATCTTTGCCTATCTTTCCTGTCTTCATAACCCCATCTTCGTAATAACAAAAGTCCCTGTTCTAGTATATCTTCCGCGTGATGAAGTTGTCCCATTTTCATCTTGTTCCTAGCACGTCCTCCCAGAGCATCTATAGCAAACCCGTTTAAGCCTGTTTGTAAATATATGGGGATCGCTTCAATAAGAGCCTTGTCAGCACCCTTGAGATCGTTCAAATACAGATAAATACCTATTTGTATGATCCAGTTAAAGCTGTAAGCAAATAAACCTTCAATAGATAGCGGAACAGATGTCTGAAACTTTGCCAGATTTTTCTCGGTCATCTGAAGTGCTTTACGATAATCCCCGCGCAAAAAACAGGCATTGGCTTGTGCTGCCTTGATCATCTCTCTAACTTTAGTATGCTCTTGTAATTCCTTTTGCAAGTCAATATAGCTGTCAAACTCGTTCAGATTGCGTCCATCCACCAACGCACATAAATAAAAAGCAGTAAGGCTTGGATACCGCAATAGCCTTTCACGGGGAATTTTATTAAACCATCGGATGAAAGTCTGGTAATCACCCTGATCGATCCATAAAACTGCATAAGATTCCATGATCCGGGCAGCACGATCAATGTCTTCTGCTCTAAAGGCATGTTCCAGTGCATTGTCAGGGTCTTCATTGCTAGCATACCAGTCTGATGCTCGCTGATGTAAATTAACGACACTTAACGACACGTCTTCTTGCAAGCGCTGTCTTAAACACTCTGAAAACAAAGGATGAAAGTGATACCATCGCCGATCCTCATCAAGATGTTCGATAAAAAGATTATGCCGTTCAAGATCTCGTAAGATATCTTCGCTATGTGAGTTTTTCGTTACAGCATTACATAAACTCCCTGTAAAACGATTTAAAATAGAGATTTGATAAAGAAAGCACCGCGTTTCATCGGGAAGCTGAGATAAGACCTCATCTGCCAAAAAATCAATGATGTGGCTTAGACTATCATCCAAGGCTTGAAAGAAGCGCTCCTTATAAGATAAAGAATGCATTGACAAGGATAAAAGATGCAAGCTGGCAGCCCAACCTTGTGTGCGTGCTTCGATAACTTTGATCTCTTCGGGCGTCATTTCAATGCCCACAAATTTAACGAAAAATTCACTGATCTCATTGAAAGAAAAGCGCAGCACATCGGTACGAATTTCAAGTAATTCACCTCGTGCCCGCCAACGTGCCAAAGGCAGGGGAGGGTCAAGGCGGGAAAGTAGAATAAGGCTCAAATTTTCAGGGGCATACTCAACGAAAAATTCCACAGCGGCATGACATTCAGTCGACTTGATGCTTTCATAATCATTCAAGATCAATACCACTGCGCCATCGAATCCCGCAATTTGGTTGATCAGCGAAGTAAGGTATAGCTCCACTGATTCTGTCCCCTGAACGGGGAGAGGCGCAACCAAATGCTCATCTTGTTCGGGCAATATCCCCCAAATAGCTTCTGAAATATACGCCAGAAAACGATTGAGTTCATTATCCCTTTTATCAACCGTAAACCACGCAATCCGTAAATCTGTTTTAGAAACCCACTCACGCACCAACGATGTCTTTCCATAACCTGTTGGCGCAGATAAAAGAGAGAGTTTATGATTCTTAACTTCGCTCAATATCCCTAACAAACGTGGACGAGATAAAAAATGTTTGGGCAATACTGGCGGCTGGAGCTTGGTCGCAAGGAGTTTCATGCGATTGATTATAAATGAAAAGATTTTCTAGCCGGACACTTGAGCTGCGCCTGCAACCTGACCTGGCGAGCACGCACAGCAACCCACCGCAACAGCCGCAAGAGGGAGTGGGTGGAGCGCAAAACCCCGATCAGTACCTATTTCTGTCCACAACCCCATAAAGAACTTAGACCGCCAGAATGTCCCAAATCCGTGAGCGCCAAACGTGCAGAAACGCAGGTCTGGGGGAAATTGTATGAGTTCGCCATGAACCCGGAATTCTTGCTTGCGCAAGGCAAAGACCTGGTCAAGCAACTCCAGCAAAAACATGAACACCTGCAAAAAGAACAGCAGCAGATTCTTGAAGAACTGGAAAAAGAGTTCGTCAAGCGTCAGCAAGTGATCACGGAAGCCCGCAAAAAAATGAGGGCAGATGCCGAATTTGATGCGCGGATGCGCGAACTGTATGAAGTAGAAGAGCGATTGAAGCGCAGACTGACAGCTCTGGAACAAGAGGTAGACACCTATGCCAGGTTGGATTGGGAAGAAAAAGTCAAGGAGTATGTGGCGGATCTTCAGGCAGGGATCGAAGAATTGAATAGCGCTATTCCCACGACTCCCGAAGAGCAATATCATGTCTTTTTGTTGAAAAAGCAACTGGTTGATGAGCTGGTAGCCGAAGCGAGGATCGATAGCAAACGGAATATTCAGGTGGAATTTCGAGCCAAAATCATGGATCTGGCAGTGAGTAAACAATTACTGGATTTTCCGAATGATGGTGAAATTGTAGTTCGGCTGTAGCGAGCAGCTTCCAAGCGCGTAATCTCATTTGAAAAGGATAACGCCTTGATAATCCCTCAAAAGAGAATGGATTATCAAGGCGTTTTTCATATTAAATGCACACTTCCCGACTTAGGTGACCGGGAAGTGTGGCATGATCGATTATGGGAGCAGGGTGTGGTATGTATTAAATGTGGTTCAATGTGGGTCGAAACTTATACCCGTATACCAGATATGTACCCCGCCGGACAGATTCGATTGCGGTTGTGAGGCGGAAAATTGGCAGTTTTGACTTCAACGGATCCAATTTTAGTAGGATTGATGTCCTGGTGTCGCTACCCTGTCGTCAAGGAATGAGTCGTTCTAAGCAATGAGTGACTACTTCCTTGGTAATGAGTTAGTTATCGACTTTTGGTCGTTTCAATTTAGTCTTCGCTCTGTTGTTATAAAGGAACACCGTATATGGTGACCGCAAGGCTTGTTTTGCCTAAATCTGGCAGGCGTAGAGGTTCAATAAGTGAAAATGAAGACGTCTCTGTGAATGCAGAGGCGTCTTCATTGGTTTTGTAGTTACCATTTGGATTGGTATTTCATCAATAATGTCTTGTACCAGAACACATATGATAAATGGGCATAAAGTGCCAAATTCACCCAATATCATCTTGTCTTTTTTGATAACCACATATTAACGCCCAATAATCCAACCCCGCCAAACACGCCGACCAAATGAAGTGGCAGATAATCCATCACATCCACGGGCTGACCAAGGACTACCTTCAAATAATAATACGGCGCCCAGACCAAGATTCCCGCCCAGATCACCCCATGCCCAAGCAACTGCAAGCGAGTCTTTTGGGGCTTCGGAATCCCCAATTCTTTGCGGGCAAAAGCACGCAGACGCGAACCACCCATCACGCCCAAAAGATGAATCGGCAGATACAGGCTCATCGAAGGTTGTTCTCCCATGATGCGCAAGATGATGAACGGCGCCCACACCAGCACGCCTAACCAAATGAATACACTCCCCAAACGATAACGCAACCATGCGGCGTTGTAAATTTTCTCATCGGTTACCATGTGCGAAATGCCTCCACTACTGCTTCAATTGTTCTATCAATGATCTCATCTGTATGCAGGGTTGAAATAAACCCTGCCTCAAACTGCGACGGTGCAAGATAAACACCATTTGCGAACATCTTTTGGAAGAACTTCCCGAACTGAACCTTATCCGCCACTTTGACCGTATTCCAGCCAACAGGCTTGGTCTCACTAAAGAAGGTCGTGAACATGGTGCCGACCCGCGTCTGTTGGATGGGAATCCCCACCTGTTTTGCCGCGGACGCGACACCCGCTTCCAACCTAGCCGCAGCCTGTTCCAGTTTCATCCACACTTCCTCTCTCCAAATTAGACTCAATGCCGCAATCCCAGCGCTCATCGCCAACGGGTTTCCCGAAAGCGTTCCCGCTTGGTACATCGGTCCAAGCGGCGCGACCATTTGCATGATCTCCTTCTTGCCACCATATGCACCAACAGGGAGCCCGCCGCCGATGACCTTACCCAGCGTGGTCAGATCTGGTTTGATGTTATACAACGTCTGCGCGCCACCTTTGTGAACGCGGAAGCCTGTCATCACTTCATCAAAGATCAAGACTGCGCCGTATTCAGTAGTCAGTTTGCGAAGCCCTTCAAGGAAGCCGGGCTGCGGTGGGACAACACCCATATTGCCAGCCACAGGCTCAACAATGATGCCTGCGATCTTGTCAGGATATTTTTTGAACAAGGCTTCAACAGACTCAAGGTCATTGAAGTATGCGACCAACGTGTCTGCAGCGACCGCACTTGGCACACCAGGGGAATCGGGTAAACCCAAAGTCGCCACACCTGAACCTGCCTGCACTAACAACATATCCGCGTGGCCGTGGTAACAGCCATCGAACTTGATGATCTTTTCACGCTTGGTGTACGCACGCGCCAGCCTCAGCGCGGACATGGTCGCTTCCGTGCCCGAATTGACAAAACGGATCATCTCGATGTTTGGAATGAACTCCATGATGCTCTTTGCCAGTTCAATTTCCAACGGACTCGGCGCGCCATAGGATGTTCCCATCAGTGCCGCTTCCTGGATGGCTTTCACCACATCAGGATGTGCATGCCCCGAGATGAGCGGTCCCCACGAAAGGACGTAGTCAATATAGCGGTTACCGTCCACATCGAAGAGATATGGACCTTCGCCGCGCTGGATGAAGAGCGGTTGTCCGCCCACGGCACGGAAGGCACGTACGGGTGAGTTTACACCGCCAGGAAATAATGTCTGTGCTTCTTGAAACAATGCAATTGATTTATCAATGTTCATATTTGACTCCGAAAAAAGATTTACAGGTCGGCAGGTTGGGATGTTTCAACGTTTGAATGTGAAAACTTGAGAACGCGCTCAACCGCCAATTCACCGGAATGAATACAGTCAGGGATGCCAATGCCGCGATACCCATTGCCAGCCAACGCCAAGCCAGGATGTTTTTCGAGTGCGGTGTCAATGCGTTTGAGAATTTCGGGATGACCGAGGTTGTATTGCGGCATGGCTTTGTCCCACATGAAGACACGCAAGACAAGCGGTTCGGCAGTGATCCCAAGTGTCGAATTCAATTCTTCCTTTGCCACATCAAGCAATTCGCCCTCACCCCACGGAATATCCTGCCCTGCGCGACCAACGAAAACGCGAATGAGGGCATAGCCTTCAGGCGCACGGTGCGGAAATTTGGTAGAGGTCCATGTGCAGGCAAGGGCTTTGCGTCCTTCGCGGCGCGGGATGACATAGCCGTAGCCGTCGAGATCACGGGGAACATCACTCAAACGGTAGGCAAGAGAGACAGTGGCGGTCGAGGCGTAGGGAATGCTTTGAAGGGTTGAAGCAAACTCGGGGTCGAAAGAGGCGAGCAGTTGTCCGCTGGTGTAGGCGGGGGTTGCCAAAATCAACGTATCTGTTGTAAGCGTCTCACCTGTATCAAATTCAAGGTCAAAGGTCGAAAGTCGAGGGTCAGAACGAGTGATACGGGTAACGCGTGTGTTGAGCCTCAGATCGACTTTTGGCTTTAGACTTTTGAGCAATGCTTCGACAATTTCAGCCAGCCCTGTTGTGGGTGTAAGAAACGCGGAGCGCGAACCTTGAATCTTTTGTCCGTTGGCGTTCATCTTTTTGCGCATTTCGATTGCACCGCGCGCGAGGCTTCCATGCTTAATTTCAAGGTCACGCAAATATGGGAAAGTGGATGCGAGACTAAGTTGATCGCCGTCGCCCGCGTAGATGCCAGACATGAGCGGTTCGATCAGATTCTGATACGCCTCGCGCCCCAACCGACGGCTGACAAACGAGCCGAGAGATTCATCGCCGCCTGCCCCAGTTTTATCGGGGTTGAGGCGATGCGGCGGAAGGAGAAGGTCTAGTCCCATGCGGGTTTTGCCAAACCATGAAATCAGACGTGAGCGCAGGATGGAGGGGATGTCCGAGGGAATCATCCTGGCGAGACCTTCGGGCAACGGGAGCAGGCGACCTTTGTTGAGAACATAAGTGTTCTTTTTGTTTTGATTCGTGCCATGCAAGCGTTCGCCAAGACCGAGTTCCTTGCACAGCGCCACGCCCCAGGGTTTACTGGCGAGAAAGGTATCGGGGCCGCCTTCGATGATGAATTGACCATCCTCAAAAGCAACACGGTCTGTGGTGATCTTGCCGCCCCAGTATGAAGCGGACTCAATCAGGGTGATGTGTGCGTTAGGGATATTTTTCTGTGCATAATAAGCAGCGGAAAGACCTGCGATGCCGCCGCCGACGACGATGATTCGCTTCATAGCCAGCCCGCTTCCTTCGCCTTTTCGCGGATCAAGCCTGCCAGCCCATCGATCATCTCTGGTGCAGCGTTGAGCATCTCAATGCGTTCAAGTTGAATATTGAGCGATTTGGCTAATTTTTGATAAACAATGTCAATGTCGTACAGGATCTCAACATGCTCGCAAACGAACCCGATCGGGCAAAGCAAAATATGTTTTTTGCCTTCCGCCACAAGGCGTTCGATCACTTCGCCTGCGTCGGGTCCGAGCCAAGGGATGGTGGAAATGGCGGCGGATTGATAGGCAAATTCATGCGGCTGTGAGCCGAGTTTTTCCATCACAGTCGCGACTGTTTCACGCAGTTGCGTAGGATAGGGATCGTCCCATTCCAAAATCTTTTCGGGCAGGCTATGCGCGGTGAAGATGACGGGAACCTCCGCGCGGACTTCTTCAGGGAAGGGTTGAAGCGCATCATGCACGCGCCCTGCAAGTGCGTTGATGTATCCCGCATCCAAATGCCAGTTTTCAATGCGTGAAATGGCTATGGGCGAATTGGCTTCTTCGAGCCGCTGGTAATACGCGCCGATGCTCATGCGCGAATAATGCGGAGCCATCACCAGCCCCACCGCTTTTTCGATTCCCTGTGCTTGCATCTCTGCCAACACATCCTTGATGAAAGGATGCCAGTGACGCATTCCGATGTAGACTTTGAATTGACCGCCATTCTTGTTCAATACAGACTCAAGCGCATCTGCCTGCGCTTGGGTTTGCTCCAGAATGGGGGAGCGTCCACCGATCTCGCGGTAGCGTTCGCGCACTTCATGGATGATCTCCTGTGAAGTGGGACGATAGCCACGGACATCCAGGAGGTATGGCTCAACATCCTCCAGTTTGTCAGGACCCCCATATGCCATTACCAATAATCCGATCATAGATGAGGAGCCTTCCATTTCCTAATGATTTCTTCAAAGGGCGGTTTTATCTTGTTTGCGTTGAAAGGAAACCAGCCCAACTCCGCACGGACAGCCTGCTCCTTAAGTTCAGTCGAGCCCCAGACGAAGGTTGCACCCAGTACGCCAACGACAACAGACAACCAATCCGATGAAATGAAGAGGGAGGCAAACACGATGAGAAAACCCAGACCCATCATGTAGGGCCACCACAGATAACCTAAGTATCTTTCGCCACGGATGACAAGTGGAAACCCCAGTCCGATGATAAGCAGAGTCGCAATACCGATGATCAATCCAAAAGCGTTCATGGTGTTCGCTGTCCAGTGATCTGTGAGCCCGTTGGTTCGCGATTGAGCAGGTCAACCGTCGTCGCAGAGGGATGTTCTTTGAGAATTCGGGCATGGCGCGGGTTGTTTGGATTGGCGGGAGCATGTCCATGTTTGACGCGGTTTTCCTGCCGTGTGAATTCAAGCGCATCCCACAGAAGAGTGATACCTGTGATGCCGAAGGCAGTCTTCAACAACAGGTTGTCCATGATCAATGAGAGATATTCCAGCAAAACACCCAGGACAATCGCCGCCAGCGTTGGAATCCAAATCGTCCGTGAGGAAGCTTCGATTTTACGGACCGCCACATGACCGACCCATATACTCAGGAAAGCAGTGGCGGCAGCAATGAGACCAAGCCAATTCATCAGACCTCCGCCTTCTCAGAAGAAAATTCATGCACCATATCCACAACCGCTTTGACACTATCCACCGGCGTATGCTGCAGGATCCCGTGTCCGAGATTAAAGATGTGTCCAGGTCTGCCATTCGCGCGGCGCAGAACGTCATGCACACGTGCTTTGAGTTCAGGGAGAGGCGCGAAGAGCGTGATGGGATCAAGATTCCCTTGAACAGCGACATCATCACCGAGCAGCGACCAGCCGTCGTCAAGCGGGATGCGCCAGTCGAGTCCGATCACATCCCCGCCCGCACGTTTCATCAACGGGAGGAGCGTTGTTGTGTTCGTCCCAAAATGGATGACAGGTACGTTCATCGCTTGTGCGGCTTTGAGTAATTTTTGCGAATATGGCAACACGAAGGTTTCATAATCCGATGGGCTGAGCGCGCCGACCCACGAATCAAAGACCTGCACTGCCTGCGCCCCCGCGCGAATCTGCGCCGTGAGGTAATCGCTGAAGACATCCGCAAGTTTATCCATCAAGGCATGGAAAACATCAGGCGCGGAATACATCATCGTTTTGGTCTTGAGGAATTCGCGCGACGAACCGCCTTCGATGATGTAGGACGCGACCGTGAATGGCGCGCCGCAAAAACCGATCAGCGGAGTGTCCGTGAGTTCCCTGCGCAGGATGCGGATCGCTTCCATCACATAGCCGAGATCTGTTTCTGCGTTGACGGGTTTCAACGCCCTGACATCGTCCATCGTGCGGACAGGATTCTGCAACACGGGACCTTCACCCTTGGCAAACTCAAGCCCAACACCGAGCGGAATGGCGGGAAGCAGAATATCAGCGAAGAGGATCGCCGCATCCACCCCAAAAGCGCGGACAGGCTGAAGTGTCACCTCGGCGGCAAGCTCGGGCTGGTAACAAATTTCGAGCAGTGAATACTTCTCACGGATGGCGCGGTATTCAGGCATGTAACGTCCTGCCTGGCGCATGAACCACACGGGAGTTGCGTCAACAGGTTTGCGGTGGCAGGCTAGTAAAAAACGGCTGTTCATTTCCATAAGGCAAGGGTCTCTTCAGCGGGGTGATAGATCGCAGTATGCAAGGGCGTGTCACGCAGGGTGTAGCGGCGCGCTTCGGTGTCGCGCAACTCGTTGACCAGGTCAGAGAAGCGGGTCAGGTCATCGGTCTCGTACACTACGACGAATTCCTGATTTTGCAAACCAAAGGAATAAAGAAGCAATTGGCTGATGTCTTCGTATTGTTTCCCAATACGGATATGCTCGTTCATCATGCCCTGACGCGCCTCGCGGCTCATCAAATACCATTCGGTCGTTTTGGAGAATGGATAGATGATGAGATAAGGCTTGTGCTCGTCCGAGAATGGATCGATCTCCTGTTTGGAGCGTGCCTTCGAATACTGAGACGGACGCGTAAAGCCCCACAGGGAATCTTTTTGTTCGATCAGGTGACGATAGGGAGCCAGCGCCTTTGCGAATTTCTCAAAGAAAGTGGCGGCATCCTGATTGTCTTTTACCGTTAAGGCAGACCAGATGATCAGGTCTACATCATGCTCCGTACTTTGAAACAGGTCCACTTTTTGAGCGGACGCGCGTAATGCTGCCAGCCAGTTTTTGTGGAAGTTCGCACGTTCATCCACGCTCAATGACCAGTAAGCATCCTTGAAGGAAAATAAAGAGTAGTGGTTGAACGTGCGTAGAGATTGTTCGGTCGTCTCCGTGGTCATTTACGCTCCTTGGGGAATATATAAACAGGCTGGGTCGGATTCAAGATAATCTCCAGTCACGCCGTACGCGCGTCCGCGCTGACCGCCGCATACATCGCGGTATTCGCAGATGCCGCAGCGTCCTTTAATTTTGTCGGGAGTACGCAGGTCGGTGAATAGCTGTGAGTTGCGGTATACATCGATTACATCATCTGTGCGAACGTTGCCTGCGGTGAGCGGCAGGAAGCCAGAAGGTTGAATATCGCCCACATGGGAAATAAACAGGAAACCGTTTCCATCATTGACGCCACGTGTCGGGCGATTGAGTCCGTCCGCGTATTGAAAACCAGCGCCCTGAAAAGTGACCGACGTATCGCCGCCCTGTTCCGCGCGTTTGCGTTCGATGGCAACACGACGATACATCGGCGCAGCCGTGGATTTAATGTCAAATGGCGCAGTCTTGGAAAGGTCATACAGCCAATTGAAAGTACGCTCGTGTTCTTCAGCGGAGATCATATTTTTGACTTGGGCACGCCCAGTCGGCACAAGGAAGAACAACGACCATTGCACCGCACCTACTTCCTGAATGAACGGCACCATTTCATCAAGAATATCGACATTATGTTTTGAGATGGTTGTATTCACCTGCACACTAATCCCGATCTCCTGAGCACGGTGCAAAATATCCATCGTGCGCTGCCATGAGCCAGCCACCTGCCGAAAATTATCGTGGATCTCTGCGCTGGGTGCATCCAGTGAGAGCGCAATTCGGCGAATACCCGCATCGCGCACCTTCTCAAGCCGTGCGGTTGTTGGCAGTGCAGTGGCGGTTGGGGTCAATGAACAACGCAGACCTTTTTGCGTGGCATGCGCGATCAGTTCGTGCAGGTCTTTGCGCATCATCGGGTCGCCACCCGTGAAGATTAAGATCGGCGAACCGAATTCAGCCAGGCGGTCGATTAGGCGCAAGGACTCTTCTGTATTCAATTCATTCGAGTCGGGGATATGAAGTGCATCTGCACGGCAATGGACACAGGCATATGCACAGGCGCGCGTCACTTCCCAGGCGATGGTGAAGGGCGCCATATTGAAATCGGCATGTACCATGCGTTCGTTGTGCATCGTTCGTTCAGATGCGGCGCGAGGAGTTAGGTTTTCCAATGACATGTTTTTTTCCTTTTATTTCAACCACTTCGCCGCATCCACGGCGTGATAGGTAATGATGACATCCGCGCCTGCGCGCTTGATGGACGTGAGCATTTCGAGTGTGATCTTCACTTCATCCACCCAGCCATTCGCGGCAGCGGCTTTAATCATCGAATACTCACCACTGACGTTGTATGCCGCCATCGGCAACTCAGGATACGCATCCTTTACCACACGAATGACATCGAGATATGCCAGTGCAGGCTTCACCATTAACATATCCGCGCCTTCTTGCACGTCCAGGGCGGCTTCGCGCAGAGCCTCGCGCACATTGGCAGGGTCCATCTGATGAGATTTTCTATCGCCAAATTTCGGCGCACCTTCCGCCGCATCGCGGAACGGTCCATAAAATGACGACGCATACTTCACGGCATACGACATGATGGGTAGGTTCTCATACCCAGCGCCATCCAACCCTTCACGAATGAACGCCACCATGCCATCCATCATCCCCGATGGCGCAACAATATCTGCACCGCACTCGGCGTGCGAGATTGCTACCTTCGCCAGCACATCCAGCGTCGGATCGTTTAACACGTATCCCTCGGGCAAACCTGCATGAAAATGCTCGCCTGTGTTCAAAATACCGCAATGCCCGTGATCGGTGTATTCGCACAGGCACACATCCGTCACCACCACCATCTCTGGGATTTCCTTCTTGATCGCGCGAATCGCCTGTTGGACAATTCCATCTTCTGCAAAGTTCTCCAGCCCGATCGGATCTTTTTCTTTTGGTATTCCAAACAGGATGACTGCGCTCACACCCGACTTTGCAGCTGCTTCTGCTTCTCGAACCGCTTCCGCCACGGACAGTTGATACACGCCCGGCATCGAGCCTATGGCAGTTCGTCCCGTTCCATGCCGCACAAATAGCGGGTAGATAAAATCGCGCGCGTTGAGTTCGGTCTCCCGTACCATCGCGCGGATGGCGGGGTTTGCACGCAATCTGCGCGGACGATGGACGACACCTGCACTTGCGCCAGGTGCAAGTGTCGACGATAGACGATTTCGAGTCTCCAGTTCATGTAAAGTCATGATGCCTCCAAATTAGTAATGACTTCCAGCAACCCTTCGGTTGTATATTCTTTCGCAACGACAAGTTCGGCCAACGCTTCCTCTTTTGCTGCTTGCTCGGTGATGGGACCAATGCAGGCGAATAATGGGTTGTTTGGAAGGTTCAATGGATCGAGTCCGTTTTGTTTGCAGATTGCAACGAAATTTTGGACAGTGGAAGGACTGGTCAAGGTCACAACATCCACACCTGATTTCAACACGGCGATTCCTTCGGGATCAGGATCAGTGGGCAAGGTTTTATAAACTGCAATCTCGTGAGCGATTCCGCCAGCATCCACAATTCCTTCAGGCAATGCTTTTCGTGCAATTTCTGCGCGTGGGAGTAAGACCCACTTGCCTTGTAAGTTCCCCAGCCCGGGCAGGATGGCTTCTGCAACATATTCTTCAGGGACAAAGTCTGGTTCGATGCTGTATTTGCGTAACGCCTCGGCGGTTTTTGGTCCGATGGCGGCGAACTTCACGCCCGTGTTCTCTTTCAAAATGAAGACGGAATACTCATCAAACACAACGTCCACAGCATTGACCGATGTGAATACCACCCATTCATAGCAGTTCAATTTCTCAAGAGCAAGTTCCAATGCAACATTATTTTCAATGGATTGGATTTCGATGACTGGGAAAAAGATCGGTTCGAAGCCCGCAGAACGCAGTTTTTCTGCGAAGTCATCAGCTTGGGCGCGGGGGCGGGTGATGAGGATTTTCATAGCGACCAGTTATCAGCGGGCAGTGATCAGTTTTAGGATTTCGTTTGCGCCTTGTTGAATTGCTTTTTGCGCGAGTTCATTTCCAAGATGAATCGGGTTTGTGCCTTGACCTGTGACTTTCACTGCTTTCCTTCCATCTTCAGAAATTACCAAACCAGTAAGACTAATTATTGATGACTGTTGGCTGTTCACTTCGGCGAACGCCGCCACAGGTACGGCACAGCCGCCGCCTAACCCCTGCAAAAATACCCGTTCCGCCGTGACCGCTTTTCGCGTGGCTTCATCTTCAAGTACGGAGAGCAATTCAAGAGTAGTTGTGTCTTCTGTGCGGCATTGGACCGCGAGTGCGCCCTGTCCAGGCGCAGGGAGCATCACTTCCAGCGAGAGCCATTCAGTGACGTGAGAGTCCAGACCCAAACGAGTCAACCCTGCACCTGCAAGGATGATGGCGTCGTATTGACCGTCCAGGGCTTTACGCAGGCGGGTATCCACGTTGCCACGCAGGGACTCGGTCTTAATGTCTGGGCGGAGGGAAAGGATCTGGGCAGCGCGGCGCAGGCTTGAGGTCCCGACTGACGCGCCGTTTGGAAGAGTTGCAAGGATGTATCCATCGCGTGAGATCAACGCATCACGCACTTCCGCACGGGCGGGAATACATCCAATGGTTAATCCTGCGGGGTTTTCAACAGGCAGATCCTTGAGTGAATGAACCGCGCAATGGACTGTTCCATTCAATAATTCGGATTCAAGTTCCTGTGTGAAGAGTCCTTTGCCGCCAATCTCGGGCAAAGGCTTGTCAAGAATTTTGTCGCCTTGCGTGGTAATGACCTTTTCTTCGCATTCAAGATTGGGATGAATATTTTGCAGGGTATTGATAACCCATTGGGTTTGCCAACGGGCGAGGGCGGAGGGGCGGGTGGCGAAAGTAAGTTTCATGTTTCCCTAATCAGCAGCATTTGAAATGGGGCAGGCTTGACCCGAGAAACCGCACAAGCCTTCGCTTTGCAGACCGAACAAGGTGCGGGCGACGGCGGCATATTCGGGCGCATGTGGACAGGACGCTTCGGCACGCAGACGGTTGGTGGGTGCGTGCAAAATTTGCTTGACCAGCGCCTGGGTCATGGCTTCGATGCGGGTGCGTTCGGCTTCGGTCAGGTCGGGCAGGCGGCGCAATGTTTTTTCGAGCATTTCCTTGCGGATGCTTTCAGCCTGCTGGCGAATATCGGAGATGATCGGAATCATCTCGAGTGATTTCAGGTATTCAGTAAATTCTTTAATTTCTTCATCGAGAATGGATTTAACTTGTGGCACTTCTGACATGCGTTCAGCAAGCGCGCCTTCGAGTTTTTCATTCAAGTTATCGATATCATACAATTTGACGTGGGGGATGTTCACCGCATCGGGGTCAATGTCGCGTGGCACAGCAATATCGATCAGCACCAATGGACGTTGCGCACGCGCTTGCATGGCCTGTTTGACCATTTCGGCAGACAGCATCATGTGCGGCGCGCCTGTGGAGGAGATCAGAATATCGGCAGACTCCAGCGCAGAATCAAGATTTTCAAAGGTTGTGATTTGTGCCTCCCAGCGATCTGCGATGGAATGGGCGCGTTCGAGGGTGCGATTGACAACCAGGATGCGGTTCGCTCCACGCTTGCGCAGGGCTTCCACTGCCAATTCCGCCATTTCCCCTGCGCCGAGGATGACCACCTGCGCTTCAGCAATGGGATGAACGACCCGTTCCGCCAGCGACGCGGCAAGCGATGACACCGAAGCGGGATTGCGGCTAATCCCCGTTTCCGTGCGGGCGCGCTTCCCTGCATGAATGGCAGATTGGAAGAGGCGGTTCAATACCGGCCCCGTCATGTTCTGTCCGCGGGAGAGTTCCAACGAGCGGACGATCTGCCCTAAAATCTGTGGTTCACCGATGACGAGTGAGTCAAGCCCTGCAGCAACCTCAAAGAGGTGGTGGACGACATCGAGATCTTCGTAGCGATAGGCATGGGCATGAAATTGTGTTGCTGGTACACCACACGCATCCGACAAAAAAGCCTCCAGTTCGGCAATTGCCATGTGACTGGAGGCGGCGTAGAGTTCGGTACGATTACAAGTGGAGATGATGACCAGTTCGGTGATCGATGTGGCGAGATGCCCGCATGCCAGGCGGGCTAGTGTGGAACGGATCGCATCTTCGCTGAGCGAGAATTGCTCACGAAGTTCAATGGATGTGGTGGTGTGATTGAGACCGAGGCAGTAAATGTGCATTGACCAGCCGCTTTTGATAATGAATGTTTCAACTGTATTATCTAAAGGCGGATGGGGCTAGAGAGTTTTGCAAACTATTTTCTTAGCAATGGATTAGGAATTCTAAATTATTTAATCATATGCTTATTGTGGAGAAATTAGTTTTATAGATTTATGATTTTCATCTTGAAGAATTAGAAGAATGTCATGATTTCCTAATTCGATACGGTTTGGATAATGGGTATGGATACATGCTCATGGGATCCTACAAAAGACTCAAGTAGAACCAATCACCCTGCGCCTCATCGGGAGACTCGAACCGCTCGACTCAGATCTTATCGGTTTGAACGCCTGCATCGTTGCGTGAGACTCGGTTTTTATTTCGCCTGAACAACGCGGTGTTGGTAGGGTCTTTCAGGATCATACCTTGTTCCCCCCATTGACCGTGTTCGAGAATGTTGCTTTTGGTTTGCGCTGAAATATGGATTGCGGCGTTGACGCGCTTGCACCACGTCCCACTAGTTGTAGGATGGATGTGCCGCTAGCAGTCTTGATGCCAACTCGCGGATTGAGATGCGTGAGCGGTTCATAACATTCTCAAATCCATGATGCATTCAACGAATGCACGGTTTAATGGCAAGCCATCCGTGTATACGTCATAATATTTGTTGGGAATTATCTGCTCACAAAATTCTAGTGAAATTCTAAGCAAATCTACATTGTCTTACGCAAGATTGAGTATACAATTTAATCTGGCAAATTTAAGGACGTTCCCAACGTCCTTAAATTGTGCAAAAAATCAATTATCTACAAACCGACTACTAACCATTCAACTCATAATCTACTCAACTATCACATGTATCTCAAACGCCTCCAACTTGCCCTCATCCACACCGCCGTCGCTATGACGCTCGTGCCCATTAACAGTACTCTCAACCGAGTCATGATCTTCGACCTCGGCATTTCCAAAACCCTCTTCACGCTCCTTGCTATCTTTCCCTATTTACTTTCTCCCATTCAAGTCGCCATAGGCTCCTTCTCAGACCGTCATCCCCTCTTCGGCTACCGCCGCACGCCATACATCCTGTTAGGACTTATCCTCTGTGTTGTCGGTGTCGCTGTTTCGCCGCAAGTTGCCATCCTCATGAGTCAGAACCTCACGCTTGGCATCATCGTCGGCGTGTTCGCATTCGGCGCGTGGGGTATGGGCTATAACCTCTCCGCAGTCTCGTATCTCTCCCTCGCCTCCGAACTCTCAGGCGAAAAGGAACGTGGCAAGACAATCGCGACGATGTTCACGGTCATGGTCATCGGTTTGATTGCAACCGGCATCAGCCTCAGTCGCATGGTGCCGACGTATGACCCTGTCGTCCTTGAACGCACCTTCCTCATCGTCGCCGCCTCAGCCCTGACCCTGGGTCTGCTCAGCCTCATCAAGCTTGAACCACGCTTCGATAGTTCCTCTTTAACCACCAAAGCGGACATCTACACTATCAAGCAGATGACCTCCGCCATCACAGCCAATCCCATCGCAAAGCTATTCTTCGTCTACTTATTGCTACTCCTGGCCGCCATCCTTGGTCAGGATGTTCTGCTCGAACCTTTCGGCGCTCAAGCCTTCGGCATGACTCTCGAACAGACATCCCGCATCGTATCCATCACTTACACCTTCACGTTAATCGCTTTCATCGTCGCAGGGATTCTCGATGGGCGTGTCAACAAGAAATATATCGCCCAATCGGGCAACCTCGGCGTACTGATCGGATTCATCATCATCGTCATCAGCGGACTCACCGTCAGCCTGACCGCTTTCTACCTCGGCATCACCCTGCTGGGATTCGGCACAGGCATCTCCACCATCGCCAATCTCTCGCTCATGTTTGACCTCACTGTCCCTGAAAAGGTGGGACTCTACATTGGGGCATGGGGCTTTTCGAACGGACTCTCCCGCCTCATTGGTTTGCTCATGGCAGGCATCGTTGCAGACGTGGCGACAAAGATCACTGGCGACGCGCTGCATGGCTACCTTGTCGTCTTCGGCATTGAAGCCTTGATGATACTCATAGCGTCGGTCATGCTCTATCGCATTGACGTGTCTGCTTTCCAAAAGCAGGCACATGAACCAGAGTTCACAGAAAAAGTGGCGATCACCGCAAATTAAATTTCGGAATCTTGGAGGTTTACTCCACGCCACAGGAAATGAAATGACAGACGAATGGCTTTCCCTCAGTGATACGGCAAAACTGCTTGGAGTACATCCGAGCACGATTCGGCTTTGGTCGGATAAAGGCGCAATCCCTGTTCACAAGACGCAAGGCGGGCATCGCAGCTATAAGCGTGGAGAGATTCTCCTTTGGGCGGAATCAAATTCAAAGTCCAAAAAAGAGACGATTGAACCTGAGGGGATGATGAATGAGGTCGTGAAGAACGTCCGTATGCAGATCTCTGAAGGACGGCTTCAGGAAGAAGCCTGGTATCAAAAATTGGATGAGGACGCGCGTGCCCAGTATCGCATGAGCGCACGTTCGTTATTCCAGGGTTTGATGACCTATACTGCAACCAATGGCGAGGAAGCCGCCTCCGAAGCTTATGCCATCGGATACGAATATGCGTCACGCGCGCGTAGGTATAATCTGAGTTACGTGGATGCGGCGAGGGCATTCCTGTTCTTTCGAGATACACTGGTCGAATCGGTCATCAAGGTTTATAGCGAAGCGAACGTGCCAACCAGACGCGCGACTGATATCTATTCAAGGATGCATACCTTTACTGACGAGATCCTGATCAGTTTATTAGATACCTATCGTAAATTGGAAAATGCCAATCAGTAACGGGTTGGCATTTTTATTATCATTAACACAAGGAACTCACCGCCAGAAGGATATACCCGCTGGATTTTGCACCTGTTAGCGGATCGGGTTGTACAAATATGCAATTATATTGCGTAATTGTACAAATTTGTAATCGACGATAAATGTGAAAATACCGAATGGAAGGGATGGAGCATAGAATGAAAAGAATCAGAGATTACTAAGGTGACCAAAATGTCTCGCAGAGCAGTGATCTACATTCGGACATCGTCCGAAACCCAGGGCGAAAAATCCAGCCCAAATGAGCAGGAAACAGATTGTCGTCGCTTGGCACAGCAAAAGGGATTAGTGGTGGTTCGTAATTATCGGGACGTGGAAAAATATCGAGTTGGAAACAGGCTGGTCGAACCTTCAGGGAGCCGCTCAGATCGCCCTGCTTTGCAAGCCATGCTCAAAGACGCCGCTAGAGATAAATTCGATGTCTTCCTCGCCTGGCGCGAAGACAGGTTGTATCGCGGAATACGAGCCATGTTGACTGTCTTGGAAACCGTCCAGGACTATAAGATCGAAATCCTGTTGGCAAAAGAAAACTTCGATCCCACGATCGCTCCGATCCGGGCTTGGGTAGCCCAAATGGAATTAGACAGTATTAAAGAACGGATGGAGATGGGAGTCAAAGCGCGGCTTAGGGCAGGAAAAGCAAATACTGGGCAAGATCGATACGGCTATATTCGCATAGGTGAAAATATCCATATTATCGAAGAAGAAGCAAAGTGGGTACGTCAAATCTTTGAATGGTACATTCAGAAAACTCCCCTCATGCAAATTCGAAAACATCTGATCGACGCCAATGCTCCACAAAAGGGGAGTAGTATTCCCCGACGCATCCAATGGTCCCGATCCAGCATTCAGGCTATACTCAAGTCTGCCAGAGAGTATGCCTATGGATTCAAAACATATTCTCGTGCAGGGCAGACCTTCCATATCCCGGTTGCCCCCATCATCGATATTCCTATCTATGAGTTGTTTGTAAAGATGCGAGAAGAGAACAAAACCTACCCAAAACACCGCAGGCAAAATGATTACCTGCTATCCGGGCATCTAAAATGTGCCTGCAACCTGACCTGGCGAGCACGCACGGCAACCCACCGCAACAGCCGAAAGGGGGAGTGGGTGGAGCGCAAAACCCCGATCAGTACCTATTTCTGTCCACAACCCCATAAAGAACTCAGATCGCCGGAATGCCCGAAATCCGTGAGTGCTAAACGAGCAGAAATACAAGTCTGGGAGAAATTGTATGAGTTCGTCATGAACCCGGAATTCTTGCATGCGCAAGCCAAAGACCTGGTCAAGCAACTCCGGCAAAGGTATGAACACCTACAAAAAGAACAGCAACAGATTCTTGAAGAACTGGGAAAAGAGTTCGCCAAGCGCCAACAATTGATCAC
>JACRBH010000213.1 GCA_016234535.1 Chloroflexota bacterium
GTGGTGGGCGTGTTGCCGCGAGTCAGCGCGTTGTAAATTGTCGTTTTTCCAGATTGGGGTAATCCTATGATTCCTAGTTTCATGCTTGACCTTATCAGTGAGAGTTTGTTATACTTGCGGGCGCTCGACAACCAATTAGCCGAAGTGGCGGAATAGGCAGACGCGCACGACTCAAAATCGTGTTCCCAACGGGAATGAGGGTTCGATTCCCTCCTTCGGCACTGGGCATAATATCCGAAACGGTATTATAACCGAACGTCCTCTCGAAAGAGAGGACGTTCGTGTTTAGTGTGTATACAAAGGTTGATACTGTTGGCGAATTCAAACCTGGCCCCAAGCAGGCGTTAGGAGGGATGGGGAAGGGCCAGTCTTGCAAACGCCGAAATTCTGGTTAGGGCTCGAGACCGATGCTGCCACCAGTCGAAGAGGCGGTTGAGATTGATGGCAGCGGCCGTGGCGGTCATCTGCAGATTGGTTTTTGCTAATCCGATATAGCGAGCAAATCGAAGTTCATACCTGCGGACAACTTGGGAGATGGTTCCTTCAATTCCACAGCGTTGCGCATACTTTTGCCAGAATGCTTGTGAGTTCTGTTCCTGGCGGACTCGTTGCAAGGCTTTATGTTGTTCCCGGGGTAAGAAGGCAATGGCCCGCCAGTTGTCGCCTTGGTACATTGGCTGCGGACTATACAGGTGCGGCAAACCGCGAGCGAGAATCGCACTTGGATCACGGGTTTCCGCTCTCTCTTCGGATATAGGGAGGCTGATGAATAATGGAAGAACTCATGCGTCAGGTCAATCGATATCTGATTGGCTGGATGGGACACTACCGACTGGCAGGTACGCCGAGTGTATATAAGGATCTGGATGAATGGATTAGTCGGAGACCGAGACAGTTACAGTGGAAGCGCTGGAAGAAGGGATGACGCGCTATCGGGAAAATGTGAAGCTTGGAGCGCCAAAAGGAAGGCGGCGCTAGGAGGAGTTGGCACAAGTTCCTGGCACATGTTGCACAGCCCAATAATACATGAAGCACAGGGCTTGAAAGTATTACCGAACGATACAACCAGTTACGTTATTCTCATTGAAACGCCCGCGAAGCGTGCGGTCCCGCATGCTCAGTGGTGTGAGAGGGAGCGGTTAGTCTCGCGCTCCCTACTCGATTTTGTCATCAACCTACGCCCTTACTGCCACGATCAATCCCATCGCCAGCAGCATTTCTTCGTTGCTGGCAAACTTGAATTCGACCAGTCCGCGTTTCTTTGCTTCTTCAATCTCAACTGTTTCAAGTCGTTTGATGTCCTCTTTCAGGATGATGGGCTTGTTTAGTTCCCGCATCCTTTTGGCGACATTTTCCATGCTGGCATTCGCGGGTTCTTTGGTCTGTAGATAGTCCCAGACCGCTCTGGCTGCGTTGGTGCCATCCCTGCGCGCATAACCGACCAGACCTTCGCTGGCTTTACGCGACCAGCCGCCAACGAATACGCCTTCTATCAGGGATTCATAGGAGACACCCTCCACAGGGAAACGAGGCTCCTTGTTTTTAACGAACTCATTCCATTCGGTCGGCAGGCCAAAGGATTCGTCCACTTTATCGCCGATGGCGAAGATGACCGTGTCCACATTGATCGTGCGTTTACTGCCAATCCCTTTCGCACTGATCTTTCCATCTCGTTCAGTGAGGATATTATCCTCCACTTCCAATTGGGTCAGCAGGCCGTTCTCGCCGAACATTCCAGTGGGGGAGGCGAGGAAGTCAAAATGGAATCTCGCTGCGCTGATCTTGGGGTCTGCTTTCGCGAGAGAATCCAATATTTTTTGCCGACCAGCTTCCAGGTCCTGATTGACCGCTTGAACGGCAGGCTGGACTCGCTTCATTTCCTTGTCGAATTCATCCAAGTCCAGATATGAGATCAGATGCTTCATTTCCTCTTTGGTGAAATTCACTTCATTTGGGCCGCGCCGCACAACGGCGATGACCTCATCCACTTTTTGCACATTGATGAGATGCCGCGCAATATCCACCATCACGTTGCCCGCGCCGATGATGGCACAGCGTTTTCCAAAGCGGAAATTCTTCTGGCTGAAGGGCGGGAGGTTGTTGTAGGCATACACGACCTCTTTCGCGTGATACACGCCTTCAAGATCCTCGCCGGGCAGACCAAGCCATTTTGTTCCCTGCGCGCCCGCGCTGACCAGGACCGCGTCAAAGCCAAACTCGCGTAATTCATCAAGCGTAATATCGCCGTTATTCCCCACAACGATATTGCCATAGTATTCAAGATTGGGGTTGTCCAATGCGTTGCGGAATTGTTTTCTTAATCCCTCTTTCATCGTATGCTTTTCGGGGTAAATACCGTACTCGGCCAAACCGCCAGGTTTAATATCGCGGTTAAAGAGCGCGACGCGGGCGCCCTGATTGGCCAGTTCGCGCGCGCCAAACAGGCCTGCCGGGCCCGCTCCCACCACTGCTACAGAATAAGTTTTTTCACTCACCACTACCTCCATCAAATCAGACAAAAACTGTGCGATTATATTGAATTATTCGACAATTTACAAGCCGCCAGGTGGAATTCTAATAGTGCTTTTATAATTACCACTACACTACAAGTCGGAGAAGGATAAAAAAGGTTACTGATGGATACATTAAACCTCCGTTAGGAATTGGAAAGTTGTCTGAGCGTATCTGTGTTAATATATATTAAAACGTATCATTAATTGATGCTTTTTTCAATAGGAGTCTCCATGAACAACGAACCTAAAAACGATCCCTCTCCACTGTCACGCCTTCCCAGGAAGAGCAATAATGCTGCGGCGTTTTTAACGCATGATAAAGTCAGGGAGGATGTTCCGGTCGAGCAAATTGAACCGACTCTTGAGCCAGTCGATCCGACCTCGCCCCGGCCTGCCCGGGCTTTCAAGGGATTTAAGTTTAACTTTGGACCTGCCTTCTGGACGATTGCCAGCGTCATTTCCCTTTCTGTCAATGTAATTCTCGCCATTGTTCTTTTTGTAACCTGGATAAATATGCCGTCACTCAATGTGAAGAGCGTTACAGATATGGGGAGCGGCCTGCTCGGCGGCCTTTATACAAACTTCGAGAAAATGGACCGCGCCCACATCACACGAACGATTCCTGTTCAGGCCACGATCCCGGTCAAGTTTGACCTGCTCCTTAATCAGCAAACCAATGTTGTCTTGAGCCAGGATGTGACGATTAATAATGCCCTTGTCACCGTACAGACCGGCGGTTTGAATATAACAAGAGCGTTAACGACCATTGTCCTGCCGCAGGGGACGAACCTCCCCATTGTGCTAAACTTGACCGTCCCTGTGGATACCACTGTACCCGTCTCGTTGAATGTGGAAGTGGATATCCCCTTAAGTGAAACGCAGCTGCATGATCCGTTCGTCGGCTTGCGTAAAGTAGTGGAACCTTTCTATTGTATGATAAACCCCAGTGCGCTCAATTTGGATGGGCAGCAGGTTTGTAAATAATTTACCTTATGCATTGTCGTTCTGAGTAAAACCACGGCGGAACAAAATGCCGTTCAAAGCCAAAGAAACAAAAGTGACTCTCGTAGCGCGACATTTATGTCGCTTGGCTTGCAGGCGACATAAATGTCGCGTTACAGATTCTGCGAGAGCGAAGAGCCTCTGATTTCAGCGGAGGTGTCTTTTGCTCCGCTCAAGGCAGCATTGTTTTGGCGATAACATCAATTACTTTAGAAGAAAATATTGGAGCTAAATGACGAATAAGATCACACAAGTGACCCTAAAGAATGGCATGAAGGTCATGCTAAAAGAGATTCACACCGCGCCCATCATCTCATCATGGGTCTGGTATCGCGTCGGTTCAAAGGACGAGCCTACCGGCAAGACCGGCATCTCACATTGGACTGAACACATGCAATTCAAGGGCACGAAGAAGTTCCCCGCGAATATTTTGGACAAGGCCATTTCACGTGAAGGCGGCAGGTGGAATGCCTCCACCTCGCATGATTCAACGCGCTACTTTGAAACCATGCCGGCCGATAAGATAGACCTTGCCCTGCGGCTTGAGGCAGACCGCATGAAGAACAGCAACTATCATGAAAAGGAAGTCGCCTCGGAACGCACGGTCATCATCTCTGAGCGCGAAGGACATGAAAACGAGCCGATGTTCCGCCTGACAGAAGTCGTTCAAAATACAGCATTCCATGTCCATCCATATCACCACGAGATTATCGGTGATATGGCCGACCTGCATACCATCACGCGCGATGATCTTTACAAACATTACCGTACGTATTATGTCCCAAATAATGCCGTACTGGCGATGGCGGGCGATTTTGAAACCAGATCCATGTTGAAACGCGTCAAGGAATTGTTCGAAGGGATTCCAAAAGGAGCAACTCCGCCGCGGCTTGCCCGTCCCGAGCCTGAACAAAAAGGGGAAGTGCGTCTTTCTGTGGAGGGTCCCGGCGAAACAACCTTTATTCAGGTCGCATATCGCTTTCCAAATGCCACGCATCCCGATTATTTTCCCCTCCAGGTGCTGGACAGTTTGCTGGGCGGGGTCAGCGGCCTTTCCTATAAAACATCACGGCTCTACCGCGCGTTGGTGGATAAGGAATATGCGGTGGATGTGTCCGGCTGGTCGGAAGCAACGGTCGATCCCTATCTTTATCGCATCACCATCACCAACCACCCGAAGCGCAAACCCGAAGAAGCAATAGCAGCATTGGATGCGGAGATACAGAACATACAAAACGATCTGGTGTCCGATGATGAGATCAAGCGCTCGGTCAAGCAGGCGCGGGCAGTCTTTGCCTATAGCAGCGAGAATATCACCAACCAGGCCTTCTGGATGGGATATACGGAAATGTTTTCATCCTACGAATGGTTCACAACTTATCTGGATAAGCTGGCAATGGTCACACCGCAGGATGTTCAACGTGTGGCCCGGAAATATTTCCAGCCAAAGAGCCGCGTGATCGGTACATACATTCCGAATGGGACAGAGGCGTAAATGGCAAAACGTATAACAAAGCCTGTAAAACCATCTCTGCCTGGCCCGGACGATATTTATCGTGTGACGCTTTCCAACGGCATCGCCGTCCTTGCGCGTTCAAGTTTTGACAGTCCCTCCATCAGCATGGGCGGATATTTGCCGGCTGGCGCGATCTTTGAAACCAATGAAAAACTTGGCCTCGCGGATTTCGTCTCTTCCTCTTTAATGCGCGGCACTCAAACCCGCACCTTCGATGCGATCTATAACGAACTTGAATCCGTTGGCGCAAGCATGGGGTTTGATTCCGGCGTTCATAACGTAAGCTTCGGCGGCCGCGCTCTGGTTGAGGATATTCCGCTTATGCTCACCCTGCTCTCCGAGTCATTGCAGTCGCCAATTTTCCCGTCGGATGAAGTGGAGAAACTGCGCGCGCAATTGCTCACCGGTCTTGCCATCCGCGCGCAAGACACATCGGATGTGGCTGCGATGGCATTTGACCGCATGTTATTTAATGATCACCCTTATGGCAGGCCCAGTGATGGGTTCGTGGAAACGATCCAGTCCATTACCAGAAAGGATATGGAGGAATTTCATCGCCTCCACTTCGGACCGAGGGGCATGGTCATTGTAATCGTGGGCGCGATCGAGCCTGAGAAAGCTGTCGAAGAAGTGGAGCGTGTTCTCGGAGGCTGGCAGGTTCCAGGTCAGGTGGATGCGCCTGCACTTCCTCCGCATAAACCTGTCAAAAAAACGGTCAGACATCACCATACCCTTCCGGGAAAGTCACAATCTGATTTGGTGATCGGCATGATCGGACCGGGGCGAAAGGATCCGGAATACTTGCCCGCCTCTTTGGGGAATTCGGTTCTGGGTCAATTTGGTATGATGGGGCGCATCGGCGATGTGGTGCGAGAGAAGTCGGGTCTTGCATATTACGCGTCATCGGGGTTGAATGCTGGGACTGGCCCCGGTAGTTGGGAAGTGAGCGCGGGCGTAAACCCCAGGAACTTGAAGAAGGCGATTGGCCTGATCGAAAATGAGTTGCGTAAATTTATAAAGAGCGGTGTAACAAAAGAGGAACTTGCAGATAGTCAGGCAAACTACATTGGCCGTTTGCCGCTTTCACTTGAATCAAATAATGGCGTAGCCAGCGCGATGATCAATATCGAGCGTTACGAACTTGGGTTGGATTATTACCAGCGATATGAGGGGTTGGTGCGCGCTGTGACACGTGCTGACGTTTTGGAGACGGCGCGCAAATATATTGACCCGGATCGCCTGGTGATTGCAACAGCGGGACCGTAACTTTTCTCTCATGAATCTTTCCACTGGCGTTGATATTGTTGAAGTAGGGCGCATCCGTGATGCGATGGATCGTCACGGAGAACGATTCGTTGCGCGCATTTTTACAGGAGCGGAACAGCAGGAGTGTGGAGCAAGAGTTGAGTCTTTTGCGGCACGGTTCGCGGCCAAAGAGGCTGCGGCAAAAGCCTTAGGCTGCGGCATCGGCGATGTCAGTTGGTTGGATATTGAGGTGAGGGGTGACGAGAATCGCACGCCGCATTTATATCTATCAGGTGCCGCGGAAATAAAAGCCAAAGAAAAAAGGTTGACAAGTTGGTCGGTGAGTTTGAGTCATACGAAGAGTCAGGCAATTGCATTTGTGGTGGCGATTGGGTAGCGAAAAATCTATATACCAAGCACGGGCATAAATTGGGCTTTTTATCAGCCACAGAGCGCGCAGAGAAAAATGAGATTTTAGGAGGTTTTCCTCAAAGTTCTCTGCGGTCTCTGTGGCAAAAATTGGATAAGGCAAAACCTCAGTTTGTGACCGCGTTCAGTATATCCCTTTAAAATAAAAACATCCCACGACCAGTATTCGCGGGATGTTTGGTAATAGCGGCGGGAATATAGTGAATGGCGAAGGGTTGGAGTCCCAACTATATTCCCGCTTTTATTTTTGATCTTCGACGCCGATCCAGAGATGTCCGGGCATAACAGGTTGGTAGGGGCGAATGGTGAGTTTGCCTAATTCGAATTGCTTTTGGCCGGTCCCCAACATGCTTGGATGGACAAGACAAATATCCGGGATGCGCCCAAACTTTTTCTTGTAATAATCCATCGCCTTTTGTATCTTTACGCTTAGTGTTGTACGCGGGTCATTGTCGAACCATAACATTCCAGTGTGCATGATATTTTCCTTTCTCTAAATACCATTAATCAAGGATAGGAGCCCAAAAGTTCAGCCATTTATTACCTTCCTGCATTGTATATTCCGAACCCGCGATCAATCCATCGAGAGTTTTGCTTGAGTTACCTGTGACCAATCGCGAATCGGCCGGGTCGTTTATGCGGCCAAACAAGCGCGTGCGGAAGAAGTCAAGCCAGGGTTGCATGTGTTGTGCGCGGCTTGCATTGAGTGTAATAATAGGCCAGACACGGCGGCTGGGTCCGCGCAACAGGAGCCAGCGCAGGTTCTGTTCCGTTTTCTGATCCAATTTTGTTGTAGCTTCGAGATCATCTATGATGAGCAAAACAGATTGTTGATCGCCTTTGTTGTTATGCGCCCAAGTGACGAGTGAGTACAACAAGTCTTTGACTATGGAATCTTGTGTGGAATATATCCCTGCGTTATTTTGATTGTTTTGAAAATTGTTCCATTCGTTTGGATATTGAGTGATAACACTGTATTGAACTTCTGGTGATGGGTGTGATAATTCAGTGGCGCGGGCGATCATTTGCAGAAGTGCTGTCTTCCCGCAAGCTTGATCTCCACAGATGAGGATCGGGCCGGGAACAGCGTCATATAAATTCAACAGGACGGGCAAGCCGTCTTCCGCTAGCCCGAGGAAGGCAGCTTCACGTGGGAGGGGAGATGCATTCACGATAACTGATTTCAAAGTCGGCAGGCTAGGCATGGGCGGAGTCTGATGCGCCTGCTCTTCTTCAGCAAGTTCTGTTAATGCATCAATCATCAGGGCAAAATGGTTAGTCTTATTCATAATTAGAACAACCGTTCTAATATTACTTCCAATGGTTATACCTGTCAAGGTTTGAAATTGCCTCGAATCTATTTTCAATGAAATAGCAATAAATCATTGACGCTGTGGGTTGTTTTGGTATAATCCTCCTGCTTAATCCCCCGCCGACGTAGCTCAATCGGCAGAGCACCCGCCTTGTAAGCGGGAGGTTACGAGTTCGATTCTCGTCGTCGGCTCTGTGGTCACTGGTTGAGGAATAAGTCGGTTGGTGATCAGCAAAAAATAATATCTGGGCAGTTACCCAAGTGGCCAAAGGGGACTGACTGTAAATCAGTTGTCAGAAGACTTCGGAGGTTCGAATCCTTCACTGCCCACTACCGGAAGATTTTTCGGTCAGCACGTTAAGCCCTCATAGCTCAGTCGGCAGAGCACACCCTTGGTAAGGGTGAGGTCACGGGTTCGAATCTCGTTGAGGGCTCAGTTGCTGAAAAGCATTCTTGTCTAATATAAAAAGGAGTTATTCAAATGGCGAAGGTAAAATTTGACCGGAGTAAGCCACATCTGAATGTGGGGACCATGGGGCACATTGACCATGGCAAGACGACATTGACAGCAGCGATCACAAAAGTGGCCGGTTTTTCCGGACA
>JACRBH010000215.1 GCA_016234535.1 Chloroflexota bacterium
GAATTGGATGAGAGAATATATCAACTTAAATCTCAGACCCCGCTTATGGACTTGCCCAAGTCCGAAGCGGGGTCTGTTTGAGGGAGAATGTAATTCCAATTATATGCGGCGACTTTAGCGTAACCTGAATGACACTTAAATAACGGATGAGAGTTTTTATCTATAAACATCCATCAATTCATTCAACGAAATTGGGCCTTCTCTTAGTATCATTGGCTTTTCCCCTGTGCAATCCACCAGTGTGGACGGGACTCCGCCTTGTGTTTTTCCGCCATCCAGAATTAACGGGATGCGGCCATTGAGTTGTTCATAAACTTCCTGCGCGGTGGATGGATTTGTCCCCCCTGAAATATTGGCGGATGTGACCGCCATTGGCCCAGCCGCGCGTAATAGGGCGCGCGCATCCACATGATCTGGAATGCGGACTGCGACGGTGGCTGTGGCAGAAACTGCCAAAGGGAGAGTCTGCTTTTTGGGGACGATGCAGGTCAAAGGTCCGGGCCAGAAGCGGGCGGCAAAACGGAGAACCATGTCTGGGATGTCGTCCGCAATTTTATTGAGGTCGCTCAAATCTCCGATCAAAATGGGGATCGCTTTTTCAATGGGACGATCCTTGGCTATGTAAATGCTGTTGATCGCATCGTTATCAAATGCCAGCGTGCCGAGGCCGTACACTGTGTCGGTGGGGAAGGCGACAATGCCGCCGTTTTGCAGAACCCTAAGCGCGGCCTGAATTTCACTGGCAGGAATGATCTCTGTTTTCATCGGAAGGTGATTTCAAGCAGGCGGTCGCGGCCTGTCAGGTCTTGATGCAAGTGGATCGAGACATCAGAAAACGAATCATACGCGAGGCTGAGGGCTTGAACGCCGAGTGTGGATTCGATTTCGAGCAGCATCATGCCGCGCGGCGCGAGCCACTCCGGCGCAAGTTTAAAGAGGCGGCGATAGATTTCGAGACCATCTGCGCCGCCATCGAGGGCGAGTGTGGGTTCGCGCCCGTAGATGGGAAGTCTCTGCAATGTTTGAGTGGGGATGTAGGGCAGGTTCGCGCAAATCAGATCGAAGTGGCTGTCGGTGGGGAGATTTGCAATGGGCTGGGGCAGGAGGTCGCATTGTAAAAAGTCAATGCGGTGATGGACGTGGAATTTTCGCGCGTTGTGTTGCGCAACCTTGAGCGCGCCCAATGAAATATCCGTGGCAAGGATGCGCGCATCCTCCACGTGCATGGCAATGGATGTGGCAATGGCGCCCGAGCCTGTGCCGACATCCGCGACGGTGCGGCGTTCAGGAGAGGCTTGCAGCCATGCGATTGCTTTTTCAACCAGCAATTCAGTTTCAGGGCGCGGGATGAGAACATCGTTTGTAATATCAAAATCGAGGCCGAAGAATTCCCATTTGCCCAGCACATACGGGAATGACTCGCCGCGCTCCAGGCGCATCAGCGAGTCATTGAGTTGTTCTTTTTGTTCGGTCGTAAGAGAAAATTCAGGATGCGCCATTACCCAACTGCGCGGTTTTTGGATGATGTGGGCAATTAAAACCTGCGCATCGAGTTGGGGAGTGTCACAAAACGGCTCAAGCCGGGTAATCGTCGTTTCAAGCAGGTTTTTGAGATTCATATAATACTAAAGTGACAGTCACCCGCTGCGCGAGGTGACTGTCACTTCTTTGCAGTTATTCGTCGTCGTCCACACCCGTTGCGGCAAGGCGTTCCGATTCGTCGCGGGTGGAGAGTTCGTCAATGAACTGGTCTATCGCGCCGTCCATGACCACGGGCAGATTGTAGTTCGACATACCGATGCGATGGTCTGTGACGCGGCTTTGAGGATAATTATAGGTGCGAATCTTTTCCGAACGATCTCCCGAGCCAACCTGTGAACGGCGGTCCGCTTCAAGTTCGGCGCGTCGTTTTTGTTCTTCCATTTCATATAAACGCGCGCGCAAAATGCTAATGGCACGCAATTTGTTTTGCAATTGTGAGCGTTCGTCCTGGCAGGTGATGATCATGCCTGTCGGCTTGTGATACAAACGCACGGCGGTTGAGTTCTTCTGCACGTTCTGTCCGCCCGCGCCTGAGGACCGATAGACTTCGATCACAATATCGCTCTCGGGGATGTCCACTTCCACATCGTCCACTTCCGCGAGGACGGTGACGGTTGCCGTGGATGTGTGAATGCGTCCCTGTGATTCTGTAGATGGTACACGCTGTACGCGATGCACACCCGACTCGTATTTCAGCCTTGAGTACGCGCCTTTGCCCTTAACTTCAAAGATCACTTCCTTGAAGCCGCCCACGCCGATGGCGCTTTCAGACATCAATTCGATCTTCCATTTTTTACTATCTGCGTAACGCGTGTACATGCGGAACAGGTCTGCCGCGAAGATGGCGGCTTCGTCACCGCCAGCGCCAGCGCGAATTTCAAAGATGACGTTCCTGTCGTCGCGCGGATCCTTTGGCACAAGCATTCCTCGAATAACTTTTTCGAGTTCTTCCACCATTGGGCTGATATCCTCCACATCGGCTTTTGCCAGTGCGATCAGTTCCGCGTCACTTTCATTGACGATGATGGCTTTGGCCTCCTCGATGTTTTTCACTGCCTGACGGTATTCGCGCGCCTTCGCAATGAGCGGCTCAAGGTCCACGCGCTCCTTGTTGATCTCTGCCGCGCGTTGATAGTCACTGCCCACTTCGAGCAGTTCACTGCCTAATTGTTCAAAACGTTCTTCGATTGCCTGTAATTTATCGAGCATGAAATTTCCTTATGTCGTTGCGAGGGTGCTCTTTCCGAAGCAACCCCCAATTTAACAGTGAGATTGCTTCGTTCGCAAAGAACGCTCACTCGCAACGACATATTTATGAATTTGCGAAATAAAGCGCGGCATAAAGCCGCGCATGAAGATGGACTACTTCCGGGACAGCTAGAAATTTGAAACCAAAGACAGCACCATTGAAAGAATTAAGATGATCGCGAAAATCGAAAACAGGATCTGCGCCGCCCTGTTCGAGCGCTCCGGGGGTTTGGTTTGTTTTTTGTTTTTTGTGAACTTTCCAGTCATTTTCTACTACCTTATAGGATATGTTTGTAAAAGGCTTGGGACATTACCTTTTCGAGTTCGTCAATTGTAACAGGCTTCATCACGTAACCGTCCGCGCCGATCTGCATGGCCTGGTCCACGGTCACATCCGCGGCCTCTGAGGAAAGCATGATCACAGGCAGGTCCTTCCACTCTTTGCGGCGGCGCAGGAATTCCAGCATATCCAACCCGCTGACCTCCGGCATGTTGATGTCCAGGATCATCATGTCAGGCCGCCCGCCCGCGAGCAGAGTCTGCGCGGCAATGCGCGCATTGAGAAAGTGTCTTGTTTGGCAGTCCAGCAGTCTGAGCATCAAACTGACAGCGCGGCCCATCTCTTCATCATCGTCAACGATCCAGATTTGTTTCATTTGAAGGTTGATTCCAATTCTTTCATGAATTCTTCGATGGTAATTTCAGACGCGGATGGAACATGCGAATCGGGGGCATTGCTGGGATGCCAATGCCAGCCTCCTGCGTTATCTGCGCCCAATATGCGCCTGCCGTCCTTGATGTGCGCGAACGATGTTTTGTCTGTGATCTCACTATAATAAACATCAACGAATGAGTCGTCGCTCAAAGCAACCCTCCAGAGATTGGAGCTCTCTGTCGAAGCAAATATTGCCACGCTTTTTACAAAAGATAACTTGGAACAAACGACCTCCAGATGTCGTTCAAATTCCTCCATTACTATGCCTGCCATTCCAAAATTTCTTCGAGCAACTTAAGATCGGCAAGAGCGGTTTCCCATTGCATGTAATCCTGCTCGACAGGGTATGAATACCGATCTTGTATTTTTTCATTTTTCCATGCTTCCTCAAATTCAGGAAAAACCATTTCGTACTTCTCTTCGTATGCGGCAATCCGCGCCCTGGTGGATTCGACACGAAAATGAATTAGTTCTTTAATGGCAAGTGACAACGCGATATCAGGACGGGATTGTCCTGTCAATCTTCTTAAAATGTTGTGAGTTCCTTTGGGAATAACGACCAATTCTGTAACCATTTTTGCTCCTATTCCAAATGTGCCTTAACGCTTTCCGCCGCGCTGATGTTCATGCCTTTTACCGCGGCCAGGTCTTCAATACTTGCTTCCCTAATCTTATCCATAGAACCGAAATGTTTCAAGAGCGCTTTTCTGCGCGCTGGCCCAATGCCCGGGATTGAATCAAGCTGAGAAGCAAGACCCTGCTTCGAGCGGCGTGCGCGATGCGCCGTAATCCCAAAGCGATGCGCCTCGTCGCGAATCCTCTGCACAAGATACAGTCCCTGCGAATGGCGGGGCAGGAGCAGCGGCTGGCTGTTATGCGGGAAGAAAATTTCCTCCTCCTGTTTCGCGAGGCCAACAACAGGCACTTTATCGAACAGATCAAATTGCTCGAGGACTTTGACCACACGTCCCAACTGACCTTTACCTCCGTCAATGATAATCAGGTCTGGGAGGAAGGAAAAAGACGCATCCGGTTTGGACCCTGGACCTGCTTCTGTTTCCTGTGAGCCTTTCCACCTTCTAAACCTACGGGTGAGCATTTCCTCCATCGACGCAAAATCATCGGGCGAGCCGATGCTCGTGCTGTCAATGTTGAATTTGCGATACAGATTCTTGGCGGGCGTGCCTTGCTCGAATACGATCATCGCGCCGACAGTTGCCACGCCCTGCGTGTGGCTTACATCGTAACACTCAATGCGGTTGGGCGGCGCGGACAATTTCAATGCGGTTTGTAATTCGCCGAGCGCCTGTTCCTGCTTGTGAGCATCCGCCTGCCATTGGGCGCGCAAAGACTGTAAAGTCTCGGTTGCATTCTCGGCGGCCATTTGCACCAGATCATGCGGCTGGCCTTCCTTCGGCACGAAGAATTCCATTTTCCTTCCGCCGCGTTTTGACTTGAGCCACTGGCTGATGATGCTAGCCTCTTCCACTTCGATTTCAGAGGGCAGCATCACTTGTTCGGGAATATTCGCAGCTTCGGTATAGAACTGCTTGACGAATTCCGCCATCACTTCCTGGTCGGCTGTATCTTCGGTGCCCTCAAGGATGAAGTATTCGCGCCCGATCAACTTGCCGCCGCGGATGAAGAATATCTGCACACAGGCTTCGCCGTCCGAGCGCGCCATAGCCAGAACATCCGAGTCTTTGTAATCGGTTGCAAAGACGATCTTCTGTCTTTCGATAATCGTCTGCATGGATTTGAGTTGATCTCGCAAAGCGGCGGCCTTCTCGAAACGCATATCGTCGGCGGCTTTTTGCATTTCCGCTTGCAGGCGCGTGACGATGGCTTCACTGTTTCCGCTGAGGAACTCCATCAGGTCGGAGATCATTTGGCGGTATCCTGCCTGGTTGACCGCCCCGATACAGGGGGCAGTACACAGCTTGATGTCAAAGTAAAGACACGCGCGTTTGTCGAGGCCGGTAATTTCGCGGTCACAAGTCAGATAGGGGAAGATTCTGCGGAGCGCATCCAAAGTCTGATAGACCGCCCACGCCGAAGTGTACGGACCAAAATAGCGCGAGCCGTCTTCAGCCATTTGCCGCGTGACCGTCACTTTGGGAAACGGTTCGTTCCAATGGACTTTGATGTATGGGTAACGTTTATCGTCCTTGAGGCGGATGTTGTATTTGGGGCGATGCTTCTTGATCAGGTTCATCTCAAGAATCAGCGCTTCCAGCTCCGAGCCGACCACGATCCATTCGATGTCGGTGATGTCGCGCACGAGACGGCGCGTCTTCGCATCGTGACTCGAGTCCGCGTGGAAGTAGGAGCGCACGCGGTTTTTCAGGCTGATGGCTTTGCCGACATAAATAATCGTCCCCTCGGCGTTGCGGTAGATATAACAGCCCGGCTTGGCGGGCAAGGTGGCAAGGATGCCTTGCAGTTTCTCAGAGATTTCCATCGGCGGCAATTCTACCGCTGATTGCGGTACTCTGTATCAGGCTGGGTGTACTAAGAGTTCGTAAAAATATAACTTCCCGCAACCTCGTCATTGCGAGCCCGATAGGGCGAAGCAATCTCCTTGTTGTGAGGGAGATTGCTTCGTCGGGAAGTTCACCCTCCTCGCAATGACGGAAGTTATTAACTCACCTTACGCGGTAACGCGAGACGCTTCGCAGTCTCGCAAAATGGGCGACATAACCCCCCATACGGGGACAATGTGTCGCGCTACAGGCGGACTGCGTAAGGTGACTTATTAATTTATTGACCCTAAAAGCTTGTAGATGAGCTTGCTCCCTTCGCCGTCCCCGGCAAAGGATTTACCCGCAGAACGCCGCTTGAGCCTGTTTGTCTACAACCTTTGAGCGCTCCCAGAAGGCTTTAATCTGCCCATCTCCATCTGGAAAAATATCAAAAACGGAACGAGAATAATATACATTCTCGTTTCATTGATCACGCCAAAGATCAGGATGTTCACAACGAGAATGATAAAGACAGCAAAAGCCTTGATCTGCCTGCCTGTATATTGTCTTATAAAATAGACAAGATAGGCAATCGAGCCCAAAATAAAAATTGAATTCAGGATGTTGAGCGAAGTCAGGTTGTTGAAAAAAAGATCGAGAATGTTTTTTGAGAAGTGAAAATGATTCCCGATCTGCGCGTGAACACTGTCTTTGAATCCGTCTGGCTGGCTGATAAACAAA
>JACRBH010000214.1 GCA_016234535.1 Chloroflexota bacterium
CACAACCCAATCATCTGCCACCCTTGAATATTTCACGCCACTCGCGCTGCAACATGCCGTAATGATATTCACTGGTATACACACCGTTGACCAGAAAGCTCTCGATGTAGTGTGCTTCCCGACGAAAGCCGAGCTTCTCCAGGGTCCGAAACGAAGCGACATTTTCCACGTCACAATCCGCAGAGACGCGGTGCATGTCCATATCCTCGAAAAGATATTCCAAAAGGCAGGGAATAATTTCAGAAGCATATCCCTTGCGCCAATGCTTCGCAGCGATGGTATATCCGATCACGGCCTGGCGCGCATCTTCCTTTTTGACGAAGCAGCCCATGTCGCCGATCAATTGATCCGAATCCTTCAATGCAATCGCATACTGAATCCAATCGCCCTGTTTTAAAGAAAATTTATCCTTCATCGAAGAAATAAATTTCTCACCCTTTTCACGCGGATATGGAATTCCCCAGCCCTGATATTTTGCGACCTCCGGGTCGTTACGATAGGATACAAATGTGTCGAGGTCGCAATCCTTGAAGCTGCGTAGAATCAACCGCGGTGTTAGTAAAAGCATGTCATTCCCCGGGCTTTGGGATGTAATCACCCTCGACCCATTCCTCACCATCGGGACCAATTTCCTTCTTCCAAACTGGGACGATCTCCTTCAAGCGGTCAATGCCGTAGCGCGCCGCCTCGAAGACGCCTGTGTCACGATGCGCGGCAGTGCAGGCAATTAACACCGTGGGCGTTTTTGGATACAGTTTGCCAATCCGCTGGACAACAGCGATCCCTTCAATGACAGGCCAGCGCTCGCGGATCTCGTCTGCGACCTGTTTCATCTTGGCTTCGGCCATCGGCACATAGGCTTCGTATTCGAGATATTCAGTGACATGCGCGTCACCGCGTGCAGTTTCGCCGCGCACCATGCCGGTAAATATCGCAGCTGCGCCAGTGGAAGTCAACGTGATCTGCGCCAATAGGTCATTCAGGTCAAGTTCAGATTCGGTGATGGAGAAGATTGTTGGAAGGTTCATAATATCAATTCTGTAGGAGCGGGGTAACCCCGCCCCTACGAGTTATTTTATCCGCCGCTGACAGGTGGGAAGAGTGCAATTTCCGCGCTGGGCGGGACAACGGCATCATCAAAAGCGTATTCGCGGTTGATGGTGATCAAGACTGATTTCATAGACTCTTTGAGATTCGGATAGTCTGTTGAAAGTTTTTCCTTCAAGCCCTGAATCGTCAAGTCAGTAGGAATATCCATTTCAAGAGATTTCGTCCCTGCGCGGTCACGTATGGTTGCAAAAAATAAAAGTTTTATGTGATTCATTATTCTCCAAATTCACATGTCGTAGCAAGGGCGCTCTTTTGTTAGCCCGAAGCAATCCCCATATAATTGGAGGCTGCTTCGCCAAAGCGCGGCTCGCAGCGACATGTTTTCTTATTCATTCACCACGTCGCCCGACTGACCGCCATGCTTTTCGATCAAGCGGATATTCTGGATTCGCATCGTCTTTTCGGCGGCTTTGGCCATATCATACACAGTCAGCGCGGCGACAGAGACAGCGGTCAATGCTTCCATTTCCACGCCTGTTTTGCCGGTCACTTTTGCAGTGGCGGTGATGACAACACCAGGAATGGATTCGTCGAGGGCGAGGTCGACATCCACTTTCGAAAGGAAGAGCGGATGACATAACGGAATCAGCTCCGAGGTCCGCTTTGATGCGCTGATGCCAGCAATCTGCGCCACGGTCAAGACATCCCCTTTCTTGATCTGCCCGGCGCGGATCAAGTCAAACGTCTCCCGCTTCATGTGGACTTCACCGCGCGCAACAGCAACTCGTTCAGTATCGGGCTTGGTGCTGACATCCACCATGTGGGCGCGGCCCTGTTCATCGAGATGAGTAAGTTTTGACATGGGCAGGATTATACACTGGTATAATTCGCGCGCTATGGATAACCTGCTTGGAAATCAAATCACCGGCTACAAGGTGCAGACCTCCGTTTACGAAGGCCCGCTTGACCTTTTGCTGAGCCTGATCGAACGCTCTGAATTAAACATTACCGCCATTTCGCTTGCGGCAGTGACCGACCAATACCTGTCATACCTGCATGGGCTGGAACAAATGAAGCCCGATGAAATTTCATCATTCCTGGTCATCGCGGCCAAACTGGTGCAGATCAAATCTGAAGCGCTCCTGCCGCGCCCGGTTGAACGCGAACCCGGTGAAGAAGACCCCGGCGTTGAACTCGTAGAGTTGTTGATCCTATACAAACGCTATAAGGAAATCGCAGGCTGGTTAATGGAGCGGCAGGAGAAAAATCTACGCACGCACTTGCGCGTTGCCCCGCCGCCCAAAGTGGAAGCGAAACTCGATCTTTCGAACCTCACACTTGCAGGGCTGGTCGCCGCCGCAGAATCAGCATTTTCAAAGGGCAAGGAAAAAGAAGCGTTGGGGACGGTTATCTCCGCGCCGAGAGTGACCATCCGCGAGAAGATCGAATTCATCACGAAGACCATGAAGAGCATTCAGCGCATGACCTTTCGCGGCCTCATCACCGACAAAGCCACACGTATTGAGATCGTGGTTACATTTTTGGCGATGCTTGAATTGATCAAACGCTATCGAATTTCGGCGGTGCAAAATGAACTGTTCGGAGATATTGAATTCGAGAAAATGGATGAATGGAAGGAAGACGAAGAGATTGATATTGAGTTTGAGTAGGTCACGCTTGAAGCGTGACCTCTTTGTTTTACGGGGTTGTCTCTAACCGCGTCAGGTTGAATATTTATCTTGCAGGCATTTGTATCACCCATCAAATATTTAGATGCCTTTAGAAAAACTAAACAAGTTATAACATCTGTCACTTCGGTACAAAGCGATTTTCCATATAATAAGACTTAAAGAAATCTTGTGGGGAAAACAAAGCTACCCATAAAGAAAATAACAAGGGAGATTTCAAACGAATGCAAAAACTCAAAGATAGAAAACCCCTGCTCGTAAAACTATTCGCAGTTATTCTACTGGCCCTGCTGTGTTGCAACCTGCCATCACTGCTGTTCTGGCCGCTGTGTTTGAAGCAGGATCGCGATATTCCTCCCAACACAGAGGTGATCGTCTCCGCTTGTAAGAGTCCGGTTGTACAGGGAGTGCCCGGTGGAGAAGTATTATTTGTTCGCGAGGGAGATACAGACAAAATGTATCTTCTAGATTTACGCACTGGGAAAAAGAGGGATGTCCCCAATAACCCACTATTGCTTGACCATGGAGTATTTCTAAGTTCAGAACTGGTCTGGTTGGAAGGTAGTCTGGTGGGACCCGATAATCCCAACTATAGACCCAACTATATTCTGGATTTGACTGATGGACAGCGTTATGAATTGCTTGATTTGACTTGGCCTCCACGTTTGGAAGGTGGTAAGTTTGACCCTAAATACTATGCGTATTTTCAGTCTGCTGAACAAACCTTCATCCATCATACGAAAAATAAACTGATTGCTTTGTCTCCCGATTTTCGCCAGCATCCTGAGAGAAATGTGATCTTTTCCCAGTTTTCTCTTGCATCAGTGAGAAGTGCTGAGGGTGGCGAATTACTTGAGCAACTGATGAAAGACTTGGGAGTAGATTATGAGGTTGTAGATTTCTCGCGCTATGATGCCAATGTCCCTTCGCCAACGGGTCGGTATATTGTCCATTATGACGGTATCTACATTTCCGGAACGAATATGCAAGTTGTGACTCGCGGTATGGGACATTATTTCAAAGGTTGGTATTACGATGAAAGTGGGGTGGTAGTCCAAGATGCAGAGCACGATCTGCTTCTTCTTCCGGGAGGAGGGGGGATTTTTAATATTCCCAGTCCCATTCTCAAGTTACGTTTACCTGCGCCGTGAGGCATATCTTCCGCCATAATTCAATCTAAAATATCTACCTTTTGTTTGCCCCAAAAACGGGAATATAACCAAAGCGCAATCAACGCCCCAAGACCATCAAACACTAAAACATCAAAAACGGATGGCCCGCGTCCCGACACAAAGGATTGATGAAACTCATCGGTTGCGGCGTAAGCGACTGTCATCAACCATGCAAGCCAGTATTGTTTCCTGTTGTATTTCAAGAAATGAAAATACGATAAAGCCAATAGTCCATACCCGATCATGTGGCCGCCCTTTTTTACAAAATAGTCCCAGCCGCGAAAGCTGGGCAGTTTGTCACCCGGCTGTGACGAGAAGGCAAAGATCACAGCCATAATTAATAACGCGGGAAACCAGCGGGGTACAATTGAAAGGAATTTTTTCATACTGAGGCAGCCTTGATCGGAAGAGATGAAGTTTTACTAAAAAGCAATAACGAGTGGTTACATTTTGCAAGCCCGCATCACATTATAAGCGCAGCAAGCATTGGCGAAGTCCGCGGTGCGTTGCAGGAAGTTGAGAAACTTGTAAACTCAAATAACTGGCACGCTGCGGGGTTTGTCAGCTATGAGGCCGCACCTGCCTTTGACAAAGCGCTTCACGTTTTGGATGCGGGCGATTTTCCATTGTTATGGTTCGGTTTATATTCAGAGCCACGTGTTACAAAGACCTCGGAGGTCTTAAAAGGCCTCAGAGGTCTGGTTGATTTAAACTGGCAACCCAGCGTTGAGCGCGAGAGTTATAACACCGCCATTGAAAAAGTAAAAGATTACATTGCGCTTGGGAAAACGTATCAAGTCAATTACACGATGCGCTTGACAACGGACTTTGTCA
>JACRBH010000025.1 GCA_016234535.1 Chloroflexota bacterium
TTCTGCGGTGAATGGAGGCCCTTCGAGACGAATGCCGACAGCATCGTAGATGGCATTCGCAATCGCGGGGATGGTCGGCACCATCGAATGTTCGCCGATGCCGCGCGCTCCCCACGGACCGTCATCCTGCGCGACTTCGACGATGTAGGCTTGCAGGTCGCGGGGAGTATCTGCCGAGGTGGCGATGCGGTAATCTACAAAACTTGGATTTCTTACAACGCCATCTTTTAATTGAAGGCTTTCGAACAGTGCTGAACTCATTCCCTGAACGAAGCCGCCTTCCATTTGCGCTTTGACCAGTTCCGGGTTGATGGCTTTGCCGACATCGAAAGTGGATACGCCTTTGAGAATCTCGATACGGCCTGTATCCAGATCCACTTCAACTTCGACTGCCTGCGCTCCGGTGGTGTAATGCACAACAGCACGTTCGCCCTGCCCAGTCTCGGCATCCAAGCCAGTGACATAAGTGGGCATGAAATTGCCGCGCCCAACAACGGGTCCGCCCATCCAGCCTTGTCCGCCGGGCTTGGGCAAGCCGTAAATGACGAGATTTTTGAGCGGCATTTCTTTTTCACTTTTATATGAAATCACGATGCCATTGACAATGTTCAGGTCTTCAACGGGTTCCTCCCATGCCTGCGCCACTGTATCCAAAATCTGACGTTTCGCATCTTTGGCGGCGTTGACGATGGCATTGCCCATGCTCCAGGTGAGTCTGCTGGCGACGGTCTGCCATTCGTACGGACTGTAGCGCGTGTCAACCGGGGTTGCGATGCGAACTGATTCGTAGGGAACACCGAGCGCGCCTGCCGCCATTTGCGCGGCAACTGTAAACACACCCTGTCCGATTTCCTGTCCGCCGACGCCCACGTTGACTGTGCCGTCTTCGGCGAGTTCCACCCACGCGCTTGAACCGGCATTGGGAGGCATGGCTGGGGCTTTCCACATCAGCGCAAGTCCTTTGCCGCGCCGTTTGTTGGGAGCGCTTGCGGGAGTCTTCTTTCCCCATCCAATCGCTTCGGCTGTTTTCTCGATGCAAGTTGACAAGCCGGTTGCATGCATCTTACTGCCGGTGACGAGGGTACTGCCTGTTTTCAAACAATTTATTTTTCTAAACTCAACCGCGTCCATTTTGATTTCAAGGGCGAGTTCGTCAATACATTGTTCCAGTCCGGCATGCATTTCGGGCATTCCAAATCCGCGCATCGCGCCGCCGACGGGATGATTGGTGTAGATGCAATAGCTGTCGGTCTTGATATTGGACACTTCATAAGGCCCGCTGCTGCTGTAGCCGGATGCGCGTGTAATGTTCACGCCATATTCCGTATAAGCCCCGCCATCCCAATAAAATTTATTTTCCATGGCCAGAAGGCGGCCATTTTCATCACAACCCATTTTGATGTAAGAGATAAGTCCCTGACGGACGAAGGCTGTGAAAAATTCCTCCTCACGTGTCAGGAGCAGTTTTACAGGATGTCCCTTTACCTTGGTGGCGATTGCAACTGCCAGCGATTCCATGCTCACGCCGGCCTTGCAGCCGAATCCTCCCCCGACATAGGGCGCGATGACTCGCATCTTGCTTTGGGATATTCCCAGTGCCTGGGCGATCAGATTGCGCTGTGCAAAAGGCGACTGAGAACTGCCCCACAGGGTAATCTCTCCCGACTCGTCCACTTTGGCAACGGCGATATGCGGTTCAATCGGCACGTGTTGAATGTGTGGGATTCGGTACTTCCGCTCGACGATTGCCGCGCACTTCTCCCAGGCGCTGTCTACATCGCCTTTGCGGATTTTGAAGTGATTGGAGATGTTTGTCCCGGCTTGTGGGAATATGAAATTAGCGACCGCGTACTCATTGAGGTCAGGATGAAGCACAGGCGCATCGGATGTCGCGCCAAACTCTGGATCGAGGACCGGCTCCAAGACTTCATATTCGACTTCGATCAAGTCGAGGGCTTTCTCGGCAATTTCTTCACTGATGGCTGCCACACCGACGACAGGGTCTCCCACATACCGGACACGGTCACGGCAGAAGATGTGCCGGTCTTTCAAATACAGCCCGATATAACCAGGAAAATCCTCGCCGGTGACAACGGCTTTTACGCCGGGCAGGGCGCGCGCTTTTGTTGTGTCAATCCTTTTGATGAATGCGTGTGGATGCGGACTGCGTTTAATGCGCGCATGAAGCAGTGAATTTCCAAACTGAATGTCGTCCGCAAAGATTGCCGCGCCGGTAACTTTTTCGCGGGCATCGATGCGGGGTGTGTTCTCACCGATGGGGCTGGGGATGGTTTGCGTGTCGTTCGTTGCCATAAGTGTTCTCCTTATGGATGTGTAAAATCCAAATGAAAAACGGAGCGCAGACTTCAGTCTGCTTGTATTGTGGACTGAAGTCTGCGCTCCGAGGTTTACGAGGTGGCGGCCGATTGCATTTTTGCGGCTTCCTTCACAGCTTCGATGATGCGCACATATCCGGTGCAGCGGCACAAGTTCCCGACCAATGCCTCGCGTATTTCATTCTCACTTGGATTCGGATTGCGCTTAAGCAAAGCATGGGATGAAATCAAAATTCCGGGCGTGCAAAATCCGCATTGCACTCCACCCTCATGAATGATTGCTTCCTGAATTGGGCTTAGCTGTTTTTCGCCCGCCAGCCCCTCCACGGTGACAATATTGGCTCCGTCACATTCGACAGCCAACACCATGCAGCTATTGACCGGTTCGCCATTCAACAACACTGTGCAAGCTCCGCACTCACCGGCGGAGCAGCCATTTTTTGTGCCAGTCATTGCCAGGCTTTCGCGCAGCATGGCCATCAGAGTCATGTTCGATGGAACGACGACCTGTTCGAGTTCACCATTAATAGTTACGTTTATCTTGTGGAATGCCATGTGTCCTCCGAGTTTTCAAGAAAACCTGTACCACGAAGTGTCACAAAGGTTTTTTTATTTTTCTTTCTTTACCGTACATGCCGTTATTTTTACCGCTAAGAGCGCGAAGAACGCAAAGATTTAAAGGTTTTCTTAGCGCACTTTGCGGGCTTTGCGGTTCAAATGTACAGTAGAGAGATTTTTCTCCTTTGTGCTCCTTCGTCTCCTTTGTGGTTAAAGAAATCAGTTCAAATTTTTCCACACTTCGGCCAGCGCCCTTGCGGATAAATTCCTCACCATCTCTTTGCGATATCTGGCGCTGCCGCGCACATCGTCAATCGGCGAGCAAGCGTCGGCAGACAGGCTTGCCGCTTCGCGTAAAGATTCAGGCGTGATGGAATGATTTGCCAGATATGTTTCAGCTTCAACAGGCACCAGTGGAACAGGAGCGACAGAAGCGAGAGCGAGTCGGAAGCGATAGCCTGATTCACAACTTGAGTCTGGATGACCAAAAGCGGTCACCCCTACGATGGATAAATCGCTCAACTGATTCCGCCCGAGCTTGATATATGTTCCCGAACATTTCTTTGGCGGAAGGGGGAAGCGGATCGCCGTCACGACATCGCCGGGTTTGAGCGTGGTCTTGCCCGGGCCTAAAAAAAATGATCCCAGCGATTCCTGCCGCGCGCCATCTGTCCCGTGGATGTGCAAGATTCCACCTAAAGCCAAACATGCGCCAATCGTGTCACCGGCGGGTGATGCATTGCAGATATTGCCGACCACCGTGGCGCGAGTCCGCAACTGGTAGCTGGCGACTGAGCGGCAGGCCTCCGCCAGCAGGGGATAATGCGCCTGCACTTCGGGAGATGCGATCACCCGATTCATATTGACTGCCGCGCCGAGAGTCAGACCTGATTGCGGGTCAAAATGCAGATCATTCGTACCGTTCAGGTTTTTCACATCGACCAGGAACCTGGGCGTCATGAAGCCATCCCGCATACGGACAAAGATGTCAGTTCCTCCCATGAATGGGCGCGACTCTCCGGGATTGCGGCTCAGGAAATCACTGGCTTCAGACAATGTCTCTGGTTTGAAGTATTCAAATTCGGGAAGTGCTGGATGTGTGTTTTGGGTCATAGGTATTCCTTAGAGAATACGTCATCACAAAGAAGGAAAATTGGTGGAACGTTCAAGCATGGTTTTATAAACGTTCCACCGTTGTAAATCATTACAGGTCAGCGATCCATTAGCGGTTGATGTTATCCCGCTCTTTCACGCCGAATAGTGACGGTGGCACTAACAGGAATAGTGTATTGATCAGAATGCCGATAATGGCGGCGAACACAATGGCAGGGATTCCGTTCGGGAACAGGAATGGGATCTGGAACGGGAAGACGCCATTGGGGAGCGCCAGGTTGCCTCCGATACCGCAGATGAGGATGATCGCGCCGACTGCTAGCTGCTTCGGGTCGAACAGATTCACCTTTTCAGATTGGATGAGCGCAACACCCTGCATCCCGATCACGCCAAACAGGTAGATGCTCAATCCGCCAACGACAGCCGCCGGCATGGTATTGACCAGCGTCACCAGTTTGCCGAAGAAGCCAAGTACCATGGCCATGACGCCAGCAGTCATCAGCACAGCGGTGGAGTAGTTGCGAGTGATGGCCATGAGTGAGTTATTTTCACCATAGTTCGTGCCCGCGCAGCCACCAAGGAAACCGACCACAATATCATCCGTGCCATCAGCAACAAGGTTGAGTCCGATGAGTTCCTTGATATTGTAGGGCTTTTGTCCCAGTTCGGATGCAAGTTCATCGATATAGAGGCTCATCTGGTAGAGATGCGCAGTGGATTCAGGAACAGTGGCAATAAAGATAAGCGCAATACTTAATGCCATACCCCAGGCATCGGGGTTGGTGAACGCAGGGAAGGTGAATTTTGGCATTTCAAACCAGGGCGCCTGGGCGACAGCATCAAAATGCACCAATCCAAACGGGATGGAGATGATGTAGCCGAAAATCGCGCCGAGCAGAATCGGCAACATGCCGATCAGTCCCTTGCCTTGCAAATAGACCGAGAAAATAACGGTTGCGATGAGCGTGATGAAGGCCACCAGCCAGGTTGTTGCGGCCATTTCTGGCGCGGCCCAATTCCCTGCGTTACCGAGAGCGGCATTTGCCAGTGCAATACCGATGACCATCGCCATTGAGCCTGTGACAACTGGGGGCAGAATGCGATCCAACGCGGATTTACCGATGCGCATGATGAGCAAGCCAACCAAAATCTCAAAAACTGCCGTCACAATGATGCCCACTTGAACGATCTTCACGCCTTCCGGGCAGTAAGCCGCAGTGGAGTTGAAGCAGTCCGGTGCAAATTGGCTCATAACCGTGATAATGACAGCAATGTATGAGAACGATGAGCCGTAATACATGGGAATCTTGCGTTTGGAGACGAGCAGGGCAATGATGGTGCCAAGTCCCGAGGCCAGCAGGGTAATGCCAACATCGAATTTTGTGAGAATGGCAACCAGCACGGTGGCGGGGAACATCGTCAGGAATTGCTGGAAGCCGAGACTGAGCATGGCACCCCAGGGAGGCGTGTCATTTGGAAGGTAACCGAAAACCTTTTGTTCTTTGACTGTCATTTGTTCCTCCTGAAAAGATTTTTTCTTGGCAATATTGTTTTGAAATCAGTTTTTATTTTTTCTCCCACCTTCGATAAAAAATGCGCGACATGCGCGCAATGGAGCTCATTCGATAAGCACCTCCTCGCCTTTTTTTATTCCGTCGTCAACAGCTTGGTAAAAGCATTTCTTCATAAGAATTGAGGGTGGTGATTTGCTTGATCAGTTTGCCTTTTTGTAATGATTCAAAGACAATTAACTAACCCTATAACAAATCCTGCTTTCAGGCAATTTACAAATGTCATCATTTTATATTACGTTTGTCAGACAACTCAACTGAATGCTTACTTATCCGCTACTCGAACACAGTAAAACCCCCAAACTTTTTGCTTTGGCTCATGAGTAAACCAGATCATAATACCCCCAATATGGTTTGAAATTTTATAAAAAGCTTTTCACGGTTTGCCGTCCGCAATTTCCATGAAAGCCTTGACCACTTTCGGATCAAACTGAATTCCTGCTTGATCCATTAAATAATTCAAGGCCTGTGAGCGTGACCAAGCCGGCCGATATGGACGGTCGGAAGTCAATGCGTCGAAAACATCCACCACTGAGAAAATTCGTGCCACCAGGGGAATTTGCAGTCCCTTCAACCCATCCGGATATCCTTTCCCATTCCAATGCTCGTGGTGGTAGTGGATAATATCCAGAGTGTGCCGCGAAGTGGTGGTCGGCGAAAGAATGTTATATGCATATACAACATGTAGCTGCATCATTTTTCTTTCCTGGTCGGTCAGACTCCCAGGTTTGAGCAGGATTGCGTCTGGAATGCCTATTTTTCCTATGTCATGCAATAGCGCGCCCCGCCGAATGTCATCCCATTGTTCTTGTGGTATAAGCATATGCTCTGCAAGAAGCATTGTCAACCGGCTGACGCGTTGGGAATGCCCGTCTGTTTCCAAATCCCGAAGTTCAAGTGTCCGCGACAACCCCTCAATGATGACATTGTATCCGGACGCTAGGAACTGATTATTATTTTGAAGATTCTTAAGAATTGAATCGTGCTCCATCGCATAGGCGAATTGCTCTGAAACCCTCTCAAGAAAACCCACCTGATATGTTTTTTCCGTATGAGGCATCTGCCAGAAAACCTCCAGTATGCCCTTTATATCGTGATGCGCAATCAGAGGCAATGCCAGATATCCGCAAAACCCCATATTTCCCAGCCCATTGATCGGATGCGATCCGGGGGGAGTCTCCCGCAGATCTTCGACCCAGACTGGCTGGTTACCGTTGGTAAATAATTTGCCCGCCAGATCCGATTTATGGCGGCGGGGAAATCTTTCCAAAGTTGCTGTGCTCAAGCCATACGTTACGCATGTCTCAAATTGCTGGGTGGATGGATTGTGTGAGTGCGCAATGACGGCGTCTGCCTTTAGTACTTCTGCCGTAATTTCCAAAGCGACCGGCAACGTATTTTTTATATCCAGGTTGGACTGCAAAACCTTGTAGATCGAAAATTCCAATTGCCGTTCCCGGTTCTTATAATCCTCCTGGAATAGGCTGCGTGCGATGTTCCCGGTCAGGGATGATATCCATTTGCTCGTCTCTGGTGTGAAATAATCAGCTTGATGACTCATCAAACCGATTAGGCCAATTACCTGGTCATCCTGGATTAACGGGAAGACCCCTTCACTGGTCAAGGTTTTGCGGTCTTGAATGGTGAGTGCTTTACCATGCCTTACTACGCTTTGCAGGGTTTCTTTTGGGAATTGATGAGGGGCGACACCTGGAGGCCAATTTGCGACCCAATGCGCAGAGTGTTTTTCATCAACTTGCGCGGCCCACGCCTGAGCGATCCCCTTCAGCCCGGCAAAAAACTGTACCCACTGATTTCCCCAGGCCAAAACTTCCGTGGAAGCATTTGGGATTGGGTTGATTTGTGCCAGCAAAGTGCCAGTAGATGGGTAATTAGAATCTGAGATCATGCTACAAAGCAGCTTGGGCATACTCTTGATGTAGCAAATGATCGGAAAAACTTTGATTTAACTGCTGAATGAATTCCGGCAAAGATGAAGCTTGGACCGAACCGATCAAATTCAGGGTCAATTCAGACAGATGGAATCTTTCCCCTCCAAATCCCTTTCGAACTGTGGAACTTGGGTTTTCCAATAGGCTTGTGCAAAAATGCGGGCTGATTGCCGCAGCCAGAAGAAGACGGCGAATGCTGCTCATGTCATTGGATAGATCAGAGGCGGCAATGGGAGGAATGGTAATAGGTTTGGTGAACATTAGGTCTCTCCTGAATTTAAAACTGATATGGAAGAACTTCCATTCAAGAGCATCCAGAATGCTCCAACAGATATGAAAATATCTCCAAGGCTAAAGGCAAAGCGATACGGCATGAAATGTGGAGGGACAAATCGATCAGCCAACCAGGGAAGAAAGATTTGCGACCCTGACAGCAGGATATCCTTGCTGGCGCTGCTAATGCGTTCACCGATTGACAAACTGTTCATGGTAGTCTGGCTTACAAGACTTGTGGCAGCTTCAACAGTCAAGGGCATGAATCCGCCATTTGCCAGAATAACTGCCAGATTGCACCCGAGTCCGAAAGTCAAAAAAATCATACCTGACAGACGCAGGTTTGCAAGCGCAAAACCCAGCAGCAGAATCTGTGATACGACGAGACAGGCAGACGCTTGACTGTCTGTCAACAAACGGCGCGTAGATGGAAGATAAAATGCCAGCCATTGGGGCAGAAACCCCAAAAATACCAGCCAAACCGAACTAAAAACTGGGGGATGCCAAACATGCCCCTTCGATCTGGCGACTCCCAATCCGGCCAAACTTCCAGAAACTACAGACAGGAGAAGGATCACTATTTACCAACACCGCCGACATCTTCTGGAGCCCCCGCGCCTAAGACCAGCATGGTCAGAGCTATTAGCATAAGGGCAAATTGCAAGTGGGTCTTGTTAATCTTTGAAACGAAAAAAACGGACTTGTTAATTAGGTTTTGCATGGGTCACCTCATAGACTTGGGAATGAATTTATTACCCCTACTTTATCAAATCCCCGGTTACAAAGGTGGCCTCAAATTGCGCCAATTAATTGTTTGTAAAGGGTTCTCATTTCCTGGGACGGTTCCATTCCCAATTCAGATTCCATGATCTGCTGGTACTGGCGATATTGGAGCTTCAGACCGGCAGGGTCGTGTAGACTGGCATAAGCTTGAATGATCAATCGATGGGCCGCTTCCTGCAAAGGATCCATCCGCAGGATTGTTCGGGCGGTATTCAGGCAGGCCCTGGCTTGGTCGCTCCCCAAATACAATCCTGCCAATTCCAATCCTGTCTCCAGGTAAAGGTCCTGATATTTGAGCTGATACGGTATCGCCCACTCAGCCTCCAAATTTGCAAGGTAAGAACCTTTTATTAATGCAACAGCCTGTTCCAATAGTCTGATTCTTTCCATCCCTGCAGCCTTTTGTTGGGCGGCCTGATACAGTTCATCAAATTTCTCTCGATCCCAGTAATAATTAATGGCCCGGTTGATCCGGTAACACTCATTCTCGAAAATAACAACATCCTGCCCAAGAGCCCGTCTTATTCGGTAGATATTGATCTTAAAGCGCATTTTGATGCGGGCGGGTGAGATGTCCGGCCAAAACTCCAGCGCAATCTGTTCTTTTGTTAAAGGTGGAGACTGCAATAGGAAGAAAAAAAGATCGCGCGCTTCGCGTGTCTGCCAGTCAGACAATTCAACAATCTGATGGTTATGACATACCTGTACATCTCCAAATGAAAAGACCTCCAGCCGCGGAGCAATAGGCTGCAGGCGGTCTGAAAATTGGGCCAGGTTCCCATAAAGTTGGGGGATTGATTCAAGGATACGCTCAGCCTGATCAAAAAATAATTTGAGGCTTGCATCCTTTAATATTCGGCTGTTTCTTTTTTTCAACCAACGGCCGGCGCGCCCTGTGCTTATCATAAGCGGCGTTGGCTTTTGCCAATCACGTTGTGGTGGAAGCAATTCCCTAAGTTCCGGGGTGGCGACATCCGCAGATTGCGCAGATAAGGCAATTTGCAGCCAAAAGCTTGCGAGTATCTGCTCCATTTGATTCCCACCTTCTTTGAAGAGCATGACGGCATCACGTAAAATGACAACTGCCATATCCATTTTGTTGATATCAAGCCAGCAAATCCCCAACTCCAAGTTAAAGAGGGCTCTTTCATAAATTCCAAGGTTAATCTGGGAGACTTCAGCTTGTTTTAATCCTTCAATAGCTAACAAGGCTTCCCCTTTTAAACGTTTTAGGCGAGCTTCACCCAATGAGGCATAAAAAATTGAGAGGGAATGACCAAGATGTGTGGCGAGGGTCAGCGCTTTGTCATAATATACATAGGCTGACTCGAAGTCTGCTAGATCGGTTAGTAAATCTCCTAAGCTGATCAATATATTCGTTTGAATTTTGGCGTATCCACTTCTCTCCGCAGTGACCAGCGCTTCTTGCAGATGCGCATATGCTTTATCCAATTGGCCCGTCAAGTAATAAAGCACGCCCATGTTATTAAGTAGGCGCGCCTTCCAGCCAGTGTTGCCTGTGTTTTCAAGGGATTGAAGCGCGCTGGCGTAATAGCGCTCTGTAATTTCAAATTCGCCCAATCGACGATGGACAACACCCAGTTCGGTCTCCAACACGGGGGTACTAGTCTTGATACCCAGTATCCGATAGTTTCTTAAAGAATCTTCCAGCCATACCAGAGCATCTTTCATATGACCTAAGGCAAACAAAGCAAGTCCCTTTATGCGCTGTGCCTCTGCAAAATTGGATTTCAGTTCCGGATTAGTGGATTCTTTGAATAATTCCAGCACCTGTTCGACATCTGCCAGCGTGCGATCAAATTGATTCAATTGCCGGTATATCTCGGCACGACGAACAAGTGTCGTAGCCCATTCAACTTCATTACCTGCTTCGAGAAGCTTTGCTTCTGCCAGAGATAAATTTTTCAAAGCCTGATGATTATCCCCTCTGGTGGCATAAATGATTCCCAGTAGGGATAATAAAATTGGTTGGGAATATACAACATCCACCGGTAACTTATCCAGCCAGTTGGCCAGGGATAGGATGCGGCCAGATTGTATAAAAATAAAACCGATTTGAATCAACAGCCGAACCAGGTTCTCATGATCATCCAACTTGGCGTATATTTGCAGCGCTTCCTCCCAAGCTTGCTGTTCTTCATAGACACGAGCAAGTTTTTTTTGGATATGCCATGCCAGAACTGGATTTTCATACTGCTGCTGTGATCTCAGGAAATGCTGGAAGAGATTATGATATCGCATCCAGCGGCCTTCGTTGTCCAAAGGGATGCTGAAGAGATGTCCGCTTTGCACAACTTCAAAAAGGTGCGGCCAATCCATCTTTTCCCCATCCAATAATGGGTCGAGAACTTTTTCGCAGAGTGAAACATCAAAGGTGTCGAACAGGGATGTCATCAGTACAAAACGGCGCACCTGTTCGGGCTGTCGAAGCATAATCTCTTTCGAAAAGAAATCGAATAATTCGCGAGTGGATTCAAGCGGGTGTAATTGTGGCAGAATGCCCGGGTGCCCATTCGTCAGGTGGATCGCTGCGATCCAGCCCTCTGTCTCCCTGGCCAGAGCTGCGGCATCCTCCCATCCAACCTGTATTCCTTTATTCTGTTGAAAGAATTGCTGGATCTCTTCTGGATGAAAGGAAAGCTCTTCAAAGCTTAGCCCGCCAACCTGGTTTCGTGCAATCATCAAAGGCGAATCAGGCAGGTCCGGAAGGTTGCGTGATGCGAGGATCAGATGGACATTTTCGCCGGTCAATTGCAGGAAGCGACTCATCACATGACCGATGGCCGGTGTGTTGGCAACTAGATGATAGTCATCAATAACCAGGATAAAGTGATCCATGATCTGGGCATTGATCTCATTGGTGATCGTTACAAGCAGGCGCTCCTCATCCTGCTCAAAAAATGCCATGCTTTCCAATGCTGCCAGGGAGTCTCTCCCGAAATTTGGAAATTTTTCAGCAAGGGAAGCGATCAGATATCTTAGAAATCTTTGAGGTTCCTGATCCAGTGTATCCAATGAAAGCCAGCAAAATGGAAGCTCGCTCTGCTGGGCAAGGTCTACCAACAACGACGTCTTTCCATATCCCGCTGGGGCAACGATTAGTAACATCCGCTTGTCGAGTTGATCAAAAAGCGAATCAATCAGACGCGTGCGCGAGACTATCTCGCGTCTACGCAAAGGGACTCGAACCTTGATCTTACTTATTGGCAGGTCAAACGAAGAATTCATGATTAAATAGAGTTCCAACCAAAAATAGGAAGCTACCCTGTAATATAACTGATTCTATACCAAAAATTTTCCCAATAGTTTACTGAACTATATTTTGTCATCTGTATCCATGCCGTCAAAAGTTTCGGAAAGTTGAAGAGTGAGGATGGACATGGGTGATAGTATAAAACAAAATCGTCCTGCCAGATTTCTGACAGGACGATTGCCGCAATGAATTGTGGACGTTTGCTCCGCCAATATGGCAATATCTTTTGGGCAGGTTCCGCCGGCATCGAATTCCACCTTGACTTTCCCCGCCCAGTTACTATACTTTGAAGTAGGTCAACACCATAAAGTCTCAAAGCCAGTGCTACCCTATTCCGGGAGGGATAACAGCATGAGCAAATCCTTTTCTTCTTCAGGAGCAAAAATCCGCGTGCTCATCGTGGACGATCACGCCATGGTGCGCCAGGGATTGCGGACATTTTTGGAATTACAGGATCGATCCACCCTGCCCATCGAAGTGACAGGCGAAGCCGCCAACGGACTCGAAGCGATAAAGCTGGCGAAACAGACCCAGCCCGATATCGTCCTGCTCGACCTTATCATGCCTGAAATGGATGGGTTGCAAGCCACGCCCAAGATCATCGAAGCCAGTCCGCATTCGCGTGTCATCATCCTCACTAGTTTCGGCGAGGAGGACAAAGTTCTGCCTGCCATCCGTGCGGGGGCACAGGGATATTTGCTCAAAGACATCCCGCCGAACGAATTGGTCCATGCAGTGCGTGAAGCGTATCAGGGTAAGGTTCAACTTCATCCCGACGTTGCCAAAAAAATAATGTCCCTGGCTGCGGCAAAGGAGGAGCCGAAAACAAGTCACGCCGCGACCGAAACTGAAAACGGTTTGACTGACCGTGAGCAGGAAGTTTTGCATCTTATAGCCGATGGCATGAATAACCGCGAGATCGCGGAGAAACTCGTCATTAGCGAAAAGACGGTCAAGACACACGTCAGCAACATTCTCAGCAAATTGCACCTGGACGACCGCACACAGGCCGCCATCTATGCTCTGCGCCACGGATTGAACACGGATATAACCTGATGCGCGCGATTGGCGTCTATCTGATTTTTGCCGCGGTTGCCTTGCGCGGTGCAGTGGTTACGAGTGACGCGCCATTCTTTACTGTGGTGCTTTGGTTACTCACCGCTTACGGTTTGCTCCTCTTCGTCGGAACATGGATCAACCATCGCAAGCCCCAAGGCTGGTTTCAATCCCGCTGCCTCCAATTCACTTATCTACTCCTGCAGTCTGCCATCGTGATCAGGTTATTGGATGTTTCCGAATACGAGGATCTTTTCGCCAACCTGTTCATCCCGCTCAGCCTTGATGCGGTCTCCTTCTTTGGCAGGCGCTTTGGTAATTATTGCATCGCCGCCTTTTCATTGGCATTGACCAGCACGCTGTTCTTTTCCGGTCAAGGCCAAATTTTTGGGCTGGCGATGGGCGGTTTGTACAGCGGAGTGTGTTTCCTCTTCGGCGGGTATGCCTCTCAGGTGCTGAAAGCCGAAGCCGCACATAGTCAGAACCAGCGAACTTTTAATGAACTGCAAATTGCTCATCGTCAACTTCAGGGATACGCCGACCAGGTGGAAAACCTGGCAGTGGAACAGGAACGCAATCGGCTGGCGCGTGACTTGCACGACTCGGTGACGCAGACGGTTTTTAGCATGAACCTTGCCGCGCAGTCGACCCGCATGTTATTGGATAAAGACCCGCTTCGCGCATCGGGACAGTTGCTCCGCCTCGAGGAACTTTCTGCGACCGCTCTGCGCGAAATCCAATCCCTCGTCTCGCAGTTGAAGCCGCGCTCGATTGTGGAAGAGGGCTTGTCCACTGCCCTTCGCCGGTTGGCGGATGAACGGGAAGTACGCGATGGGCTGCGGGTCGCGGTGGAAATTCAAGGCGAGAAAACATTATCCGAAGCAGAGATGCTGGGACTGTATTCCATTGCTCATGAGGCATTGACCAACATTATCAAACACAGCGGGATACATGAAGCTACTATTCGATTGAGTCTGGGCGAGGATGCTTCCTGTCTCGAAATCGAAGATCATGGATTCGGCTTCGACCCACAGACGGCTTCGGGTCAGCGCGGACATATGGGTCTGGCGGACATGTTTGAGCGGGCGCGTGAGATCGGGTGGAGGCTTTTGGTTGAGTCAGAAAAGGGTCGGGGGACGCGAATTCTTGTGATGCAGAATCAGCCCGGAGAGTCGGAATGAAGCGGGCGGACTCCATCCACGGTTATCAAGGCGGCTATCTGATCGGCTTCATCATCATCGGTGTGATCGTCTTGCGTGATATCCTCTTCTATGGGAGCACTCCCGTTTTTCTCTTCATGATCTCTTTGCTCGTGGCATATACCCTGTTATACGTTACGGAGCCCTGGCTTTCGATCCGTTGGCGGTGGGTATATTTTTTCTACTTTCCAATGCAGACCGTCTTTGTGATTGCTCTGACCGCTCTGCGCCCGTTCACAGATATTTCATCCCTGCTGTATGTACCCCTGTGTATGCAGGCATTGCGTACCTTTTCGCGGCGGGCGGCAGCGATCTGGCTGATCTTCTATCTCACACTGCTGGCAATTACGGTCATGCTTGGAATGGGCTGGCTGGAAGGACTGGCACTTACCCTGCTCGACCTTGCCGTCGGCGGATTTATCATCTCATACGATCTGCACTATTCGCGCACGCAGGCTGACCAGGCTGAAAGCCAACGCTTGCTCGCGGATTTGCAGTCTGCGCACAGAAAGTTACAGGAATACGCCGCGCAAGCGGAGGAGTTGGCGGCTGCGCGCGAGCGCAACCGATTGGCGCGCGAACTGCACGACTCGGTCAGCCAGTCGATTTTCTCCATCACGCTGACTTCGCAATCCGCCCGCCTCCTTTTGGATCGTGAACCTGCTCACGCCCCTAAGCAGGTGGAGCACCTGCAAACGATGACCGAGCAAGCCCTCGCCCAATTACGCTCGTTGATCGCGCAATTAAGACCGCCGCAAAGTTAACCGTCACACCTGCACTTGTGCCAGGTGCAAGTGCAGGTGTGACGGTAACAATTTGTCTCCGACTTCCGACCTATTCCTACATCTCAAGACCTAGTATGAAAATCCGCCCTCGAACGCAGGGCGGTTTCATTCTCGCGCCAGATGTGTAAAAGAGGGGAAATGCTTATAGTGGGGACGTACCTACGAAAAGGATTTTCCAATGACCATACAAACTTTGAATCTTTCTGCAAACCTGTGCCGCTTTACCTTCGCGCTCCCGATTGCCCAACCGATCCAAGCCAATCCCTATGACTACGGCTTCGACTTCGATGAAGATGAACTGGGCAGGGAATTGCTTGCAGCGCTTCCTGCCAGCCTTTCCATCCAACCTTTCCCTGAAGTGGATGCGGATGAATTCGAGAAAACCTTCCACTATTTTCTCTCGTGACAGGTTGAAAAATGACTGCTGTTCGAGTTTTGCTTGTGGATGATATGAGAGAGGCGCGACGCGATCTCCGCACCGCGCTGACCATCTCTGGAAATATCGAGATCGTCGGCGAAGCCGCAAATGGACTTGAAGCCGTGCGCCTGACCGAATCCCTGCTGCCCGATGTCGTTCTCATGGATTTGGAAATGCCAGTGATGGACGGCTATGAAGCGACGCTGCGGATCAAATCACGTTTTCGCTGTAAAGTCATTGCACTCACCGTACACGATTATGAGTCGGCGCGCATGAAAGCCCAACAATCTGGCGTGGATGCCTTTCTCGTCAAAGGCGCGCCAGTGAAAACAATCGTTCAAACCATTTTGAAAAAGGAGTAAACCATGATTACGCAAACTGTTCAACGCAGGCACGACCTCGACTGGTTGAGGGTGTTTGCCATCCTCTCGGTCTTCATCTACCACTCGACGCGCTTCTTCGATCCCTGGTTTTGGCACGTCAAGAATCCACTCACGTATCGCTCGGTTGCCGTTCTTCAGGGTTTCATGGAAACCTGGATGATGCCGTTCATCTTCCTCATTTCTGGCGCGAGCATCTTCTACGCCATGAACAAGGGCGGCGCTGGCACATTCTTCAAGGACAAAGCCCTGCGCCTGCTCATCCCACTACTGGTGGCAGTCTTCACCTACGCCCCCTTGCAGGTCTACCTTGAACGCATCACGCATGGCCAGTTCAGCGGTTCGTTCTTCGCCTTCCTGCCACACTATTTCGAGGGTATCTATCTGGGCGACGGCAGCGCGGGCAACTTCGCCTTTGTGGGAATGCACATGTGGTACGTGTTCATCCTGCTGATCTACTGCGGGATGTTCTACCCGCTCTTCCGCTGGTGGAAGGGAAGTGGAAGCGGCATGCTGGAGAAAATCGGTAACCTGTTCGCTTCACCCTGGACTTTGTGGCTGATCCTGTCTCTCCCGATCATGACTCTGCACCTTTTCGTGAGTGACACCGATTGGGAGTTTGGCTCGGGCGGCTGGCCCTTCCTATACTACATCTTCTTCCTGCTGTATGGATTTGTGATCGCTTCGCATGAACGTTTGCAAGCCAGCATCAAACGGATGCGCTGGTTTAACCTGGCACTGGGTACGATCTTCGCTGGCACGTTTATTATCCTCAAAGCAACTCCCGCGCTGGCAGTATTGGAAGATGCGCTGGGCGATCTATTCTGGATTTTGAGCGCATGCAGTTTGCTCCCTACCTTCCTCGGCTTCGGAATGCAGCATCTCAATTTCACCAATCCGTTTCTCAAATATGCGGGTGAAGCTGTGATGGGCTTCTACATCCTGCACCAGACCGTTTTGTTGGTCGTCGGCTATTACGTTGTCGAATGGAACATCCCCGCCTTCGCGAAGTGGACGCTCATCACCGCGGCTTCGTTCGTTGTCATCATGGCGATCTACGAATACCTGATACGGCGCGTGAACATCCTGCGCTTCCTGTGCGGGATGAAGCCGCTGAGCAGAGTCTCCGTGACCCGAACCATGGAAGCCAAAGTGACCAAAGCAGTTTGATCCTTGGCTCATCTGTAAGGAATGTGCAAAATGTTTATCGCGTAGCGGACGTTCTCTACCGTCCGCACACGGATTACACATGAGCCTGATCCTTTCGACCAGAAGAATCCACTCCCGACTGCATTCAAAAAGCAACCGGGAGTTTTGGAGGAAACATGAAACCTGTATCTCTTTTCGATCTTGGAGTTTACACTACAGAATGGATCAAGGATTTTTACACCCAGGCAGGCGAGTGGTGGGGCGCCGACCCTCAAGCGCCCGGCGTTCATAAAACGCGCGTGGAAATCGTTGAACGTTTATGCGGGGGAGGATCAAAGAAGATTTTGGAATTGGGCGCAGGCACTGGCGTAACTGCCGCAGCGCTGGCTAATGCCGGTCATAATGTGACTGCAGTGGAGTTGAGTCGCACCCGCGCGGATCTTGCCAGGCATCTCGCAAAGATTCAACGCACAGGCGCTTTATCGATTCTCGAAGGGGACTTTTATACGATGGAACTCAACCAACGTTTTGACATCGTCTGTTGCTGGGAAACCTTCGGTCTCGGCACAGATATCGATCAGCGGTGCCTGCTGAAACGCATCGCTGGTGAATGGCTGAAACCGAATGGAAGTATTTTGATGGATGTGTACAGCCCGATCCGTCCTGCGCGTGACGCGGGGATAGAGAGACGGCTGCCTCCACTCAAAGGCGTTCCGGGTTCGGTCGAGATGATCAACCGCTGTCATTTCGACCTGTTGCATGGTTGCTGGATCGACGAGTGGATACCTGCCGCAGAACCGGAAAAAGCGCTTGCTCAGGCAATCCGGTGCTATATGCCTCCAGACTTTCTCTTGTTATTGGAGGGTACAGGGCTAATAATGAAGCGCATCGAAGTTGACGGTCTGGAACTGGATGTGAAAGCCAGGGCGATTGCGACAGGAGGGCCATTGATGGATGCCTGGTGCTACCTTGTCTGGTTGGCGCTTGATGATTAACTCACCTTACGCAGTCCAGCCTGTAGCGCGACACATTGTCCCCGCATGGGGGGGTATGTCGCCCATTTTGCGAGACTGCGAAGCGTCTCGCGTTACCGCGTAAGGTGAGTAATTAATTGAAAGGTTGGGAGTATGTAATCTCTGGCTGACTTCCAATAAAAGCAAAACAGGATACATGCAGGAATGTATCCTGTCTTGCTTTTCCTGACAATTGATAACGGCTTATCCCAGGCTTGAATGCCGCCGATTAACCTTCATTAAAAAAATCCTGATCGAGTCTATTTTATATTGATATTCACCGTCGCCGTCATGTTCCACAAGAATCTTGGATCGGATTCGTCGAGGTTGATAGTCACTTTGTAAGTCATATCGCCCAGATATTCACGCCCAACAGGATCGATTTCAGTGACAGTTCCAGTAAACGCTTCATTAGGGAAAGCATCCAATTTGACTGAAGCAGAATCTCCGATGGCGAATTCGGCCTGGATGGATTCGATTCCGACCAGTCGTGCGATGACATCTCCTTTGTTGACCCGTTCCCCAGGCTGGACAAGAATCTCATCCACAATTCCACCCTGCGCAAAAGCAAGTTCAACAGATGGAAAGGGGAGCAGCCGCAGTGATGGAGTTGAGAAATGTTTCTTCAGCCGTTGGTTGTGTTGTTGGTGCAGGAGTATTCGTTCCGCTCCACGCGGTTGGTGCGCGGCGCTGGGCTTGGTGCGAAGAAGCGGGAGCATGATGGGATTATCGGCTCTCTCCATGCGCGTTTTCAATAGCGGGAAAAGCCAAATGGCTCAACGGGGAATGTGGGGAAAATCCCTGTGCAGGCAGTGATGTTTGGCCGGAGAATCCATGACACTTTCCACATTCAAAAGATTGGACGTGGCCTATAATATATTCAGGTAAATGAATATGAAAAGACAACCCCTCACCGAAATTTCAGAAAAAATTTCCGCCCCGCTGACCGCTATCGCCTCGCCGCAGCGCATTGCTATTCTGCTCGCCATTGGTCTGGGCGAAGCCTGCGTTTGTCATCTTGAAACCTCACTCGGCTGGCGGCAGGCCTACATTTCACAGCATTTGATGTCTCTTCGAAAAGCGGATATTTTGCTGGACAGACGCGAAGGCCGTTATGTTTTTTACCGACTAAAAGACGCCTCTCTCCTGGACCTGATCACTGCCTCCGCCCGCCTGAGTGGACTCAACCCTGAGGCCATCACCCCGCTCATCAACACCCAGATCAATCCATCCTGTGAATGTCCGCAGTGTTCTCCCGTAATCATATCCGCAGCGAGCCTATAACCCATGACCACACTAACTCCCGCGACGCTTCCTCATACGAATAAACATCTATTCACAACACTAGTCATTGCTGCATTCGGCTGGCTGATTGCCTACAATGTCATTCAACCCCTCGCAGATTGGCTTTCCTACACGGCGTTTGGCCTTGCGCGTGATTCACGCTTCGGCGAATCGCTGGCCTTCTTCCTCTATGATGTGCCAAAGATTTTGCTCCTGCTATCAGGCATGGTCTTTGCCATCTCCATCATTCGCACCTTCTTCAGTCCCGAACGGACTCGCGCCATGCTCGGTGGAAAGCGTGAAGGCGTTGGAAATGTCTTTGCAGCCTTGCTCGGCATTGTCACGCCGTTTTGTTCATGCTCGGCGGTTCCGCTCTTTATTGGCTTTGTTGAGTCAGGCATCCCGCTCGGTGTGACATTTTCCTTCCTCATCGCCGCGCCCACGATCAACGAAGTGGCTGTCATCATGCTGTTTGGTCTGTTCGGCTGGAAAGTCGCCGCCCTTTACATCGCATCTGGGTTGTTCATCGCCATTCTGGCGGGCATGGTGATCGGCCGCCTCAAGATGGAACGCTATGTGGAAGATTTTGTCTGGCAGATCAAAAGCGGGACAGGGCAAGTCTTGGATGAAAAATTAACCTGGAACGACCGCATCGAACGCGCCTGGGAATCTGTCAAAGAGATTGTTGGCAAGGTCTGGCTGTACGTTGTTATTGGCATTGCTGTCGGCGCGGGAATTCATGGCTACGTACCCGAGAGCGCGCTGGTGGGCATCATGGGCAAACAAGCCTGGTGGTCTGTGCCTGCGGCGGTTTTGCTTGGCATCCCGCTTTATTCCAATGCGGCGGGCATCATCCCCATCGTGAGCGCGTTGATGGAAAAAGGCGCATCCCTCGGGACGGTGCTGGCTTTCATGATGGCTGTCGTTGGGCTAAGCCTGCCAGAGACGATCATCCTGCGCCGTGTGCTCAAGCCGCGGTTGATCGCCGTATTTGTTGGCGTGATTGCCGCTGCGATTATTTTCACAGGCTATCTTTTCAATATTATTTTGTAATAGGAGAAAACATGTTAACCATCAAAGTATTAGGCTCAGGCTGTGCCAACTGCAAACGCGTGGAGCAGATCGTACATAAAGTTGTGGATGAAATGACTTTGCAGGCTGAAATCATCAAAGTGACCGAGTATCCGGAGATCATGAAATACAACATCATGTCCACGCCCGGGCTGGTCATCAATGAAAAGATCGTTTCCACGGGAAGAATCCCAACGCCAGCCGAAGTAACGACCTGGTTGACCGATGCCCTCGAAACGGCATAATCGTTAACAACACCATAACTTTCACTTCAACAGCTTATGATAGAAATTCAAATACATAAGTTACGAAAAGAGTTTTGTTATATTTTTTGAATCTGGAGGTTCTTTATGTCTGAAGTTGCAGCAACGCGAAGCCTGAGCAAACAACTTTCCTTCCTTGACCGTTACCTGACCTTGTGGATTTTCCTGGCGATGGCGGTGGGGGTGGGGATCGGCTTTTTGTTTCCCGAGGGAGTCGATAGATTCAATGATGCTGTCTCGGTGGGGACAACCAACATTCCCATCGCAATCGGGTTGATCTTGATGATGTACCCGCCATTTGCCAAAGTGAAGTATGAAGAACTGGGAGATGTCTTCCGCAATAAGAAAGTGCTGACGCTCTCGCTCATCCAAAACTGGGTGATCGGTCCTGTTTTGATGTTCATTCTCGCCATCGTGTTTTTGCGCGGCTATCCTGAATATATGGCTGGGTTGATCATGATCGGTCTGGCGCGCTGTATTGCGATGGTGATCGTATGGAACGAGCTGGCGCACGGCGACACCGAATATGCCGCCGGGCTGGTGGCATTCAATAGTGTGTTTCAGGTCTTGTTCTACAGTGTGTACGCCTGGGTATTTATCACCGTCCTGCCGCCTCTGTTTGGTTTGAGCGGTGCAGTCGTTGAAATCACCATTGGCGAAATTGCCAAGAGCGTATTCATCTATCTGGGGATTCCGTTTCTGGCCGGCTTTCTCACCCGCACTGCGCTGGTGCGGATGAAAGGCAAGGAGTGGTATCACAAGGTTTTTGTGCCCAAGATCAGCCCGCTGACGCTCATCGCCCTGCTGTTTACGATTGTGGTCATGTTCTCGCTCAAAGGCAATTTGATCGTACAAATCCCGCTGGACGTGGTGCGGATTGCCATTCCGCTCTTGATTTACTTCATCGCCATGTTCCTGGTTTCTTTCTGGATGGGGCATCGCCTCGGCGCGGATTATTCGCAGACGACCACGCTTTCCTTCACAGCCGCCAGCAACAACTTCGAACTGGCGATTGCCGTGGCTGTGGCTGTATTTGGCATCAACAGCGGCGCGGCATTTGCGGCGGTGATTGGTCCGCTGGTGGAAGTGCCGGTGATGATCGGTCTGGTGAACGTGGCGTTCTTCTTCCAGAAAAAATATTTTGGTGGAGCGGTGGGTTCCTCACCTGAAATGATTGCCGCTGCGCAGGAGGCCTGTCCTCCTGATGAGCAGTTGGTGAAGTAGATAAATCTTCGTTTATCGTGTCACTCTGAGCGGCAGCGCTGGGGAGTATAACGCGCAGCAAAAGTGACTTCGCCATTGGCATCCGTCAACTGGCGAGGGTGATTGTGACATTGATGCTATCGGAAAACAAAAGGGCAATTGATAATCGTCACTTTAGCCAAATAGTTCAAAATCAAATTTATATTTTATTTGATCTGGATGTTTAAACCACCATCCTGCCGGGTATTCAAGCATTTTTTGATACATTACCATAATCGCATTCCCACCATACGGATGACCGTTGTCCCCGGGGGATGGTAGCGTCGCTGTCGGTATACAGGGCGTCAAAGTTGCGAGTGGAGTAAAGGTTGCAGTACCTGTGGCAGTAGCTGTTTGCCAGGTGACTATGGCGGTTGGAGAACCCTGTGGTTGAGTCACTGTAAAAGTAACTTCCTGGCCTGTAGTGTTATTTATCTTACACGCCGTCAAACCCATCCCTACAATCCCAACCACTAACAGCAAGGCAATCCACATCCCCCATTTACTACCTTTCTTCCTGCGGCTGTAGAACATCGCCAGTATTCCCAGTGGCGCAAAGAGCGCTCCCATCGGGTCAAAAGGCACATACGGATTGGAATTATTTGGTTTGGCATCCCTGTTGAGGAATCTGCCGGTGGTGGGGGAGTCTTTTGTTTTCATATCTTATGATGGGCAGCGAAGAAGTTTCAAAATGATTTTGATGAGCATTATCAAGTAGTCGCCAGACGCAGTTTTTCGAGAAACAAATATCGATTGAATTGCGTAAGTGTATATGATGAAAAACATAAACCTTGATTCAAATATTGCCGCCTCCATTACCAAGGCCGCCAGCAAACAGACGTATTACACGATTCGCCTTTTCGCGGACCGTGACCGCGCTGCTGACGCATATCGCGCTTACGGATATTTCCGTTGGGTGGATGATGTCATTGACGGCGAGGTCTCCCTGGGGGAAGAATCAGGTTCAGGCGTGGAAAGAAGCGCCTTCGTCAATCGTCAAAAGTCTTTGCTGGAATCCTGCTATCGCGGCGAAGTCCCGAATAATCTGCGCGCTGAGGAATGGATGTTGGTTGAGCTTGTCTGCCATGACATCGAAAAGAACAGCGGTTTGCAAACGTACCTGCGTAACATGATGGATGTGATGGTCTTCGATGCCAATCGGCGCGGACAGATGATCTCGCAAGCGGAGTTATTCGATTATTCGCACAAGTTGGCGAAGGCGGTCACGGAGGCTTTGTATTACTTTATCGGTCATGACGATCCCTCGCCAGACCATGAAGCGCGTTATATGGCAGTAACTGCCGCGCATATCACACACATGTTGAGAGATGCTGTGGAAGATGTCGAAAATGGATATTTCAATCTTCCGCATGAATATCTGCAAGCGCGCGGGATTTCGCCGCAGGATGTGACAAGCCAGGCATACCGTGAATGGGTCTGCGAACGAGTCCAATTGGCGCGCGGCTATTTCAAGTTGGGACGGGAATGTACCGCACAGGTCAGGAACCTGCGTTGTCGTTTGGCTGGCTACGCTTACACCGCGCGCTTCGAGTGGATGCTGAAAGCCATTGAACGCGAGCATTATTGCCTGCGTTCTGAATACCCGGAACGGAAAAGTTTGCAGGCTGCCTTATGGATGGTCTGGCATGTGTTGACTTCCATGTTCGCGTTGCCCTCGGTCAAAACTGAATCGCAAGAACTTACGCCGCAGCCTGTGCGGATCGAGAAAAGATAAAAAAACAATGCCCGCTCTCGGCGCCGTCTTCGCCGCCGAGAACGGCGGCTGGAGCAATCTAAGTGAAAACAAAAAATGTGATCGTGATCGGCGCAGGCATTGGCGGGATTGTTGCCGCGACGCACCTTGCCCAACATGGAATCAAGGTAACGGTCGTCGAGAAAAATTCGCGTCCTGGCGGACGTTGTGACCGCATCAGTCGTGATGGACATCATTTCGATACTGGGCCCACATTACTGGTCATGCCGCTTTTGTATGAGGCGGAGTTCAATGCGCTCGGAACATCCATGCGCGAAAAGCTTGACCTGCAACGCGTTGACCCAACCTATCGTCTCGTTTTCGACGATGGCAGTCAACTCGCGCTCACGTCGGATATGAAATCCATGCAGGAGCAGCTCGAAACTTTTGAAGCGGGAAGTTTTCAAGGTCTCCTGCGTTACATGGATGAAGGTCATCGTCACTATCATCTCGGCATCCAGAAACTTGTCAATCGTGATTTTCGCAAAGCCTCTGAATTTTTTGCGCTCGAAAACATTCCGCTCATCCATCAATTGAAACCGTTTGTCAATCACTACGGCAACATGTCCGCCTATTTCGATGACCCGCGCCTCAAAGCCGCTTTCACATTTCAGGATGTGTACATGGGCTTGAGTCCGTTTGAAGCGCCCGCCACTTTTTCGATGATGCCGTACACCGAATTGGCGCACGGCGTCTATTATCCGCGCGGCGGCATGTATGGCATTGTCGAGGCGCTGATGGACCTGGCGCGCAACGCGGGCGTGGAATTTATTTTTGATGCAACTGTCCAACAAATTGACGTGAACTCAACTCACGCGCGCGGCATCTTCATAGACGGTCAAAGACTTGAAGCCGACGCTGTCCTCGCGAACGCCGATCTGCCTTATGTATATAAAGATTTGTTGCCCGATGACAAGCTTGCCGAATCATTAACCCGCAAACGTTTTTCGTGTTCGGTCATCAGTTTCTTTTGGGGATTGGATAAAACGTATGAGACGCTTGGGCCGCACACGCTCTTCCTCGCAAGCGACTATCGCGAAAACTTCGAACGCATCATTCGTGACCTGAGCCTGCCCGCCAATCCCAGTCTTTATATCCACGCTCCAGCCCGACTCGACCCCGCCATGTCGCCGCGTGGACAGGATACCTTGATCGCCATCGTCCCTGTCGGTCACATGTCCGATAATGGCGAACAGGATTGGGGTGAATTAAGAGATGAAGCGCGCAGGCAAGTCTTCCGGCGATTGGCGATATTGGGAATCACCGACCTCGAATCGCATATCAAGTTCGAGACCACATTCACGCCATTATCGTGGCGCAAGCGTTATAACCTGATGAAAGGTTCCACGCATGGACTTTGTCACAACCTGACCCAACTCGGATATTTCCGCCCAAGCAACAAACATTCGCGTTACGACAATTTATATTTCACAGGCGCAAGCACACATCCTGGCACAGGCATGCCTACAGCGATGGTCTCTGGCCGCTTGTCTGCGCAGCGGATTTTGGATGACTTTCAAAATCAAGTTTAAAATTCACTACCGTACAAATGTTGTTACGAGAGCTGGCGGTTGAGCAGGTGAATGCTTTTCTCGCCCGTATCGAAACCCAGCCCGGCGCTTGCGCCGCACTGCGTTCCCTGGCATCGCCCGCCACTACAGTCCCCGAAGCGGAGCGAGTGGAAGGGCAGGTGTTGTACAAGAATTTTTGCTAACCATGGAGGCACAGAGTCACGGAGTCTTTTCAAGTTTTTTCCTCAGTGTCTCCGTGGTTCGACTTTTTTGGTTTCGGCCTGTCCGAGTTAGGGAATGTGCGGTAGGGAAAACATAAGAAAAAGGAAAACCATAATTAATGACCTTGCCGAGTACATTATGACAATTCATGCCATCCCGTACATCGTTAATTTCAGTAATCACAGATTGCCTGCCAAGCTCTTATTGCTCACGCCGTTCCCGGCGAGGGAGCAAACTTATCTACAAGCTTTTTGTGCATCCTCCCGATTCGTTTGCCACTGTCAAATAAAAAATCGGTGTAGAATGAAGTGTACGATCTCACTGCGATGCATTAACAAATTACACAAAAACATATAAGCCCTATGTCAAGCCCGCTCTTAACCACCAAATTCCACATCCCACAGGCTCGAACGGCCAGTGTGCCGCGCCCGCGTCTGGTTAGCCGTTTGCAACAGGGCTTGACGCAGAAACTGATCCTGATATCAGCCCCGGCAGGTTATGGCAAAACCACATTGTTGTGTGAATGGCTGACTGCCAGCGGACAAACTACAGCCTGGGTCTCGATGGACAAAGGGGATAATGATCCGAGTCGTTTTTGGTCTTATGTTATCGCCGCGTTGCAGGATGCGTTTTTTTCAGGCAGCAGCACTCTGTCAGTGATTCAAACCAGCCCCGCTTTGACACCCAATGAAACTTTTATAACCGAGTTGATCAACGAACTTGATAAACTTCCCCAATCCTTGATTCTGGTTTTGGATGATTATCACCTCATCGAGACACAGGCAATCCATGACGGGTTGTCATTCCTGCTCGAACATGCTCCTCGCCGCTTCCACCTCGTTATCGCCACCCGCGCCGATCCGCCGCTGCCTTTGGCGCGACTGCGGGCGCGATCCGATCTGCTTGAGTTGCGGCTGGCAGATTTGAGTTTCACATTGCAGGAAGCCTCAGCTTTTCTAAACCGCACCATGGGGTTACAAATTTCGACGGAAGATGTTGTTCGCATCACGGCCCGCACGGAAGGTTGGATTGCCGGCATGCAAATAGCGGCGCTCTCCATGCAGAACACGAACGATATTTCTGGTTTTATCACCGCTTTCACAGGCAGCCATCATTATATTTTTGATTACTTGCTGGAAGAAATTCTGGGACGGCAATCGCCCGAAATTCGCCGCTTCCTGCTTTATACATCCATCCTCGATCAGTTATCGGCTCCCTTGTGCGATGCCCTGCTTGAGGGCGAAGCGCCTCGTTCTTCATCCGTCATTCTCGAAGAGCTTGACCATTCCAATTTGTTTATCATGCCCCTCGACCATGAGCATCGCTGGTATCGCTACCATTCCTTGTTCGCCGAGTTACTACGGGGGTATCTCCAGCAGAATAACGCCGGTCAGATTCCGCTCTTACATGCCCGAGCCGGTGACTGGTTCGAAAAGCAAGGGTTAATACCAGATGCCATCCGCCACTCACTGGCTGCCGGTGAATGGGAACGTGTCCTGCGCTTGATCGGCGCCAACGTATTCGCGTTGTTGGAGCAGAGTGAACTGAATACAGTGGCGAAGCAGCTTGACAGCCCAACCAGCGAAAAAAGCCGCGCCCGCCCGTGGTTGTTGATTGGGCGCGCCTGGCTGGCAGCTTATACAGGACAATTGAGTTCCATCGAATCCATATTGAAAACGGCGGAATCTGAAATAAGCAGTTTTGAAAGTCAAGCCGATCATAAAACACTTGGCGGACATATTGCTTTGATTCGGGCTTACGCAGGCTGGATCGGAGACAGGCGGGATATCGCCATCCAGATGGCACAAGAAGCGCTTGAATGTTTGCCTGAAACAGAGCTGTTGATGCGTTGCCATGCCGCAACCTTATTGGGTCTGTCTCTCAATGATTTAAACGCTCGTGCCAGGGCTTTTGAACAGGCCCTGGTTTATGCGCGGCAGATCGACGTCTCACACATCACAATTTTTGCTCACGCTTGCTGGGCATTTCTGCTCCTCGAACAAGGCAGGCTGCGCGAGGCATATGCCGCAAGTCACGAAGCCATACGGTTGGCCCAATCGAGCGCCCCGCGCCAGACTCTGCCAACCCTCAGCCATGTTTATTCCACTTTGAGTTTTGTGCTATTTGAGTGGAATGATCTGGAAGGCGCCATGCGCTATGCCAGAGAAGCTGTCAGCCTGGCCCGTCGTTGGGGGCAGGCTGACGCGCTGCACTTGGCTTATACCCATCTGGGCGAGGTATTATTTGCAACTAGGGATGTGAAAGAGGCGTTTGATATTCTCCACCAGGAGTGGCAGGTGGCCAGCCGCACTTCTGTATGGTTTGAAGCGATAACGATCGCCCAGGAGGTTAGATGGCATTTGGCGCAGAACGACTTGGATTCCGCCCTACGCCGCTTGCGCCTCGCTCATGTGGATATCGAAAAACCATCTGGGATGCCGCTTACTTCCGCCCAGGTTCTTTTAGCTCAAAAGCAATATGCCAAAGTCCTGGAGCGGGTTGAACCAATTTTGGAGGACCTGGAAAATCGGGCGTCTGGTTACCAACTTGTGCGCGTTCTCATCTGGCAGGCTATGGCCTATCACGGACTGGGACAAGAAGCCCAGGCGCTTGACTCGCTGAGGCATGCCCTAACCCTCGCCGCTCCCGAAGGATATATCCGCACCTTTATTGTATCTGGTCCTGCATTGATCCCTTTGCTGCATCAAGCTCGCGCCACTGGGATGGAACCAGATTATGTTAATAAGCTGCTGGCATCCGTCGGGCAAGGAGGCAAAACCAAATCAACCGAGACAGTCCCTGCGTCCCGTTTGGTTGAGCCGCTCTCAGCGCGTGAAATGGATGTGTTGAAACTCCTGGCGCAAGCCTGTCCCGATAAAAAGATCGCAGAAAACCTTGTCATCACCCGCGAAACCGTCCACAAGCATCTGAAGAACATCTACGGAAAATTGGGGGTACATAGCCGCACCGAAGCCGTCCTCCGCGCCCGCGAGTTAACCTTGTTGTAAACATTTCCGCATCAGAATACCCCACAAATACCCCATTTAGGGACTGATTCTTCAGTCCCTTTTTTGTACCATATATACAGGTTCCGAATTTTGTATCTTGTCGATCAATAAAAGAGAAAGCGCAGCGATATGGATCAAAAAAAACCAAACCATGGATATATGTATCGCATCAGAATTGAGGGAGCTTTGGATCGCCCCATCGCCGATTGGTTTGGCGACATCACCGTCATCCCTCAGGAGAACGGCGAGACTCTGCTGGAAGGCCTGTTCGTCGACCAGCCCGCCCTGCGCGGTTTATTGGATCAACTTTGGAATCTCAATTTCACCATCGTATCTTTTGAAAGGTTCGATAATGAACAAAACAAATAAATTAAAAACCTTACTTGCATTTGCGCCGATGTTGATCGTTTTACAAATATAAATGTGAAAATACTTTTTTTTTCATATTAGGAGATAGTCATGGAAAGTTTATTCGGAATGGAAAATATGGCACGGGGAGCAGCTACTGCCAGGATGATCAAGTCCTACGAAAAGGAGATTCGGGAAGCCGCAAGGGTCGTTGACATGATCAAGCAATCTGAGCCATTCCGCGCTGCCTGGTATTGTCCGCTGCTGGAACGCGTGGGCGTTGTGATGATCTCTTTGGGCACACGCCTCAAGAAAAATTATTCCACAGATCACGCGCTTCGATCACGATAACCTTGCTAAACCACATGTAAGTTGACTGCCATAAGCAGGGCAGTCAACTTACAGAAAAATTCAGGAAGATAAACATGAAATGGACATTGACTCTCACAGTTGTGCTAATGTTGTTCGCGCCAGCCTCCTGCACCGCGCTTCAGACGCCGCCGACACCTGCTCCTGTTTCGACAGAGATTCCCCAGCCGAACATGCCAAACCCAGCTTCGGTTTACTGCGAGGAACATGGAAACAAACTGGAGATCCGCACCGCCGCAGACGGCAGCCAATCTGGCGTCTGCATTTTCCCCGACGGCAGCGAATGTGACGAGTGGGCATACTTCCGCAGGGAGTGTGGGCCCGCCAGTCAAAGTGGGTCAGTGCCGACCGAAATCTCCACTCCTTTTCCAATCGATCCCGCCGACTATCAAGGCTGGTGGACTTACACCCATGCGGTTTACGGTTTCTCGATCATGCTGCCCGAAGATTGGTCTGTGGATGAAACCACGGTCAACGATCCGCTCATGAATGGACACATGCTCAATTTATATACCGAAGGATTGAACATCCGCATGACCTTCCGCCGCACGGGTGAAGAAACCCTGCTCTGGCCAACGGGCGTGGGCGCAGGTGAATTCATTCAACAAGGAACATTGGATGTGGCCGGTCAGCCTGCCCAGCGCCTGCTGCTTGTTTGCCCCACTGGCGAGATTACCGCAATCTGGTACCACGGTGGGGAAGGTCAACCCAACATCTCGCGCGGCGATCTGGAGTTTGGGTTCATCTTTAGCGCAGGAGAACATTGCATGACCAACTCCAGCCTGAATGGAAAAACTCAGCGCGTGGGTGAGATGATCATCGCGTCGCTTAAGACGCCATAAATATACAGGGAGATCATAATGCGATATCTCACATTGTTGTCACTACTTGCCGCAACAAGTTTAAACGCTTGCAGCGCTGCTGCGCCCAAACCAAAAGGTTTTGCAAGCATGTACGCCATCACAGATGTGACGGTAATTGATGTAAAGAATGGAAATGCGCTTCCCACGCAGACAGTCATTGTCGTGGATGATCGGATCGATAAGATCGGTGCGCAGGGAAAAGTCGATATTCCAAAAGGCGCTAAGATCATCAACAGTCACGGACTCTACTTGATACCCGGACTTGTTGACGCGCATATCCATTACTTTGACGCGCCAGTTTTCGGACGATTGATGATTGCCAACGGCGTTCTGCTCGTTCGAGACACGGGCATGCCAAACGAATATATTCTGCCGCTGCGGTATGAATTGAATAGCGGCAAAACGCTGGGACCAGAGTTGATTGCCACAGGCGTAATCCTCGATGGAGATCCACCCATCATCCCATCCATTTCTGTGGGCATCAAAACACCAGAGGACGGACGCACAGAAGTGCGCAGGCAGGCAGCGGCTGGCGTAGACATGATCAAAACCTACAGCCGTCTCGATAAGGACGTATTTCTGGCAATCATAGATGAAGCGAAAAAACAGAATCTCAAGGTCGTAGCTCATCTTCCCGAGTCAATTTATATCGAAGATGCCGCAATGGCTGGGCTTGGAAGCAGCGAACATTTCAATGGCTTCGAGAAGGTCATCGCTAAATTACTGGGCGAACCCGTTAATTTGACTTTTACAGGACAGGCAGCGGATGCGGGTTATTTTCAACGCCTTGACGAAGTCAACCCGCAGGAATTACAGGCTGTGTACCAGCGGATTCATGCAAGCGGTATGACTTTATGCCCAACTGTTGTCACGTTCAAAACTCTTACAAATATGGAACCATTCTGGAGCGGAAACTTTCCACACAGCGAATACATATCACTGGGTGTTACCGACCTTTGGAAGTCAATGTGGACTCAACAGCAGAACCTGCCAGATTTTATCTGGCAAAACTGGATGCGAATGGTCGTTGACCTGAACAAGGCCGGTGTGCCGCTGATGATCGGTACTGACCTGATGCTGCCCGGTATTATCCCCGGCTATTCTGCCCACGAAGAAATGATGATCTGGCAGGAGGCTGGTGTTCTGCCTGCGGATATCTTGCGCAGTGCAACCCTTGTGCCTGCGCAATTCATGGACCTGGATGATCGCCTCGGCAGCATTAGCGAAGGGAAGTCCGCTTCCATGGTTCTCGTTCGCGCGAATCCGTTGGAAGATATCGGCAACGCCCGACAGATCGAAAGCGTCTTCCTGCGCGGGCAGTACTTCAGCCGTGAAGACCTCGACCAATTACTCGAAGAAGCAAAGGAGTTGGCTCAGCAGGTAATTACTCCGTAACTTCGTGTGGAAAATCGTTTACAAGCATTGGATTAATGGAAAGGACAATATGAAACCAACCATGCGTTCATACAATAGCGATGAAGACTACTGGCGCATCCGTGATTTTTTGAGATCAGTAATGTTATCCAACAACCGTCATGACTTGAGCTGGCATGTCACGCGCTGGGATTATCTGATCTGGTCTGCCAGGCCCGATGAGGAGAAGATCGCGCTTGAAGAGAATGTGTTTATCTGGGAAACGGAAAGCAGACAGATTGTCGCCGTTCTTCACCCTGAAGATCGCGGGTGCGTGTTCCTGCAAATCCACCCTGATTTTTGCACATCAGAACTCGAGGAAGAGATGGTCGCGACCGCAGAAAAACACCTGACCAGCGCCACCCTCGACCGGGATGGTAAACCCAGGTTATGGATTTGGCCCGATTCGCAGGATATAGGGATTCAGAAAATTTTAATGCGGCGCGGATTCCAACGTATCGATCGAATGGGGCTGGCGGAATTCAAGCATCGCTGTTCGTTGGATGAGCCGCTTCCCGATGTGCCAGCAACGCCAGGTTATGCCATCCGGGCCTTGGGCGATGGCTTGGAATTGCTCGAACGCTGCTATGCCATGGGACTTGGATTCCGCAAAGATGATGTCAATGCCGCACGGAACAAACGTGACCATCCTGAATGGTATTACCAACTCCAATCCGCGCCGCTGTATCGCCGCGACCTCGATATTGTCGCTGTGGCAGAGGATGGATCAATCGCCTCGTTCTGCACCATCTGGTTTGACGACGTAACGCGCACGGCATGTTTCGAGCCAGTGGCAACTGTCCCGACCCATCAAAGGCGCGGACTTGCCCGTGCAATGATGGTTGAAGGAATGCACCGCCTCAAACACATGGGCTGTAAGGTGGCATTTGTCAGCGGGTCTTCCGAGGTGGCAAACGCCTTATATTTTTCCGTGATGGGATCGGAGCATGACATCTACCAACCCTGGGAGAAAATCCTTGCGAGTTGATAAGGAGTAACAACATGAAACTCACCATGCGTTCATACAATGGCAATGATGACTACTGGCGTATCCGCAAATTTCTACGGGAAGTTTTCCTGCTCAACGACCGCCGCGAACTGAGCTGGCATGTCGCGCGCTGGGATTACTGGATATGGTTTGCCAATCCCGATATCGAAAAAATCTCTCTTAAAGAAAATGTTTTCATCTGGGAAACCGAGGCTGGCCAAATCGCCGCAGTGTTGAATCCCGAAGGGCACGGACATGCATTCCCGCAAATCCATCCTGATTTCCGCACCTCTAAACTTGATGAGGAAATGATCACAGTAGCCGAAGAACGCCTGAGTACAACGGATAATGATGGCCATCAGAAGTTAAATTTCTGGATTGATTCGAACGATAAATCTTTTCAGGAGATTCTGACCCGCCGCGGTTTCCATCGCGTTGAACTGCCTGAATCACAGGAAGTTCAACACCGCCGTTCGTTGGATGAACCGCTTCCAGATGTTCCGCTTATTTCAGGGTACACCATCCGCTCGCAGGGCGCTGGCCTCGAGTTACTCGAACGCTGCTACGCTTCAGGGCTTGGATTCCATAACGATGATGTCCATGTTGCGCGCGATAATCGCGATCACCCGGACTGGTATCACCACATTCAAACTGCGCCTCTTTATCGCCGCGATCTTGATATTGTTGCAGTCGCAGCAGATGGTTCGATCGCATCCTTCTGCACGATCTGGTTCGATGATGTCACTCGCACGGCATATATCGAACCTGTGGCAACGGTTCCAGCCCATCAGCGAAAAGGTCTCGGCAAGGCGGTGATACTCGAAGGTCTTCATCGTCTCAAGCGCATGGGATGCAAGGTGGCGTTTGTAGGCGGTTACTCCCAACCAGCAAATGCTCTGTATTTTTTAGTGATGGGCACTGACCATGACATCTCCGAGCCGTGGGAAAAGATTTTTTGAGGATGGCCTATGATTCAAATTTCACCTGCTCAAGTTACGCCTGCAATAAAGTCCATGTTCAATCTAAACATGCCCACTGGCATCCGCGCCTTTGCGGTCATGGCGGGCGGAAATAATGGAAAGATCTTTACCGATGATCCTGCGCACCCGCTCTGGGCTCTGGTTTGGGAAGCGGATGATGGCGTTCTCTATCGCGGCGGAAAATATGGTCGGGATGTTTTAACTGAAGCCGTCACTTTGCTCAAGCAGGAAGGGATTGTCGCTTTGGGATTTCGCGATGGTGATTCAGATATGGATCGCTTCCCTCCTGACCCGGAAGCTGGTGCGGAATGCTTTGAGTTTGATCGCCCCGTTGGCATTAGCGACCTATCCCCTTATTTGGGTGCATTACCTGATGGATATTCCATACATCGCATGGATCAAGCACTTTTGGAGCGCAGTCCCAAATATGAAGAGACCCTGAACCGTTATGGCAGTATCGAAAATTTCCTTGATAAGGGAATCGCCATTTCCATTTTGCATGGTGACGAAACTGTCTGCGAAGCCTACGCGGATATGGACATCATGGGGATGCGCGAACTGGGTGTCAGAACTCAAGAATCATATCGAAGACAAGGGTTCGCAACGTTTGCCTGTGCCTGTCTGATCAAACTCTGCGAAGAATCGGGTTCCGCAACTTATTGGGATTGCGCTAAATTTAATTTAAGCTCAATGGCATTGGCGCGCAAATTGGGTTTTCAAAATGAAAGAGCGTATAAATTGCTGGCATGGTTCCAACTGAAAGAATAGCTGGCAAAGAAGTAAATATGAGCACAACCAATAACTGGAAATCATTCTTCTCATTCGCCCTGAGGGTCATCATCGCGCACATGGCTACCTATTTCCTCTTCGGCATCATCATGTCCAATGTGTTTGATTACGCGGAGGTTTTCAAGCGCGAGATCATCCGCGACTATATGATTCCATTTGATGAGCACAATATTACGTATGGACCGTTCCTGCAACCCATCCGCGGATTGATCTTCGCAATCGGGCTGTGGCCGATCCGCAGTTTGCTGATCGAGAAGAAACGCGGCTGGCTTATCCTGTGGGGACTGCTCGTCACCATCGGGATCCTTTCCACACCGTCTGCCGCGCCAAGCTCGCTGGAAGGCATTGTCTATTCCAAAATACCGATGTGGTATCACCTGATGGGACTCCCTGAGATAACATTGCAAACTTTGCTCTTTTCGATCTGGCTGGTGTGGTGGGAACGCCAAACTGAAAAAAGCCCTGAGCTGGAATCCAAAAAAGAAAACCCTCTCATTGCCGACATTATCAAAGCGATCATGGCCGCGTGTTTTGCCTTCATAGGCTACGCGGTTGGTGGTCTTTTGATGGTGGCAATCGCAAATGCAAATGCGGCATCCGCAGGGACAGAACCCATCGATGTCCAAGCGACTGGCATGAATTTCAAAATGCAATTCATGTTCGTCATTGCCTTCGTCGTCAATACCATTGCTGTCTTTTGGATCGCACGCAAATGGCAGACCAATCACATGACCCTCTGGAGCGTTTTCATGGTCTTCTGGTTGATCGATGCCGTTGTGCCGTGGCTGTATCAGACGATCGTCTTTGGCAGTTCATCCATTCCCGGCGTCCTTATGCTGGGCTTCTTCCCCGCTATGATCATTGTCCTCTGCATATGGATGAACTACAGGAAAATTGCAATACAACAAAGAAGATAAACATGAAATGGATATGGACTCTCACAGCAATTCTGATTCTGCTGACGGGCTGTCAAAACGCCCCGCCAACACCCTCTATTACTAAAACCAACTCTGTGACACCCACAGCTTCACCCACGTCAGACTCAAGTCTTTTCCTGACTCAGTACGTATTTCCCACATCCATTGATCCGACAAAACGATATATGTTTTACTTGCACGGCAAGATCATTGAAGATCAAGGAATTCCAGCAGTCAGCCCGGATTATGGTGAGTATAAGTATGAGGCGATTTTAGAGGAACTTGCTGGTTTTGGCTTCACAGTTATCAGCGAGCAAAGGCCAAAGAACGCAGATGGGATGAAATATGCTGAGCGGGTCGCTTGGCAGGTCACAGAGCTGCTGAACGCAGGAGTCCCAGGCGAAAACATTATGGTCGTTGGCGCATCAAAAGGCGCGTGGATCACTATTGCGATCGCTAATTTTCTCGCGAACAAAAAACTGAACTTTGTCCTGATGGGAACCTGTGACCCTGAAACCACCCAGCTCTTTATGCAACAAAATACGTTTCTATACGGAAACGTTCTGACTATCCGGGACTCTGTGGATGAATTTGCTGGTTCGTGCCAGAAATTGTTTGTTTTCTCCGAGGGGAAGATCGCGCGCCATGAAGAAATTGTGCTCCATATTGGCACGGGTCACGGCATTCTCTACAGCCCATTGGATGAATGGGTGCTTCCCATTATCCGATGGGCTGACCAATAAACAGGTCAACCATAACGAATTCACCGGTTAAAAATATTAGGAGAATTAATATGAAGCCGCTTCAACGCTTCGGCATATTCCTGTTCTTCCTCGCCTGCGGACTGTTGGTCTTCCTCGTCTTCAGTTATTACTTTCCCCTCTTCGAACGATCAGCAGACATCATTGGGCGAATCATCACAGGGATTGTGTTCCTCGCTGCTTCGCTGTTCGCGCGGCACAGTGAACGCTTCAACAAATACTGGATGATTCTCTTTGCCTTTTTCACTGCCCTAACCGCCATCAGTGTTGACTTCTATTTCAGTCTCAGCAAATTGATTATTCCCGCATTAAATATAGTGTGGGACTCCCCCACTGGCTGGGCAATCGAGAAATTGGAAAGTTCCCTGCTAAGCATCGTTATTGTTCTGACGATTACCCGACTCACAGGTCAAAGGATAGAGTCGCTTTATATTAGGAGAGGCAGCTTACAGGTAGGCTTGATCGTGGGTTTCATCGCACTTGCTGCGATGATTGCAACCGTCATCCCAGTCGCGGAGATGTTTTTCAAAGGTGAAAACCTGACATGGGCGCGCATCCTGAATTGGGCGCCGTGGATATTGATCTTCGTGCTGGCGAATGCGTCCAATGAAGAACTTCTTTTTCGCGGTTTGTTCATCGGAAAGATGGAACCGTTCTTTGGAAAATTCGCCGCGAACATCCTCACAACTATTCCGTTCGTGTTGATGCACTCGTTTACAAGTTACTCATTGGATAATTTCGTATTTCTCGCATTACAGCTTCTGCCGCTTTCACTGGCCTGGTGCTGGCTCATGCAAAAATCGAACAATATCTGGGGTTCCATCCTGTTTCATGCGGCAATGGATATTCCCATCGTCGCCGGTATCTTTTCAGCCAATTCATTTTAAGACAAGGAGAAATCATGACAGACATTTCAATTCGTCCGTTGGATGGTGAAGAGCGTTTGGATGTTCACTACAATCACGGCATGTATGCCTTCCGCGCATCGCCCCCTTTTCAGGATAAAGAGGAGTGGGCAAAGATTGTGCGGGAGCGTAAAGGAGTCACCTGCCACGCCCTGTTCGAAGATGGATATGCGGTTGCGAGCGCAGCCAGTACTTCCATGACTCAAAATGTGCGCGGCAAACTCTTCCCAGCCAGTGGCGTGTGGGGCGTTGCGACTCTGCCTGCTGCGCGCCGCAAAGGGTATTCCAAACAAGTTTTGTCGAGTCTGCTGTCGGCTGGGAAAGAGGCGGGGGAAATTTTTTCAAACCTGTATCCATTCCGCGAATCATTCTATGAGCGGCTGGGCTATGTCACTCATCCGCTGCCGATCATTGCGCGATTTTCACCATCAGCATTGGCGCCGCTTCTGGGAAAGGATTTTGTTGGGGAAGTGGAATTGAAGCTCATTGGCGACGCATTTGAAACCTATCGTGAATATCTGACGAAGATGCGCCTGCATACACATGGCATGGCGTTCTTTGATGTCGGCGACAAGATGGTTGCCCAGCAAAATAAATTGTGGGTTGCGCTGGCAAAAGTGGACGGCGAAATTGAAGGCTTGATGCTCTACAACCTTCAAGGTGAGGAAGTCACAAAATTCAATTTCTGCGCGTATCGCTTTTACTCCAAGACAGGCCGCGGTAGATACCTTTTGCTGGAGTGGATCGCACGTCACATCGATCAGGCTGATCGCGTGGAAATCTGGCTTCCGCCTTATGAACATCCCGAGACATGGCTGGCTGATATTCAAGTAAAAACCGAGTCGCAGGTCCGCGCGCCGATGAGCCGCGTATTGGATGTGGCAAATATCGGCGGTGTGGAAGTTGGCGATGGGAATTTCTCCGCGCACGTCAGTGATCCCATTTGCCCATTCAATGATGGCAAGTGGAAATTTGAATCGGTGGATGGCAGGCTGCAAGTTTCAAAGGCAGAGGATTCTGATTGCGAACTGACCATTCAAGGATTAACTGCATTGATCTTTGGAACGCACGATCCGCAGGATTTTCCTTTGCGTGGTTGGGGTAATCCAATACCAGAGATTCAAACTGTTATGCGCGGGATGTTCCCGAAGCTATGTCCATTCCTGCATGAAAATTTTTAGAATCATGCGCAGGTTTTTCGAATTGCACATGGAGGAACAATGAACATCCGTACTACTACCCCAGACGATTATCAGGAAATTATTGATGTTCATAATAGCCTGCGCATCGTCTGGCCGGAACGCCCTCGAACCCCGCAGGCATGGGCTGAAGTAGACCGGCACCGCAGTTCCAAATGCAGGTATCAGAGATGGGTTGCTGTTGAAAACGGTCATGTGGTTGGTTTCGCGTCTTACGATCAATGCCCCTGGAGCTACCCTCCGCAGAGTTTTTATGTTAATGTCGAAGTTTCCCCGGCGTATCAATACAACGGCATTGGTTCAGCGTTATACGACCAGGTAATGGTGGGATTGCAAACGTTCAATCCGCCTGCTTTGCGTGCAGATGCTTTTGCAAACCTGCCGCAGGGTTTCTCCTTTCTACGGAAACGCGGTTTTTATGAAGCCTTTCGTGAAACGCCTGTCCAGTTGGATGTCAATGCTTTTGACCCGAGCCCTTATGCGGGTCTGGAACCAAAATTAAAAGCCGAGGGGATGCTTATCAGAACCTTGCGCGAACTGGAGTCTGATCCAGACCGCGACCGGAAGGTCTACGACTTGTATTGGGAGGCCAACGAGGATGTCCCGCACGAAGGCGACTCGTCCGAGAAACCTGTTTTCGATGAGTGGCTGGCATGGGGATTAAATGACCCATCCATTCTGCATGACGCATATTTCATCGCCTTACGCGGAGATGAGTATATCGGTTTGCGCGAAATGGCAAAATACCCGGATAGTGACATGTTGCTGGGCAGCCTGCTCGGTGTCCGCCGGGAATATCGCAACCGTGGGATTGGTCTCGCCATGCAGTTGCGCGGCATCTCCTACGCCAGAAAAAATGGTTATCCAGTATTGAAGACTTGTACTGCCATCCAGAACCGCCCCATGCAGGCGCTTTTCAATAAGCTGGGCTATGTCCGCGACCCAGAGTGGCAGCAATGCCAAAAAGATATTAAGTCATGAACCTGCGAAAAAGCATATGACCAAGAAACTGATCATCACGCTCATCGCCCTATTTGTTGGCGCACTTCACTTCATCACAGGTGAAAATTATCAGGGACCGTTCCCAATTTTTGTTAATGGTTACTTGATAGATATTCTATTGCCGATGACGTTGTGTTTGTTGATGAGCCTTTTCCAAAATAAATTGTTTCACTCTTCCATTTTTCGTGCCTGCGCGGTGTTTGGTTTTGGCTGTGTTGTGGAAGCATCCCAATATTTTGACTATCCTATCTTTGGCAGCACTTTCGATCCGCTTGACATTCTCGCATACGCAAGCGGCGTGTTGCTTGGAATATTGCTTGATCTGGTTTTGCTTCCTCGGTTAATTCCGCTTTGGCTGGAGCAATAAAAAACTCTCACGACTCTTTGATTTAGGACATTCATCATCAATGGCTTCTCGTTTGCCCGTCCGAATCCATGCTTTGATCTGTCTTGCGTTGGCATGACAACTCTGGCGATTTCGCTTATCTGGGGAGTTGCCAAATTTTGAGATGTTAGTCTTATAATGGCTCCATGCCCGCACCAATTTTAGCCACCAAACTTTATGTCCCCCCACCTCGGGCTAAAATTGTCCTCCGTCCCCGCCTGATCGAACGGATGAACGAGGGTCTCTCTTCATGTCGTAAACTTACTCTCATTTCTGCCTCCGCCGGCTTTGGGAAAACCACGTTGGTCAGCGAATGGATAGCAAGTTGCGGACAACTGGTCGCTTGGCTGTCGCTGGATGAAGGAGACAACGATCCCACACGCTTTCTGACTTATCTAGTCAGTGCTTTGCAGACAATCGCGCCAAATGTTGGAGCAGGGGTATTGGGCGTGCTCGAATCTCCTCAGCCACCACCAACCGAATCGATTCTGACAGCCTTGCTCAATGAAATTACCACCATCCCGCACAATTTCATCCTCATCCTTGACGACTATCACATTATTGATTCCAAACCAGTAGACAACGCACTCGCCTTTCTGATTGAGCATCTGCCGCCACAGATGTACCTGGTCGTCACCACCCGTGAAGATCCACAACTTCCCCTTGCCCGCCTGCGCGCCCGCGGCCAACTGACTGAACTGCGTGCTGCTGATTTGCGTTTTACCCCATCCGAAGCTGCTGAATTTCTTAACCAGGTGATGAGCCTGCAACTCTCCGCAGAAGATATCGCCGCACTGGAAGCCCGCACCGAAGGCTGGATCACCGGTCTGCAACTAGCCGCCCTGGCTTTGCAAGGGTCACTTTCCATGCAGGGACGCCCGGACACTTCCCGCTTCATCCAATCCTTCACTGGCAGCCACCGTTTTGTGCTGGACTACCTTGTCGAAGAAGTGCTGCAGCGACAGCCGGAACACATCCGCAGTTTTTTGTTACAAACCTCCATTCTCGACAGGTTAAGTGGTCCTCTCTGCGATGCTGTCACTGGACAGGCAGGCAGCTCGGGCATACTGGAAACCCTGGAGCGGGGCAACCTGTTCATTATTCCGCTCGATGACCAGCGCCAGTGGTACCGTTATCACCATCTTTTCGCAGAGGTTCTCCTCGCGCACGCGCTGGAGGAACAGCCCGGTCAAATCCCGCTCTTGCACGAGCGGGCAAGTGTCTGGTATGAACAAAACAACTTGCCAGCCGAGGCAATCCGCCATGCGCTGACCGCTAGGGATTTCGAGCACGCCGCAGGGCTGATTGAAAAGACATACCCGGCAATGGACGCCAGTTTCCAGTACGCCGCCTGGCTGGGCTGGGCAAGAAAACTGCCGGACGAAGTAGTGCGTGCCCGGCCGGTGCTGAGCGTTGACTATGCCAGGGCGTTATCGGATAGCGGCGAATTTGATGCTAGCATGTCCTGGCTGCAGGAAGCTGAACAACGGCTGGAAAGCTCAGCAGAGGGGATGGTCGTGGCGGACGAAGCGCAGTTTCGCAGCCTGCCGGCCATGATTGCCCTGGCTCATTCCTACCATACCCAGGTTCAAGGTGATATCGAAGGTACGGTGAAGTACGCCGAGCTGGCGCTTGAACTCAGCCCTGAAGAAGACCATTACCTTCACATTCACGCTATGGCAGTCGTAACTGTGGGAATGGCTTACTGGTCGCGCGGCGATCTGGATGGTGCCCAAAGGGCATTATCTGTTTGGATAAACTATTGTCAGAAGGTGGGCAACATCTTTTTTGCCCTCGCCACCGGCGGCTACCTGGCAGAAATCATCGCTGCCCAGGGGTGCCTGCGCGAAGCAGAAAGAACCTACAAGCAGGCCATTCAGCTTGCCTCAACGCATGACCAGGTACGCCACGTAACTGCCAATTTATATTTGGGGTTGGGTCTGCTGTATCACGAGCAGGGCGATCAGCAATCCGCCGCCCAGTACCTGCACAAAAGCGGGGAATTGGGTGAGCAGGCTTTAATTGATTGGCCCTACCGCTGGCGATTAGCCCAAGCCCGATTGAAAGAGGCTGAGGGAGACCTGAAGACTGCGCTTGACCTTTTGGATGAGGCTAGGCGTTTGTATGTCAGGAGTACCGTGCCAGATTTCCATCCCATTGATGCATTGAAAGCGAGGGTGTATCTCCGGCAGGGTCGGTTGAGCGAAGCCCTGGCTTGGGCGCGTGAGCGCAGCCTGTCTGTGGATGACGATCTCAGCTACCTGGATGAGTTTGTCCATGTCACGCTTGCCCGGATACTCATCGCCCCGCATCAAAACGACCTGCTAGCTGGTTCCATTCATCAGGCATTCGCTTTGCTGGAGCGCCTCCTGCAAGCGGCAGAAGCAGGCCGAAGGATGGGTAGCGTGATCGAAATCCTGGTGGTGCAAGCACTCGCATTCCAGGCAAAGGGTAATGGCTCCCAGGCTCTCGCGTTACTGGAGCGTGCTTTGGCACTGGCCGAACCGGAGGGTTATGTCCGCATCTTTGTGGATGAGGGCGAAGCGATGCGATTGTTGATTGCTGATTTTCGATTGAAAATTAATAAACTATCACCCCAAGATGCTCATCCGCTATGCGGGTATGTGGAGCGACTCCTGGCGGCTTTTCCACAGCCACGCGAAGCCAATCCAAAATCTGAAATCCAAAATCTGAAATCCGAAATCATTGAGCCATTGAGCGAGCGTGAACTGGAAGTGCTTCGGCTACTCCGAACCGAATTGAACGGCCCGGAGATTGCCAGCAAACTGATCGTGTCCCTGAACACCTTGCGCACCCACACCAAAAACATTTTCAATAAGCTTGGGGTAAATAATCGACGGGCGGCTGTCCGTCGCGCAGAAGAGCTTAATTTATTCTAAAAAACAGAATTGAACAAACCCAGCCCTGACAGGAGTCCAAATCACCTGTCAGGGCTTTTTATTTTCCTCACAAGTTCCAGATAATACAGAGTACTGCGTAAATATCTAAACCAGAAGCACCGATTTTGCCCTGCTTTTGTCGAAATCCAGTTTAGAGATTTATGCAATGAGCAGTAAATCACAACCTCAATCACCACATGATGTGATGACGTCTCACCACGTTCCCTTGTATCCTTGGGTCGAAGCAAAGAACGAAGCCAGCGCTTTTGAAATCCATCTGGTCAAGAGGCACAGAATGAGTGAAACACCTACACCAATAAAAGCCCATCCCGAGCCTGAACTTTACGAAATCCGCGTCAGGGGACACCTGGATGTGCGCTGGGCTAACCAGTTTGAAGGCCTGACCATCACGCTGGAAGAGAACGGCGACACGCTTTTAACTGGTCCGGTAATTGATCAAGCCGCGTTGCATGGCTTGCTCAAAAAAGTACGTGATTTAGGAATGCCATTGGTCTCAGTCAATCAGGTTCAGTTCGATGAAACGAATCAAGATCATTCAAAACAAGGAGAAACAAAAATGAATTCAATTAAAAAGATAGATACGAAAGTTTTGCTCTCGACCCTATGGATCGTGGTCATGATCAATATGCTGAAAGCGGACATACTTTCGCTGTTCATCCCTGGCGTGACAGATGAATTGGCGAAATTCTCCGCGAGCGCCGGCGCATCCATTCCCCAATTGATGTTGATCGGTGCGGTGATGGGAAATCTCGCCATTGCCATGATCATTCTGTCCCGCGTGTTGAAGTACGGAATCAATCGCTGGGTCAATATCATTGTGGGCATCTTCACCATTGCCTATATCTGGGGCGGCGCGGCGTCATATCCCCACTACATTTTCATCGCCACGGTCGAGACCCTCTGCCTGCTGCTGATCATCGGGTTTGCATGGACCTGGCGCAACGTCGAAGCCTGATAAAACGAATAGGAGAAAACTCATGAAAGCGATTGTTCAGAACGATTACGGTTCACCCGATGTTCTCAAACTGGCCGAGGTCGCCCAGCCAGCGATGAAAGACGATCAGGTATTGGTTCGCGTCAAGGCTGTTTCCATCAATGCCGGGGATGTGTTTGCCATGCGGGGCAATCCATGGCCGATCCGCTTTATAGCCGGGTTTCCCAAGCCCAAAAACTATATTATCGGCTGTGACATGGCTGGGGTGGTCGAGGCGGCCGGTTCCAGTGTGACGCAGTTCCGTCCCGGTGACGAGGTGTATGCCGCCTGCAGCGGCGCGCTTGCCGAATATGTGAGCGTGGCTGAGGATAAACTGGCGCTCAAACCTGCCAATCTCACCTTCGAGCAAGCCGCAGCCATCCCGACCGGTGCGATCACCGCCCTGAAAGGCTTGCGCGAGGTCGGCAAGTTACAACGGGGTCAAAAGGTGTTGATCAACGGGGCTTCGGGAGGGGTGGGTACATTTGCCGTGCAAATCGCCAAAGCGCTCGGAGCCGAAGTGACCGGCGTATGCAGCGCTCGTAATATGGATATGGTGCGTTCCCTTGGCGCGGATGATGTCGTGGATTACACCCGAAAGGACTTCACCCAAAATGGGCGGCGCTACGACCTCATCCTGGACAATGTTGCCAGCCATTCATTTTCAGGCCTGATGCGAGTTCTCACCCCGCAGGGACTGATCGTTCCCAACAGCGGTCACAGCGGCATGGGATACGTGTTCAAGGCGTTTTTGCTCTCGCCGTTCCTGCGCCAACTGGGGAGCATGTATTTCGCTCTGCCGAATGGCAAAGACCTGACGCAATTAAAGGAATGGATCGAAACTGGGCAGGTCAAGCCCGTTATTGAACGAACCTACCCGCTGCGCGAGACCCCCGAGGCATTCCGCTACCTGGACAAAGAGCACGCCCGCGGCAAAGTGGTCATCACGGTGACAGAATGAAGGAGAGAACAATGCTAAACACAAGAATCATCCTTTCGGCAACCTGGGTTGTCGCCACTCTTATTTATCTATATGGCGATGTTCTGCGCATCTACCACAGCAGCGATATGGCAAAAGCGTTGGCTGACATGAAGTTAAACCAGTTCGTTTGGCTGGGGATCGCGATTCTGATGTTGACGCCAATCCTGATGGTTTTCCTGACCTTGGTGTTGCCGCAGTCCGTGAGTCGCTGGTCGAATATCATCGTGGCCGTCTTCTTCTTCCTGTTCAACCTGGTTGGCTTGCCGACCTATCCACCGTTATTTGACAAATTCCTGCTGGCGGTTAGCATGGGGTTCAATGTGGTTACGATCTGGTATGCGTGGAATTGGAGCTAACACAATAAATTGTTACACAGAACTTTCAAGAATTACGGAGAAAAAATGAAAACTTTACAGAAATCTGGCGGTATCGCCGCGCTGTATATGGCGATCAGCCACCTGATCGGCTTTGTCATCTTCATCGTCGTATTGGACTATCTCAACATCACCGACCCGGCTCAAAAGCTCGCCATGAACATCGAAAAACAGACGGTCATCTTCTCGACCAACCTGCTCATGTACGTGTTCTTTGGCTTTGCGCTGATCGTCCTGTCGCTGGCGTTGTATGACCGCTTGAAGTCCGGCTCACCGGCGCTCATGCAGGTGGCTACCGCGATCGGAATCATCTGGGCTGGCTCGCTCATTGCCAGCGGCATGGCCGCCAATGCCGGGCTGGCTACTGTTGTCGCGCTCTACGCCAAAGACCCGACCCAGGCCGCGTCGACCTTTCAGGCAATTGAGTCCATCACAAACGGGCTGGGCAACGCTAATGGCGAAATCCTCGGCGGACCTTTGATGCTGTTGGTCAGCCTGGCGGCGCTGCGGACAGGCGGGATTCCCAAGGGCTTGAATATCCTTGGCTTGTTGGTCGGCGCAGTGGGTATTATCACGATCATCCCAGCGCTGAACGCTTTAGTTGCTGTGTTCGGCCTGGGTCAGATCATCTGGTTCGTCTGGCTGGGGATCGCCATGCTGCGCAGCAACCCAAGCAAGGTGGCGCAAAAAACAGATGCGTTCATGTCGCGCCACAGCACAACAAACATCTAGACTTCAAGTTTCAACAGCAAACAAGAGTATTGGAGAGGTTGACTCTCAACCTCTCCAATTTTGAAATGTAAAAAGACAATGATAGAAAAAGGAGAGAAAAAATGAATAAAGCAAAACAATTTGGGGAAACCGTGGAAGGTTATAACATCCCAGTTTTAAACGAGCGGGAAATAAGAGCTTCGGCAGGGATACTATATTTTTTTATGTTCCTTGCCTGGATGTTGGTCATATTTAATGAGAATTATTTTCTGATCAAGTTTGTCAACACGATCTTCCTAACAGATTTCATCATACGGGTATTGATCAGCCCCAAGTATTCTCCTTCATTAGTAATCGGGAGGTTGATCGTAGGCGGTCAAACCCCCGAATATGTCGGCGCGGCTCAAAAAAAGTTTGCCTGGACGATCGGTCTGGTGCTAGCCACGATCATATTCCTGCTGTTGGTTGTAATGAATTCAACCAGCTTCATTACCGGGATTATCTGTCAAATCTGCCTGATATTCTTATTCTTTGAATCTGTGTTCGGCATTTGTTTGGGATGCAAATTTTATCCAATGTTCCATAAAGAAAAAACGCATTACTGCCCCGGCGAAATTTGTGATGTCAAGGCAAAACAGGAGATCCAGAAAACGTCGTTACTGCAAAAAGGCGTTGTGATTGTATCTTTCGCTTATGTGATAGCAGTAGCGATCTTGTTTAACAATAGTTTTAGTGCAAAACCGACTGACTTGTGGGTTATCGTGAAATCTGTTCTATCGCTCTAAGGATTGTTTTCTACGAAAAAGGAAAATATCAATGAAAGCGATTGTATACACAAAAATTGAAGATATTATTTGGAACAAATAAAGGCATTAGCTGTTTGGCTATTTATGAAGAGTAAAAATGACAAATAAAAAAAATAACCGGCTACCAATTAAATCGTTTGCGCAAAAGGCGGTACGTATTATGCTGACTATAATTTCCATCTTATTGGCTTGCATACTCATTCTTGTTGGCGTACTACAGCTATGGAGCTATCCCGGAAAACCGCAACCCTTCGTGGATGAAAACGGAAATCCACTGGCGGGCAGCATCTCTGAGAAGGTTTTTGTCAACATCAACGGTGTGGAACAAGGGATGTTTATCATAAGCAAAGATGTAACGCATCCAGTGCTGCTTTACCTGCATGGAGGTATGCCTGATTACTTCCTCACACAGGAGCACCCTACAGGTCTTGAAGATTATTTCACCGTCGTTTGGTGGGAACAGCGCGGTTCAGGAATTTCCTACAGTGACGATATTCCGCCAGAGACGATGACGCTGGAGCAAATGATATCTGACACGCTGGAGGTGACGAATTACTTGCGCCACCGATTCGGTAAAGAAAAAATATACCTCATGGGACATTCGGGGGGAACCTTCATTGGCATCCAGGCGGCTGCGCGGGCACCGGAGTTGTACTATGCCTACATTGGCGTGGCTCAGATGTCAAATCAGCTCAAATCTGAAAAGCTGGCGTATGAGTATATGCTTCAGCAATTCAAAGGGAACGGAAACAAGGAAATGGTACACAAACTCGAAGAAGCGCCGGTCACGATGACGGGCGGCACACCGGATGCATACCTTGCATTGCGTGACCCCGCAATGCACAGCCTTGGTATTGGCACAATGCATGATATGGATTCAGTTCTCACCGGTATCTTCATACCATCATTACAAAGCCGAGACTACACATTAAGTGAAAAGGTCAATACCTGGCGTGGCAAAGCCAACTCCGGCGTGGCTCCTCTATGGGATGACTTTCTAGCCACGGATCTGAGCAAAGAAGTGACGGAGCTTTCCATTCCCTTTTATTTCTTTGAAGGCATTTACGATTACACCTGCTCCTACACATTGGCAAAGGAGTATTTTGACAAACTCAAGGCGCCAATAAAAGGGTTTTACACGTTCGAACAGTCCGCCCACAGCCCATTGTTCGAAGAACCTGAAAAAATGGGACGTATTTTGCAGGAGGATGTACTGGCTGGAGTGAACAACCTTGCCGACAAATAGACGGTTCAAGTTCTTTCTACAGATCAAACATTGTCCACGCCCGCCCACCTGTACCCCGAAGGGGCATACCCACAGGGCGCAACGCGACGCAAACCGTTAGGTTGACGCCTTTGGCGCATGAATATTGAAATGAAATACTAGGAGAAAATATGTTTATAGATGTTGAAACAAAGCGCTTGGTATTAAAGTGCATTGATCAAAGTGATAGGGATTTCATTTTTGAAGAGTATCAGAATGATTTTATTACTAAGTATCAATATGACGAAGAACCCATGACAGATATCAAAGAAGCAGATGATTTAATGGAATTTTATAATATGAAAGAACCAAGGAGTCAAAATAGATGGGTATTAATTGATAAAACTACAAATACAAAACTTGGAACATGTGGCTATCATTTGTGGAATCCTGATAATAAAGAAGTAGAAATTGGTTTTGAGTTAATGGAACAATACAATGGCAAGGGCTATATGCTGGAAGCTATAGAAGCGATAATTGAATTTGCAAGACATAAAATGAAGGTGGAAAGAATAAATGCGATTGCATACATTAAAAATAAAAACTGCATAAAACTTTTGGAAAGACTAGGATTTATTAAAGTGGGTGAAGAGGAAACTGAATTTCGAGGTCAAATATATCTTCATAATATATATGCATTGAAAATATAACCTGACTTGAAAAGTAATCCTGGAGGAAGAAATGAAAGCGATTGTATACACAAAATTTGGCCCGCCCGAGGTTCTTCATCTTCAAGAGGTGGAAAAGCCCACCCCTAAAGCGAATGAGGTGCTGATAAAAATACATGCGACAACAGTCGTAAAAGAAGACCCGGACATGAGGGCTTCCCCAGGTTTTAATGGATTCCTGAAACCCAGAAATCCGATTCTGGGGCAAGAGTTGGCTGGGGAGATCGAAGCTATCGGCAAAGACGTGACCCGATTCAAACCCGGCGACCAGGTATTTGGCTTCGACATGTTTGGCGCGTATGCCGAATACAAATGTATGCCTGAAAACGGGGCGCTAGCCATAAAACCGACCAACATGAGCTATGAGGAGGCGGCCAGCGTCCCGAATGGGGCATTAACCGCGCTGCCTTTTCTGAGAGATAAGGGCAAGATCCAGAGCGGACAAACCGTGCTGATCTATGGCGCTTCTGGATCGGTTGGCGCTGCTGCAGTGCAGTTGGCCAAGTATTACGGGGCTAAGGTGACCGGGGTATGCAGTGCTGCGAATTTGGAATGGGTCAAATCTTTGGGAGCCGATCAGGTGATTGATTACACCCAGGAAGATTTTACCGAAAACGGCAAGACCTATGACATTATTTTTGACACGGTCGGCAAGCGTTCGTTTTCAGAGTGCAAAGGCGCGTTGACGGATGAAGGTATCTATCTTGCTACAGTTCCTACGCCGGTAATTATGCTTCAAGCTTTATTGACCGCAAGGAGCGGCAGCAAAAAGGTAAAGTTTGTGGCTGCGGGTTTGAGACCAGCAAGTGAGAAGATCAAAGATCTTTCCTTCCTCACAGAGTTGATTGAGGCGGGGAAGATAAAACCGGTCATAGATAGATGCTATCCTCTTGAACAGATCGTCGAGGCGCATCGCTATGTCGGGCAAGAACATAAAAAGGGAAATGTCGTCATCACAGTGGAACATAATAACAATGAAAAAGGAGAGTGAAAAATGAACATAAAGAAACTGGTCGTTGAATTTGTTGCCGTATTCACAGTAACTCTGGCGACTGCTGCGCTTGTGACATTTCTATGGAATCTCATCGGGCATGGAGCCAGCACCGTGGATTGGGAGACCTCATTCCGCTTTGCCGTCATCTTCGGCGTCATCCTGACATGGGCAAAGGCACGGGACGTTGGTATCGAAGGCAATCAGGATGTCAAACCATGAGCGCAACATGCCAACAATATTTGCGTTGGCGCAATTGGGTTTGGCTGTCGGGAGGATATGCCCATAGGTAGGCGAAGCAGGATTCGGGTCGAGTGGACCGCAGCGGCAAATCCAATGGATGGATGCGAGTTTTTCGAGACGCTTCTCCTGTTGTTTGAAGAAGTCGACTACTCGAGGCGGCGTCTCTTCCGGTGTTGTGGGCTCCGCATCCACAGCGCAGATGAATTTTGTTCCTCCGCCTTCGATACCACCGAAGAAAACATCTTTATTCGTGCCAGATATCTTTGAGTTTCCAAATATCCAGTGATGTGATTTTGACCATGCCATCTTCGGCGAAAACTCCCAAGTGGTTGCTGGATTCATGCGACGGGTAGATACGCGTTGCGAGACAGATTTTACGGTTGGCGAAAACTTCAACCACGGAATGATCCAAAAAAATGCGCAAGGTAAGTGGTTCATGATTTTCCAGGAAGAGGGGCGCTATATGGTTATCCGTATGAACTTCAGGGTTGGGATTTAAACGCTCAAGGACAAGCCGATGCTGCTGAGGTTGATAAATGACCCGGGCTTGCTCGCGCCCATCGGAAGAGCTGCGCAGAATAATGCCACATTCGGTTTGTAGATCGGATTGAAATTGAACTTGAATTTCGAAAGCATCCCCCTGAATATTTTCGAGCAGGCCAGTAGCTGGTGTAATTTGAAGATCGTCAAAGTGATAATTTTCCTGACGCAATGCGCTCAGCTCTGGAACCGGTTCAACCGCTAATTTACCGTTTGGGAGGAGGGAGAGTTCGAGCGGGAGTGACATGACACCATCCCAGCCTGCATCCAGTGCCAGATGCGGGCTGCGCCCTTCTCTGAGCCAGCCCCACATGATGTAGCGTCCATCTTCGGCGCGCATAACCTGCGGAGCATAAAAATAATTACCATAGACCAGCCTTTCCTGTACATCTGGGCTGAACTGATCTGCTTCGAATGTACCTGTGAAATAAATTGCCCCAAGAAGGTCATTGGGTGTTGCCTGAATGGAAATAATCAACGCGCGTTTTTCTCCAAAGGTGAGCAGGTTCGGACATTCCCACATGGTGCCGGTCCAGAAAGGTTCCTTTTTTCTAACATCGCCAGCCAGGAGGGGATGGATGTACTCCCAGTTGAGCAAGTCGTCAGAACGGTAGAGCAGGACGACGCCACCTGAGCCTTCAATTTTTGAACCGAGAAGCATATACCAATGATTGTTTTCTCTCCAAACAAACGGGTCGCGGATATGTCCACCGGCATGGGCTTCGATATTTGGCGGTGGCGTAGATATCACGGGTTGTGGATGTTTTTGCCAGGTGAGCATGTCATCGGAACTGGTTGCCATAATCTGAACTTGAGGGTGGACGCCTGTGTAAAAAAGAGTAGGGATGCCGTTATTAATGATGGCACAACCAGACCAGCATCCATCCTCGTCCATGCCGTCGGGCGTGGGTGTCAGGGCAATGGGTAGATGTTGCCAATACACCAAATCGGTACTGACCGCGTGTCCCCAGTGGATCGTGCCATGAAATGCCCCGTTGGGGTTGTACTGGTAGTACATGTGGTACTGCCCTTTCCATTGGATCAATCCGTTTGGATCATTCATCCAATTGGCGGGCGGCAGAAAGTGATATTGAGGGCGATGCGGGTCGGTCATGACAAATATCCTTAATCTATAGTCCCCAAAGCGGAGCGAATGGGAGGGCAAGTGTGCGCCGCACGTGATTTGCTTGGCAAATCATGCAGGTGAGAACCTCGGATTTCAGGAGTAGTGACCCTCACCTGCACTGCACGCTTCGCGGCAGCGCGATGCATACCTGCCCTGGCGGGCGGTGCCAGGGAGTGTCGTTCCGCTCAGGGTGACACGGTCGGGTGCGTAAGGCGAGATATTAACCCTTAATGCCATTCGTTGCAATGCTCTTTACGAATGCGTTTTGGAACATGAAGAAAAAGAGCAAGACTGGAAAGACGATCTGGGTGGAGTACGCCATCACTTGTCTTCATTGCACATTGCTCTGATAAAAAACTGTAGTCCGATAAAAATTTCGATTATAGTTAATCCATGTCTCTGCGCACACGGCTGATTATATTCGTTCTGCTTTTTGGCTCGGCAGTATTAACCAACATCTTCGCGTTGGTATATCTGGCGCGTTCCATTTCCGATTCGCTGGGAGCCATCGAAAATATTCGTCAGCGTCAATTGGTGGCGGTGCGGATGAATGCGCATTTGCGCGATGCCGAGGCGGCGTTGTACCGTTACCAGATCAACGGTGAGACGGGTTTCAAATCCCAATTTATTGAGCAATTAAATAATTTCTCCAACGACCTGGTGCAATATCGCTCATTGGCCATTGGCCCTGATGAATTGCAATGGGCTTCCACTCTGGAAGTGGCATATCAACAGGCATTGACCACCGGCAGCGACTTGATCAAACTTCGCGACAATCAGACAAGCCGCCTTGATGAATTCCTTGGGGCGCAATCGCAATTATCCGCTTTCCTTTCCAATGATGTCATGCCAGGCCGCACGGACGATGTTGAATATCAGGCAATCGTTTCAGCCATGCAGGATTCGTCGCGCGCCATGCTATCTGCTGTGACGGGGTATCTGGCATCACCAGAAGAAAACAAACGTGTGCAATTCACGGATGCTGTCGTTGAGTTCCAGCGGGCGGCGGATAACTTTCACAGCATTGCGCAATCAGAAGATGAAAAACGCTGGGCGGAAGAAACTCTCGCCATCTTCGATCGATTAAAATCACTGGGCACCCAGTTGATCAGCGGACGTGATTTGCAGCAATCGCTGTATGCGAATTTTATTTCCATCATCTTCAATGCGGGCCAGCAGACCATTGTCGGAAAAATCGAACCGCATGAAACTGAAAAATTCACACAGGAACAGCAGGCCTTGTTGAATGCGGTCAACACTGCCAGCGTTGCGAGCATCCTTGCGGCAGCCTTGATCTCGGGCTTTGCTATCCTGTTCATGACCCAGTTATCTCGGCAGATCAATACGCGCGCCACTGCACTGCTCGATGGCGCGGAGCGTGTGACACATGGAAACCTCGAAGAGCCAGTCGAGATCACTGGCGAAGATGAGTTCGGGAAACTCGCAACTTCTTTCAACACGATGATGCTCGAACTAGCCAACCGCGAAGACCGCCTGCGCGCCATGATCGGCAAGATGGCTCACATTCAGGATGAAGAACGCCGCCTCATTGGTCTGGACCTGCATGATGGTCTGACTCAATTGATCATCTCTGCCAATATGCATTTGAATACGCTCAACTCACAGATCGGTTCACGACTGAACGCGCAGACGCTTCAATCCCTGGACGTAAGCAGGACTCTGATCAAACAGTCCATTGACGAAGCCCGTAGAGTGATCTCGGAACTGCGCCCGACGATGGTGGAAGACTTGGGCTTGGAACGCGGACTCCGTCAATATGTGACCGAAGTGTGCGAAGAACAAAATTGGGAATCAGAAATCGTGACTGACACGCAGGGATTGCAAATCGAACATTCGATGGAGGCCTCCATCTTCCGCATCGCACAGGAGGCGTTGACCAACGTCCGCAAACACGCGCGGACTCAACGGGTGCGAGTCGAACTGTCAGCGGAGGATCAAAGCCTGGTGCTGCGCGTACAGGACTGGGGTCAGGGTTTTGATGCGTTGTTAATCCAAAAAGATGAAGCCGAACATTTGGGCTTGGTCAGTATGCAGGAGCGGGCGCAAATGATCAACGGAGTCTGCAAGATCGAAAGCGAACTTGGAAAAGGGACAAGCGTCGAGGTGCGGATTCCGCTGGCGTCGCTGGCGCAGAGGAGCAAAGATGGAAAGTGAAATCACATTATTGATCGCGGACGATCACCCGATGGTGCGCGCGGGATTGAAAAGCATGTTGAGCGATTCGCGGATTAAGATTGTGGGCGAGGCTAACAACGGACGTGAAGCGCTTGAGATGGTTTTGAAACTTAAACCGAAAGTGATCCTGATGGACATCCGTATGCCAGACATGGACGGCATTCAGGCACTCGAAGCAATCAAGGCGGCGAAACTGGATACACGCGTCATCATGGTGACGACGTATCGCAGTACTGCGTATTTATTGAAATCACTTTCTGCGGGCGCGTCTGGATTCGTATTGAAGGATATTTCGCGTGAAGAATTGCTGGCGGCGGTGTATTCCATTGCGCAAGGGACATCGCTGGTGGACAGCCTGTTTTTGCAGGACGTTTTGCGGAATCTCGAAAGCGCGGAGAAGACAAATGAATCACCAGACGATTTGGTCGAGCCGCTGACTGCGCGTGAAATGGATATTTTGCGTTTGATGGTGGAAGGATTGACCAATCAAGCCATCGGCGATGTATTGGGACTCAGCGCGGGGACAGTGAAAGGCTATGCTCAAACGGTCATGCACAAGTTGGGGACGAATGACCGCACACAGGCCGCGGTGAAGGCGATACGGTTGGGGTTGGTGAAATAGACCCGCCCGACGATAAACCGTCGGGCTATTTTTACGAAGTCCTGCACGGCGGGACTAGTCTGCTTGAGCGGACTTTGTAGGAATAGCACGGGGGTTTATCCCCGTGCGGGTGTGGGGCAATCGAATGTTTGTTTTAAAGCCCTATCCCAACCTGCCACTACGCGGACGGTTAACCTTCATTGCATCGGGATTCAACACATCGCTTTTGGGAAGCTCGTTTTTTAGCCATGCATCCAATTGGTCAGCGGCGATCTCAACAAACTCATGAAAGACATCCCGAACCTGCCAGCCGATATGCGGCGTCAACAATACATTTGGCATTGTCCGCAATGGACTTGACGCTGAAAGCGGTTCGACAGCGAACACATCCAAACCTGCGCCTGCGATTCTTTTTTCGCGCAGAGCGTCTATCAACGCAGCCTCGTCAATGATTGCGCCGCGCGCGGTGTTGATCAATATTGCGTCAGGCTTCATCTTCCATAAATTTTCCCGATTCATAAGACCTCGCGATTCATCCGAGAGGCGCAGATGAATGGATACGATATCCGATTCTGCCAGCAGATCATCAAGCGGGAGTCGTGGCACGCCAAATTCATCAGGCTCTGGACGCGTACCAGTCCGATCCCATGCGATCACTTTCATCCCGAAGGCTTCTGCCAGCCGTGCAATCGGACGCCCATGACGTCCGTATCCGAGAATTCCTAATGTGCGCCCCGATAGCGAACTGCCAATACTTCCGCGCCATTCTCCTTTGCTCATCTCCGTTGTGAGCGGATAAATTTGACGGACCAACCCGAGCATGAAACCTAAAGCAAGTTCGGGGACAACCACCGTTGGCTTCGATACCCGCCTGCCAAGCGCGATCACAATCTCTCTTTGAGTCGCGGCAGCCTGATCGATATGATAGGCATGTCCCCCAGTTTGCAGGACAAGTTCGAGGTTGGGACAAACTTCAAAGAATGAATTATCCAGTTTCGTTCTCTCGCGTAAGGCGAGGATGACCTGAACGTCTTTCAGGATGCTGTAATCATCAACAGGGTGGTCGAGAATCGTGACATCCGCAAGTTGGCGCAATCGCGTCATTGCGGGAGACTGCGCCAATTCCCCCTCATAATCGTCCATGACTAATAATTTTGGTTTGCTCATATTTGAACCTCTTATTGTCTTCGCCGAACCTGCATGATCTTCCTTGCTCAACACAGCGAGAATGTCTAAAAGCATGGGCTGGAAATCTTTTTACCACAGAGGTCACGGAGTTCACAGAGAGTTTTCAAAGGTTTTCTCAGTGATCTTTGTGCGCTCCGTGGTTAAATCTTTTGACAAGCTCACGAAAAAAGACACCCCAAGCGGCGGGAGTATTTATGTGAATAACCCAAATATACATCATAAGACGTACTCCCAAACGGGGGGACAAAATCCAGCCGTTCGGGAGTATTGTATTTAAGTCCCAGACTGTATCCTTTACCCAAGATGACAGCTAAAGTATTTCATAATTTACTTTCCCAAACAGAGATTCTGGTCGTGCCTGGCGCGGCGGACGCAATGTCTGCCCGCATTGTTGAGGATGTTGGTTTCAGCGCGGTGTATGCCAGCGGAGCAGGGATCGCAAATGTGCAATTCGCTCTACCAGACATCGGCCTGCTGACCATGACCGAAATGATCGAACCGATTCGCCGCATTGTCGAAGCGGTCAACATTCCCGTTATCGCAGATGCAGATACGGGCTACGGCAACGCCGTCAATGTCACGCGCACAACCCAGGTCTATGAAGATGCGGGCGTGGCCGCCATGCAGATCGAAGATCAGGTTACTCCCAAAAAATGCGGGCACTTCAACGGCAAGGAAGTTATTTCCACCGAAGAGATGATTCAAAAAATCCATGCGGCTGTCAAAGCGCGCAAGGAAATGTTGATCATTGCCCGCACAGACAGCATTGCCACGCACGGTATGGAAGAAGCGATCCATCGCGCAAATTTATATGCCCGCGCAGGCGCAGATATTATCTTCGTCGAAGCGCCCACGCAAAAAGAACAGATCGCCGAACTGCCCAAGCGAATCAAAGCCCCCCTGCTTTTCAACATGACCGAAGGCGCGAAGACGCCGATCATTTCTCACGATGAACTTCACGAGATGGGCTATCGCATTGTGATCCATCCCAACCTCGCCATGCGCGTCGCCGCCCGCGCCATGCAAAGCGCGCTCGCCGTTTTGCAAAAAGCGCGCAGCAGCGAACTGCTCATCCCTTCTATGCTTGAATGGAACGAACGTCAGCGATTGGTGCGCCTGCCCGAATGGGAGACGCTTGACAATGAATTGAGCCGCTTCGAAATAGCGGATTCGAGATGACAAATTCACCAAGGAGAAGAAAAATGAATCGCAAACTGAACGTGTTCCTTTCTTTGACGCTGGTACTGGCATTCGTACTCGCCGCCTGCGCCCCCGCCTCAACCCCGACCGAAGCGCCTGCTACTGAACCCCCAGCCACAGACGCCCCGACAGAGGCTGCCGTCGCCACCGAAGCTCCAGCCGTTGATCCGCTTGTCGCGCTCGCCGAAGAATCCAAGAACGAGACCGAAGGCTTGCTCGTCCATTCCATCATGGGCGAAAATAACTGGGCGCCTGTCATTGCGGCATTCAACGCAAAATATCCGTGGATCACCGTTACCGCGCTTGACCTCGGCACCACCGAAACTTTTGAGAAGTACTACACCGAATCCGCTGGTGGCGCACGCACAGCAGACATGATCATCACATCCTCAACCGATGGCTGGCAGGATTTCATCGCCAAAGGTGAATTGCAGGTTTACAACCCCGTCAACATCGAAGGCATGCCTGACTTTGCCACACTCGCTGATGGCGTGTACGCCGTCTCCACCGACCCGATGATCATCATCTACAACAAGCAACTCGTCACCACTCCGCCCGAAACGATGGAAGCGGTAGCCGCATTCGCATCTGACCCTGCCAACGCTGGCAAGATCACAACCTACGATGCGGAAAAGAATGGCACAGGCTATGGCATCAACTGGTTCTGGGCTGCGAACAAAGGTGACGCGGGCTGGGCTACTCTCGAAACCATCGGCAAGTCCAATGTCAACATGCAGACCTCGGCGGGTAACATGGTCAATGCCGTGTTGTCTGGCGAAGCCTCCGTGGGTTACTTCGTCTCTGGCATTTCGGTCTTCCCCAAATTCCCAGAAGCAGAACCCATCCTCGGTTGGTCATACCAGAAGGACGGTCAGGTAGTGCTCGTGCGCGGCATGGGCATCACCAAAGCCGCCGCATCTCCCGCATCCGCCAAACTGCTGATGGAATTCATTCTGTCGGCAGAAGGACAGATTGCATGGGCTGATGGCGGACTCACCCCGTACCGCCCCGACATTGCTGACCAAGCCAAGTATCACTTGCAGAAAGTCATCGATGCTGTCGGTGAAGAAAATATCATCCCCTTCTTCTTCGACCCGAACATCGCCTCCGCGGATAACCGCGCCGCCTTCCTCGCCAGGTGGAAGACCGCCTTCGGTCGCCCATAGTTAATCATCCTGAAGGTCGGTAATTGAAATCTCTTCAATTGCCGACCTTCAACCTTATACGCCCTCACCCTACCCTCTCCCGAAGGGAGAGGGGACTCCCTTCCCCTTCGGGGGAAGGGCTGGGGATGAGGGAGGAGAACCCCTCCAATGACAACTGCGGAACAAAACCTTCGTCCCACAGCAATCCCCCGTCCCAAATTTTCATGGGACACTGGCGTGCAATGGCTGGTCGTGATCGTCACTGCCTTGCTGGTGATCTTTCCCGCCTGGCCGATTGTCCTGCAAAGTTTCATGTCGAAACCTTTGTACGAAGAAGACCGCGCCTTTACCTTTGACAACTATACCAACCTGCTTGGCAATGCCCGCTTCTGGGATGTGCTCGTATACACCGCCGCCTTTGCCGTAGCAACCACCATCATCGCAGTCATCATCGGCATCGTGCTGGCAGTCATTATCAACCGTACGAACATCCCTTTGCGGAATTTATATTCCAACCTGGTCACTATTCCCTATTACGTCTCACCGCTTGTGCTGGCTTTCGCGTGGATGCAGATGTACGGCCCGCAGGGATTTGGAACTATCCTGGTGCGCACGCTCAAATTGCCCATCTGGCAACTCTATAGTTTTGGCGGCATCGTAATTGTCTCGGCGATGTATTACATTCCCTACACATTTTTATACGCCTCCTCTTCGCTCGCTCTTGCAGACCCTCAACTTGAATCTGCGGCACGGATTGGCGGCGCGTCCCCGTTCCGCACGATTTGGAGCGTCACCATTCCACTTCTGCGTCCAGCCATCACCTACAGCGCCTTGTTGACATTGGTCTCGTCGTTCGAGTTATTGTCCATCCCGCTGGTGTTGGGCAACTCGGTCGGCATCGATACGCTGGCGACTTATCTCTATACCATCGGCGTGGTCGGTGTAAACAAGGATCAGGGCGCAGTAGCTGCGGTTGCGGTGTTAGTCGTCCTTCTCGTGACGATACTGGTTTATTTGCAGGGCAAACTCGTTTCGCTCGAACGCCGCTTTGTCACTGTCGGCGGAAAAGCCACCCGCCCCAAAGCCATTGACCTCGGAGCCTGGAAAGGCGCTGTCTCATTCTTCGTCGGGCTGTATGTCGTGCTGGGCATCATTCTTCCGTTAGGTTGCATCGTGCTTACGTCCTTTGTCCCGTTCCTCAGCCCGTTTATGAATCCGCTCAAAATGCTTACCCTTGAAAATTATCAGGGCATTTTCGGCAGCCCTGCATATCGCCAATCGGTGGTCAACAGTATTAATATCTCGATCTTCGCCGCCGCCATTGGAATTGTCTTCATGGCGGTCGCGGCACTCATCGCATACCGCTCGACATTTAAATATCGCAATGCGGTCAAGTATCTGGCGCTTTATCCACGCGCCTTTCCTGGCATCATCGTCGGCATCGGTTTCCTGTGGGCCTTCCTGCTAGTGCCTGGGCTTGGCTCTCTGCGAAATACCATCATCGCAATCTCAGTCGCGTTCATCATGCGTTACCTGCCGCTGGGATTCAGCGCCGTCAGCCCCGCTGTGCTTCAAGTTTCGGATGAACTCGACAGGGCGGGACGAGTCGCAGGCGCAACCTGGCTGGGGACAATTCGTCACATCCTGCTTCCAATATTGAAGCCAGCGCTGGTTTCAGGATACATCCTGCTGGCGATCTCATTTTTGAAGGAATATTCCACTGCGCTGTTCCTTGTTGCGGAGGGGTCGCGCGTCATCGGGACGACCATGCTTGAGTTGTGGAAACAGGGTGGGGCGGAGCCTGTGGCGGCTCTTTCCACCATCCAAATGGCAATTACAGCCGTGCTCATCATCGGCGCGCGCAAACTATTAGGAGTGAAACTCCATGAATAATGATCTGATCATCGAAGGCTTGACCAAAAAATTTGTTACGACTACTTCCGTTGCCATCGCGGACGTGAACATCACCGTCAAAGAGGGAACGTTCACCACATTGCTTGGCCCTTCGGGCTGCGGCAAAAGCACCACTCTCAACTGTGTGGCGGGACTCGAACAACCGACCGCTGGCTCGATCCGCGTTGGTGACTTCGTGATGACCGACACCGCGCGTGACCTGATCCTGCCGCCCGAGCAGCGTCACCTCGGCATGGTGTTTCAATCGTATGCGTTATGGCCTCACATGAAAGTTTTTGACAACGTGGCGTTCGCGCTCAAACTACAGAAACTCCCTTCGGACGAGATCAAGCAACGGGTACAGGAAAGCCTCGCGTTAGTCGGCCTGGAAGAACTGGCGGATCGCTATCCCTTCCAGCTTTCCGGTGGACAACAACAGCGCGTCGCCCTTGCCCGTGCAGTGGTCAGCCGCCCGAAAGTTTTGTTGCTCGATGAGCCGCTTTCCAACCTCGACGCGAAGATCCGCGAAAGCGCGCGCATCTGGCTGCGCGGATTGCAGAAGCAGCTTGGGATTACAACTGTGTACGTCACGCACGATCAATCGGAGGCGTTCGCCATGTCCGATATGATCGCGGTCATGTCGATGGGCAAGTTGCAACAATACGCGCCGCCCGAAGAAATTTACGAACGCCCCGCGAATCGATTCGTAGCTGAGTTCATCGGCGTGACTTCTTTCATCACAGGCATCCTCCAAAACGTGGACGGCAAAAAAGCCACGTTGAAACTTGCTTCGGGCGAATTGTTGAATATTCGCAAAGAAAGTAAATCAGATTACGTTTGGAAGGAAGGTGAGCACACCGCGGCAGCCATCCGCTCGGAGCGCGTGGAAGTGTTGACCGAAGGTGCGGCGGAACGCGAGAACACGGTCAAGGCACAGATTACCAGCCGTACATATCTCGGTTCAAAATGGCAGTACACCGTCGAAACCTCTGGAGGCTCATTGCGGCTCGAATCTACGGACGCGATTCAAGGCGATAGTCTGTTTATGTATTTGCCTCCTGATTCGATTATCTTGTTGGCAGGATGATATTGGACTCCAAAGTCTCCCGACTTTGGAGTTTCTCAAAAGCTATCGAAAGTCAGGAGACTTTCGACTCCCGAATATGACTCACACCCCAAACCTCCGCCCCACGCCAGATGAAGAACTCGTCCACATCGCCGAGTACGTGACCGATTACCAGGTCACCAGCGACCTCGCCTACGAGACCGCACGTTACTGTCTCATGGACTCGCTTGGCTGTGCCATGCTCGCGCTCAACTTTCCTGAATGCACGAAGTTACTTGGTCCAACCGTGGAAGGAACCATCGTTCCAAACGGTGCGCGTATCCCAGGCACGGACTACATCCTCGATCCCATCACCGCCGCGTTCAACCTCGGCTCCATGATCCGCTGGCTCGACTACAACGACACTTGGCTCGCCGCCGAATGGGGACATCCCTCCGATAACCTCGGCGCGATTTTATCTGCGGCAGATTTCATTTCACAGAACCCCTCTCCCAGAATTGGGAGAGGGGCAGGGGTGAGGGTGCGTGACGTCCTCACCGCATCCATCAAAGCCCACGAAATCCAGGGCATCCTTGCGCTCGAAAACAGTTTCAACCGCGTCGGTCTTGACCATGTCCTCCTTGTCAAAGTTGCCTCCACCGCGGTTGTCACTCACATGCTCGGCGGCGACAAAGAAAAAATCATCAATGCTCTGTCCAACGCGTGGGTTGATGGACAATCACTGCGAACATATCGCCATGCACCCAACACAGGCTCGCGCAAATCCTGGGCGGCAGGCGACGCAACCAGCCGCGCTGTTCAACTCGCGCTCATGGCGATGAAGGGCGAGATGGGCTATCCCACCGCATTGACCGCTCCCACATGGGGCTTCTACGATGTCTCATTCAAAGGACAGCCTTTCAAATTCCAACGCCCGTATGAATCTTATGTGATGGAAAACGTGCTCTTCAAAATTTCCTTCCCCGCCGAATTCCACGCGCAGACCGCTGCCGAGTGCGCGATGATTTTGCATCCGCAAGTCAAAGACCGTCTCGAAAATATCGAACGCATCATCATAACCACGCACGAGTCCGCCATTCGCATCATCGACAAAAAAGGCGCGCTTCACAACCCCGCCGACCGCGACCACTGCATTCAATACATGACCGCCGTCCCGCTCATCTTCGGTCGCCTCACTGCCGATGATTACGAAGATAGTGTCGCCGCCGATCCGCGCATTGACTCGCTCCGCGCGAAAATGCAACTCATCGAAAACAAACAATACAGCGCCGATTATCTCGACCCCGAAAAACGTTCCATCGCCAACGCCGTGCAAATTTTTTTCAACGATGGCACGTCCACCGAAAACATCGCCATCGAATATCCCCTCGGTCATCGCCGCCGACGCGCCGAAGGCATTCCCTTGCTCATCGAAAAATTCAAAACCAATCTTGCCACGCGCCTTCCCGAAGACCGCATTGCAGCTATTCTCAACCTCTTTTCCAATCCGCAAAAACTCGAAGACACTCCCGCGCACGAATTCATGAATCTCTTTGTCGTAAAATAAGATCATGAAAAAACTTTTTGGGATTTCGCGACTCCAGGCATTTTCCTTTGCTTTGATTTTGATTCTCTTAACTGGATGTTTCTCTCCCGCGACACAACCGCCTCACGCTTCGCGTCCGCCCGCGCCTGATTCTGTTTCGACGGATTCATCCTCCCCGAAAATTATCCCGTTCTTCACCACCGAAAGCGACCCCGACCAACTCGCTGTACTACAGTCCCTCATTAGTGAATATCAGAATCTCAACCCAGGCATCGAAGTCGACATCGTCATCGCATCACCCGCATCTCGCGGCACGCGGCTTCTCACGTCCCTTGCCTCAGGCGCAGACCTCGGCATCTTTGAAATCGAACCCGCCCTCATGTCCCAATGGGCAGACGCGGGCTATCTGCTTCCGCTCGATGACGTGGTCACAAACATCGGAGCAAATGATTTTGTGGAAGGCAGTCTCTTCCGTCAAAATGAAATAACCTATGCCGTGCCGTATGCGGTCAGTGTGTACGGATTGTGGGTTCGCAAGGATTTATTTGAGCAGGCGGGACTCCCACTTCCCACAACCTACGATCAGGTATTGAACTCAGCAAAAGTCCTGACGAACAATCAAACCTATGGCATAGCTCTGCCCGCTGGACAGAACATCGCCACAGTCAATTACTTCTCCACCTTCCTCTGGCAGAATGGCGGGGATTATTTCACCTGCGATGGGGGAGTCGCGTTCGGCGAATCGCACGCCCTCGAAGCCGTCCGCCGCTGGCAGGCGCTGACGCAATATGCGCCACCAGGCTTCACCACCTGGGGCTTCCCCGAACAAATAGATGCCTTCGTCAATGGTCGCGTTGCAATGGCAATGTACGCAGGTCGCCTCGGCGTGCAGCTTGAAGAAACGCATCCCGAACTGGCGGATAAAGTCACTGTCATCTTCCCGCCCTGGGGCGAACAAAAAGTGACTCTCGGCGTATGGAGTCGCTTTGCGATTGCATCTGGCACAAAGAATCAAGCCGAAGCCAAAGCCTTTCTGCAATGGCTGGTCAGCGGCGATAGATTATTGCGCTACGATAACGTCCTGCCTGGGCACATGATTCCCCCGTTGAATTCCGTCCGCGAAGAAACGCTGATCAATCCTTCGGCATACACACAAACCCATGCGGACTGGATTCAATCCTTTTACGATTGGTCTGCCTTCACCAATCATCCTGCCATGAACATGGGATCTGTCAGTGAGGGAAAATTCAAACGCTCCGACATCGCTCCACCCTGGGCATGGGAAGTCTTTGGCACACCAGGCATCGTGGATACCATGCTTCAAAACGTGGCAAATGGGAACGACCCCGAACAAGCCTGGCGGGAAGCCGTGAATAAAATGGAGCAGGCAGTCAATGCGTGGAAGTCCATGCATCCGCAGTGGGAATCGGCGGGTTGTAAATAATATTTCTTGCTGAGATCAAATCAACGCTTGTTTTATTTCACAACAAAAACTGGACAGGCATCTTACCTGTCCAGTTTTACAACATAAATTTTCGTTTTCAGTTATGCCGCCTGCATTCCTCTGCGAAATTTATACCCGTATAACAGACACAAGCCGCATTAGGCAAATCCTTTGGGAACTTTGAAGTCAAAAAATCAATGTATCATGATGCTCATGGCATGAAAACGCAAAATCACAGTACTCCCCCTGCCTACTTCGGTTTCCAAGATGATCTCACCGTCCTGTGCTTCAATAAGTGTCTTTGCGATTGGTAATCCAAGTCCAAAGCCTGGGATGGTGGATGTATCATCACCGCGATAGAAACGGTCAAAGACGCGTTCAAGTTTGTCTGCGGGAATTCCTTCGCCAAAATCCTGCACGCGGATTTCAACCTGTGCGCCTTGCAATCTTGCCGTCACATTGATATCTCCCGTCGAATGCTTCAAGGCATTATCCAACAATATCAATGCCACCTGCTTGAAGGCGTCGCGGTCTCCCAAAATGGTAAGGTCAGAGGGAACATCGAGATTGATCTGACGCTGCGAGTCAAGTTGATGTGCCTGACGACTGGTTTCTTCCAACACGATGGAAACATCCAACGGCTCTTTTGCCAAACTGCGGCCTGTATCTGCGCGAGCAAGCAGGAGCAACTCGTTGACGAGTCGAATGAGGCGGTCACTTTCATCCACCATGTCGTTGACGATGTCGACCTTTTCTTCGAGCGGCAGGTCGCGGCGCATGAGTCCCAGGTTTCCACGCAGGGTGGTGAGTGGTGTACGCAATTCGTGAGAGACATCTGCTACGAAGTTCCGCTGCATTTCGAGGGAATGTTCCACTTTCTGGAAAGCATCCTGCAAACGGGACAACATGGAATTAAATGTATTTGCCAGTTGCCCCACTTCATCCTGCGGACCTGTGTAATTGACACGGCGCGTGAAATCGCGCTCATCGCCAATGGTCTGCGCGGTTTGTGTGATGCGATGAATGGGACTAAATGTGAAGCCTGAAAACACCCAGCCGATCCCAAACGCAACCAGCACAGTTAATAAGCCAGCGATCAATAAAGTAGTGGCAAGTGACTGAAGGGTGCGATCCCGTTCGGTGAGCGGACGGGCAACCTGCACAATATACTCCACTTCATTATCCACGATGACAGGGCGGCTGTAGATTAACATCTTTTCGCCAGAGACGGTGTCTGTCTCCCACCAATCCTGCTGAGACTGCAAAGCCTGCAAGCCTTCTTCGCTTAAAGGAAGAGCATCCCCTTCCCTGCCAAAGGGACTGGCGACGAGATTGCCTTGCGGGTCGAGCACGCGGGCAATCTCTCGCTCGGGGAAGGCTTGAAATGTCTGATCGCTGGAAAATTGATTGAAAGGAACAGGAGGGGTATGTCCATTGTCTGGTGGTGGTTCGGGAAAATTCTGTCCGCCAGGAGTTTTCAGAGTGGCATCTGCCAATTTGTTGGCACCCAGACTCAGGTCACGTTTGAGCGAGGTTAATGTATCCTGCGATTGAATCGTGTAGAGTGCGAGTCCAAAGATGGTCAACGTCAACGCGAGAATGAACGTGTAGAGGAGGGTGAATCGGAATCGAATGGACATTGGTTATTCCTCGCGCAGAGCGTATCCAACACCGCGCACGGTTTGGATGAGACGTGAGCCGCCATCGGCTTCCAATTTTTTTCGCAGATAGCCAACGTAAATTTCAAGAACGTTGTCATCGCCGCCGAAATCATATCCCCAGACGTCGTTCAAAATTTGGCGGCGCTCCAATACCTGACGTGGATGACGTAACAATAAATGAAGCAGATTGAATTCGGTAACAGTGAGACTCATTTCCATCTCGCCGCGTTTGGCTTCGCGTGTGGATGGGTCGAGAGTGACATCGGCATAGGATATTTTTTGATTTTCAGGTTTGGCTTCCACGCGCCGCAGCATGGCATGGACTCGCGCCACAAGTTCCGCGGGCGCGAATGGTTTGACCAGATAATCATCCGCGCCGCTTTCCAATCCGTCCACACGATTTTCGATGGCATCCCGCGCTGTGAGCATCAGGATCATGGTTTTATTTTCTTCGTCGCGCAGCCTGCGGACGAGGGCAATGCCGTCCATTTTGGGCATCATCCAATCGGCGATGATGAGGTCGGGCTTGTTGGCTTGCACAAGCGGCAAAGCTTCCAGTCCATTGGTGGCTGTGAAAACGGTCAGGCTTTCATAGGTCAATGTGCGCTGGAGCATTTTTAGTAATTTGGGGTCGTCATCAACAATGAGAACAGTAGGCATAATTTTCTCGCTTTTTTCATCTTATCACAGCCCAACTATAAACATAGATGCTGTGAAAAGGCTGTGAAGAACTTATGAGTTTTTAGCAAATATCTCACAGCGATTTCACAGCATTTTCTTGGGGTTTTCACAGGGTAAAAACCTAGAATGGGGACATCACAAAAAACAAGTTCTGATCGGAGAAAAGCCATGAGCCTCAAATTCAAACGTTACTACCCAATCATCCTTTTGCTGGCTGCCTTCCTCGCCTTCCTTGTGTTCGCGATGGGAGATCAATATGTCATTTCCTACACGTTGAGCAATGACGTTATTGGGTTGGTTAGCCTGGCGCAATAAGCACGGCATAAAAATAAATCAGGAGTTTCAATTAACCTCTGATGTTACGCATCGTCCCGAAGGTTGGGACTATAAACAAACTTGATTTACGAGAACCTTCGGGACGTTCCTTATTAGGAGTTTCAATTAACATGAAAAAAATAATCGCTTTACTTTTACAGATCACTTTGATCATTGCGCTGGCGGCTTGCTCTACTGCCGCAGCGGAAACGACTGTTTCAGATTCTGCCGCTCAACTGCCGGCGGGGTCTGAGGCGGTGTCTGTCGAGGTGGATTCCAGCTCGGTTGTCGCATCCAGTTCATTATCGGTGAAATACGATAGCGAGGATTTGAATCCAAATTCAAATCCTGCGGATGTGTCTTACATCAAATTAGAAGGCGATACGATTTCGTACGAAGGGGAGAATGCGGGCGTGGATGGCAATGTACTGACGATCACATCTGCGGGTGTGTACGATATCAGCGGCATGTTGAACGATGGACAGATTTTGGTCGATTCGCAATACGAAGGCACAGTGACGTTGATCCTGAACGGCGCGAACATCACTTCATCCAACAGCGCGCCGATCTTTGTGCGCAACGCGGAGAAGGTCATCATCACGTTGGCAGATGGCACGCAGAATGTTGTGACGGATGGCGCTGCGTATGTTTTCGACAGCGTGGACCTGGACGAACCGAACGCGGCGATTTTCAGCAAAGACGATCTGACGATCAACGGCAACGGTTCGTTGACCGTGAACGCGAATTTCAACAACGGCATTGCCAGCAAAGACAACCTCAAGATCACGGGTGGTGTGATTACAGTGAACGCTGTGAACGACGGCATCAAGGGCAAAAATTATATTGCCGTAAATAACGGGACGATCACCGTGAATGCGGGCGCGGATGGGCTGCAATCGAATAACGACGAAGATGCAGAAAAAGGATTTGTGCTTATCGAGGGCGGCACGTTGAATATCACATCCGTGATGGATGGTATTCAAGCAGAGACCAGCCTCGCGGTCAATGGCGGGACGGTCAGTATTTCAACGGGCGGCGGCAGTTCGCAGAGTTACGACTCGGATGTGAGTGCGAAAGGCTTGAAGGCAAATGTGGACATTGCCATTGCGGGCGGCGTGGTCAATATCGACTCGTTCGATGATGCCATCAACTCAAATGTCAGTGTGACGATCAATGGCGGTGATATGCTCATCTCTTCTGGAGATGACGGGATACATGCGAACTCTGCGATCACCTTCAACAGCGGCAATGTGAATATCACCAAATCGTACGAAGGTATCGAAAGCACGACCATCACAGTCAATGACGGGAACATCCAGCTTGTTACTTCGGATGACGGGCTGAATGCCGCTGGCGGGGTGGATGGTTCTTCGACCAATGGCAGACCCGGACAAAATGGTTTTGAAGCGGCAACGGATGCTTACATCTACATCAACGGCGGCTATCTCTATGTGAATTCTGGCGGGGATGGAATTGACAGCAATGGTTCCATTGAAATGACCGCAGGCACAGCCATCGTCAGCGGCCCAACGAATAACGGCAACGGTTCGCTGGATTACAACGGCACGTTCAATATGACTGGCGGCTATCTCCTCGCGGTGGGAAGCTCTGGCATGGCACAGGCTCCGAGTGAAACCTCCACAGTCTATTCTGTGAAGTATGGGTTCGAATCAATGCAAGCTGCGGGCACGATGGTTCACATTGAAACGGAAAGCGGCGAAGAGATATTGACCTTCATGCCGAGCAAGGAATATCAATCTGTTGTGCTGGCTTCGCCTGCATTGACAAACGGTTCGACCTACGTGGTCTACACGGGCGGAACGTCAACGGGTACGGTGGTGGATGGCTTGTATTCTGGTGGAATGTACAGCGCAGGAATCAAGGTTGCAAACTTTACGCTCTCAAGCATTGTGACCAGCGCGGGAGTCTCTGGCGGCATGATGGGTGGACCAGGAGGCGGTGGGCCTCGTCCGTAAAGTAGTATTCAACTTAATTTAAAAAAATAATTGGGACGCAGATGAACGCTGATTTTCGCTGATAAAGCAAGATCAGCGTTTTCTGCGTTTTCAGCGTCCCAATTTGTTATCGCCTTTCTCAACATTTTCACAGCTTTTTCATGGGTTCTTCACAGCATGGAATCCTACAATCACCAACGAATAAACACACCTCCAAGGACGCACATGTCAAATCTCAGCCACACCATCCGACGGTTCAATCGCTTTGAATTGAAATATCTGATCTCCCTCAGGGAAGCGGAGCGCTTCAAGGCCGCCCTGCGCTCCTATCTACTGGACGATGAGCACGGCAATGGCCGCTACGCTCTCACCAGCCTGTACTACGACTCGCCCGATTATCGCTGTTACTGGGAAAAAGTGGACGGGATCAAATTCCGCCGAAAGCTGCGCATCCGCCGCTATGAAACGGAATCACAACTGACAGAGGACACGCCCGTCTTCGTGGAGATCAAGCAGCGGCTGGACCGTGTCACACAAAAACGCCGCATCATTCTCCCCTATCGTGATGCGCTGTCTTTGTGCAATGACCGTCAACTTCCTGAGAAATACAACCCCGTAGACAAGCCCATCATCGAAGAAATTTACGCCTTCCTCTGGAATTACAACCTGCGTCCCGCCAGCATCGTGCGCTACGAACGCCAGGCGCTTATTGGATCGGATTACGACATCGGCTTGCGCGTGACCTTTGACACCGCGCTCTCCTTCCAATCTCAGCAATTGTTGCTGCACGAAGAGCCGATCAGCCTGTCGATGTTCCCAGCAGATATCGTCGTTATGGAGATCAAAGTCAATGAGCGCATTCCATACTGGTTGACTGAACTGGTCGCCGCGCATAACCTGTCGTTATTCCGCATTAGCAAATACTGCCGCAGCATTGAATTGGCAGAAAACATGCCGAGCACATTTTCAAGATTTGCACTTTCCACAATTTGATAAAACGTCCCGAAGGTTACTATAGATCAAGATTATTTTCCTCCAAACCTTCGGGACGGTATAACACCACGAACAAGGAGTTTCAAATGGATATTTTCAATTTTCAAGACCTGACTGGCGAGTTCTCTGTACTCGATATTGTGATCGTCATGGTTCTCAGCTTTGTATTGAGCTCATTCATCGGCTGGATCTACAAGATCACCCACCGCGGTTCCTCGTATACACAAAGTTTTGTACTCACCCTCGTCATGAATGGCATGGTCGTAGCGCTGGTAATGATGATCGTCGGGTCGAACATTGCGCGCGCTTTCTCGCTCGTGGGCGCGTTATCCATCATTCGCTTCCGCAATGCAGTCAAAGAGACCCGCGACGTCGGCTTCATCTTCTTCACGATGGCAGTCGGCATGGCAATCGGCACCAAGTTCTATTTACTTGCAGTCGTCGCAGCCATCGTCATCAGTTTGATCATGCTGCTCATGACCCGCTTCAACTGGTTTGCGCGTGAAATGTCCAATCAGATCCTGCGCGTGCAAATCCCTAATGGCGCAGCATTTGACTCGCTCTTCGATAAGCCATTTGTCACATACACCACTTCTTCCGAGCTCATCAGCGTGGATTCCGTCCACAGTGGTATGTTGACCGAATTAACCTACAGCATCGGCATGAAGAAATCCAATCAAATTCAAAACTTCCTGACCGAGATCAAGAATCTCAACGGCAATAACAAGGTCACGCTCATCGCTGGCTACAACAGCACAGACTTGTAGCCCCTAACTTCAGGGTGTTCGTAGTGACGGTTCTGGCCCATCCACCAGAAAATGTATCCCCTCAGTTTTCTCCATCCCCCTAATTAACCGTCACTACGTTTTATTATTGATTTTTGAATAAAGTATGTCGCAAAATCCGTGCATTTTCCCTTGTATTTTTTTAGCTAAAATGTGACTTTCAATTTTCAAAAATCAATAGGTAAACCCGAAATTGGAATTTCAACCTGCAATTTAGTTCAAAAAGTTTACTTATTTATGAGACAAGCGGTAGGGCTGTTCGTCGCCGCAGCTGCCCTACAGCCGTGGAATTAATGCAGGAGTTCTCTTTTTATAGGACTCATAATCTTCCTGCCCGCCCCATTTTTTATCCGCCTTTTTCTCAAGCAGCGGAATTCCACTGACGCGGGTGAGAAGCAATGTAACAAAAAGAGGAGAAATCAGTGCGGCCCACTGCCAGCCTTGTAGAACGGGAAAAGCGATAACTGCCACGCCAAACCAGAGAATGATCTCGCCAAAATAATTGGGGTGGCGGGATCTGGACCATAAGCCTGTTTGAATAAACTTGCCTTTGTTGTCTGGGTTTGCGTTGAAGCGGCCTTTTTGAGAGTCAGCCACAACTTCAATGGCAAAGCCGAAAACCCATAACAGAAAACCGATAATGGCAAAAACATCCAATTCTTTTCGAGTGGTTGTTGTAACGGCAACCAGCGCGGCGGCCATTGTGAATGATACCCACAAGCCTTGAATAGTCCAGACGTTTAGGAATCGGATAAAGGAAGGTTTGATCTCATCAAAACGATCGTCTTTCCCTGCTTTTTGGATGCGACCAAACAAGAAACTGCCCAGGCGGATTGCCCAGATTACAACAAGAGCTGATAGTAGAACTGATCTGCCATCAGCGCTTGGACTAAAAAATACTCCAATTAAAATCACGGAAATATAAGTGATACTTCCTGTCAGATCGAAGAATTTTTCAGTCTGCATCAAATAAGCAGGGATAAAAGCCAGCCATTGAATTAGAAATGCCAGCCCGATTGATAAGGTAAATAGTGGAATTCCAATAATCGATGCTCCACCCTGACTGCCCGTCAAAGCGACCAGAAAGCCGATCAATATCAAAATGGGAAATGCGATGAGAGCATTACGATCCGTTGTCTTCATGAGATTTTTCCTTTTACGCGTGTTTCCCATTACGCGTGTTTCCCAAGCCAGAATTTGCGCCAATCCCCATTGCTGGATTGCAAGGTGATGAATGCGTATAAACTGCCAGCAAAGAATCCCAAAGTCATCATGGCAACTGTCCAAAAGAGGGCGACCGGCAGGGATTTTTCGCGGTAGATAATCCAGGCCGAGAAGAGGGTGAAGCCGGTATACAAGTCTACGAGGGAGACGATGCCCCACGGCATGGCAAATAGCTGGTTGCCTTCACCGAAGAAATCTCCGCGGGCGAATCCGTTAATTAGCACGGCGGCCATGGCGAGAATACCGAGAATGGAAATGGCTTTTGCGAGTTTCATGAATTTATTCCTTTGAGATACATGCGAATCCCAGCGCGCCGATGCCAAGATGCGCGCCGAGGACTGGGGTGATTTGGATTATGGGAATTTCGCCGTCAGGTAAAAAAGATTTCGCCAGATGATAGAGTGCGCGCGCTTCCTCTTCCACGCCGGCGTGAACAATGGCAAGCTTTTCGTATGGCGCATATTCCTTTAGCCACGAGAACAAATGTGACACCGCCTTGCTGCGCGTCCGAGTGCGATGAGCAGTGGCTTTGCTCATATTCATGTGCAGCAGCGGTTTGAGTTGTAAGAGTTCGCCAAATGCCGCTATGGCAAAATTCATGCGACCACTGCGGCGCAGATATTCGAGCGTATTCAATGCCGCGAAGACATACGCGCGCGGCATGGTTTCTTTCACCGCAGAGAGAATTTCATCCAGAGACTTTCCTGTGCGTGCGAGTTGTGCGGCTTTCTCAACGAGGAATCCCATGCCGAGACTGAGTTGACTCGAATCCAGTACCAGGACTGGGATGCGGGTAAATTGTTCGGCGGCAGTACGTGCCGAGTTGATCGTTGCGCTTAAAGTTTCTGAAATATGAATGGATAGAATGGCTAACGCGCCTTCATCTGCGAGACGGTTATATGCCTGTGTAAAAACTTCGGGTCCCGGTGTGGCAGTTTTGGGATGTGGATTGAATATGGGAAGTTGGGTATAGAATTCTTCACGCGAAAGATCCACTCCATCCAGAAAAGATTTGTCGCCCACGTTGATACTCAACGGAATTACGGCGATCCCATATTGATTGACAATCTCGGCGGGCAGATCGCAGGTGCTGTCGGTGACGATGCGAATGTTCATTGGATTCCTTATATGACTGTGAGAGGCTTCTGGTTTGGGTGGGTTTGACTCTGGCTTGAAGGAGCGTTTCCGCTGTGTCGAGGGAAGCGGCCAACGAATCGTCGAGATAGTCCTTTTTGCATCATGTTCATGCAAACTGCTTCGACAGGATACATGGAAAAAGCCTGGTTCAAAATTTTATTGGCAGAGGCTTCGCGAAAATTCAAACAGGCGGCGACCCATTGAACACGCAGGGAGTCGAGATTCGTTTTGGACGAGTCGATGGCAAGAGTCGCTTGAGGGGAGGAAAATGTTGAAGGGGCTCCGCCAGCCAGAGGGTCCAGCCCCGAAGCGGTTATTTCATTCCGCAAATCCACCGGGCGGGAAATCGAAAGTCCCTCCGCCTGGCGCGCCATCAGCCATTTGATCATCTTGATGTCATATTGCCCGCCCGTGGAGCGTTGAGGAATGGGTAGGTCGTAGCGGTGTTTCCTGGCGCGCAAGGTGTTGGGGACAGGGCCGGTTTCTTGTAGAACGGCTTTCAGGTTGAAGACGGGTGTTTTGCTGGGCATTTGATTTCCTCGTTGGCGGTGATTATACACATTGTCTAGTATTTGTCAATATATATATTGACAAATACTAGACATATCGGTAAAATAGGGATATTCAAAAAGGAGTTTTCATGTCAAAGGATACACTGCGTCAATTTGCAAACCTGTTGAGCGTTGTCCTGGCGCTGACAATCAACGTTCTCGCTTCCGTCCTGCCGCTCAACGGACAGAATACGGGCGAAATCTCGGATCGCTTCCAGGTTTATTTTGTGCCTGCGGGATATGTTTTTGCCATCTGGGGCATTATTTACATTGGTTGGATCGCCTTTACGATTTTTCAATTCCGCCTGTCTCAAAAAGAAAGTCCGCGCCTGCGCCGACTTGGCTATCTGTTTGCGCTCAGTGGGGCTGCGAACGCTGCATGGCTGTTCACATGGCACTACAACTTCTTTGGCTTGGGCGTACTCGTCATGCTTTCCCTCCTTGGACTGCTAATCGCGAGTTATCTGTGTTTGAACGTCAACCGCTCATCCGCTTCAGGCGCGGAATGGTGGTCAGTAGATTTGCCATTTAGTGTTTATCTCGGCTGGATCACGGTCGCTACAGTGGCCAATGTGACCGATTGGCTGTATCTGATTGGCTGGAACGGATTCGGAATTGCGGCTCCCGCTTGGGCGGTCATTATGATCGCGGTGGCATCGTTACTCGGATTGCTCATGGCGCTCACGCGTCGGGATGCGGGATATCTGTTTGTGCTGGTCTGGTCGTTTGTGGGTATCGCCCTCAAGCAGGTGGCTGCGCCGAACGTGGTCATCGCTGCGTGGATAGGCGCGGGGTTTATGTTGATCCTTGCAGTTTACAGTCTCATTCGACCGAAAACCGCATAGCTGTTAATGATGGGTTTGCCAACTCACCTTACGCGGTAACGCGCGACTTATCTCGCAAAATGGGCGACATAAACCCCCATACGGGGACAATGTGTCGCGCTACAAGCTGGATTTCGTAACGTTAGTTACTAAACTCTTGCAGCCACAGAGTACACTGAGGCATTTGAGAAAAGACTCTTAAACCTCTTTTTCTTTGTGGTCTCCCCTGGCCCGCCCGCCACATTGTCCCCGAAGCGGAGCGAGTGGGAGGGCAGGTGTGTGGCATAAAAGACTTTGCAAGAGGTCAACTACTATTTTGCTCCTCAACAGATGAAAATAATTTAAGACATCTTTGTGGAAATATTGTACGCAGCGAGGATTCCTTCAAAGGCCCGCCTGCAATCGGATGCGGCTTTTTCGCGCCATTTGTCTTCGGCGGGAAAATACAATTCACTGAACTCTTGCCGAATGACGCGCGCGGATTTCTCATTCACTGCGCCATGCCAGTTAAGCTGGTTTTCAAATATCATCGCGCGTAAACTGCGGATGCGCGCCAGCAGGGAATCGCCGAAGGTGCCGAATTCAAATCCGCAGACGAAAATCTTTTTTTGCGGGAAACTCTCGTTTCGGAGGAGATAATAATATTCGCCCATGTCGCCATTGATGGCATAAAATTCTTCAGGATTGATCTTTTGCACGAGGGGATAGTTAAACTTCTCAACGGCTTCTTTGGATGAGATGGGATCCACAGGTGGGATGATGATACTCATCTGGTCACGCGGCCCGTAACCTGTGTGCATATCCATTTGGATGACGGTATCGTATTCTTCCAATGCCTTGCGATATAGCCCCATCGTGATTTGAGTGACATCCTCGTGCCGAGACCCGCCGTAATAAAACCCTTTTGGGGTGTGATGCTGACCAAGCAGTGCCGCAGTGGAAACACGCGATATTCCAGAAGTCACAATGGCGCGAATGATCCTGCCCCAGAACGATAGATTTTCCATAAAAAAAGAACGCGCAGGGCGCTGCGGGGTGAACAGGTATCCGAGCGTTTTAAAATCAGGATTGATTTCAGTGTCGAATTTTCCGTAAACGAAGTTGCGATTTAAATCCACGCTGTTTTCGTTGACCTTGCGGTTGTTCTTCATGCCCCAGGGATTGATGGCGTGAACGAGAAGCAAACCCGTATTCTCAGGATTGAGTCGCGGCGCGAATTCATCCATGAAAATTTTCAGCATGGCTGAACCGACATAGCCTTCAATGCCATGTTCAGCGGTGGTAATGATGATGAGCTTCTCCTTTTTGCGCGGCTCTGCCCAGGCGTAGTCAATGCTGAGGGATGAGTCGGTTTTTAGCGGAATAGACTCAAGGCGAGAGTCTGCCCATTTGGGACGCAGCAGTTCAAAGTCACGAATGAAGCGCGCGCGGGAGGCTTCGTATGATTCGGGGAAGAGAGAGTCCATTAGAAGGGGCCAAATCCAATCGCTACAGCGATCCCCAAAAATGCGATGGTTGCGAGAATGACCCATAGCCAAAGTTTGGCTGTCCAGCGCAGCCACTTGGGGTAACTGACGACTGTCAGGCCGAGGCTGATGAGCAGAACGGGATTGGTGGGGTAGGCGAGATTGGAGAAGCCGTCACCGAAGATGTAGGCGAGGACGGCGGTTTGGCGGGTGACGCCGATCAGGTCGGCAAGCGGCAGAACGATGGGCATCATCAGGAAGGCTTTGGCGGAACCCGAGGCGATGAAGAATTCGATGCCGAGTGCAAGCGCATAGATGACAAGCGCGGCAGGGAACGCGCCGAGTTGTTGGAATGGATCAGCCGCGGCGTGCAGGATGGTGTCGGTGACGCCGCCGCTGTCAATGATGAAGCGGATGCTGGCCGCCATGAGAATCAACGGGACGGAGGGAGCGAGTCCGCCCCAACCTTCGACCAGTCCCTGCCAAACTTTTTTGCCGCCTGCGCCTGAAATGAATCCTGCTCCCAACCCCCCGATGAGAAAGAGGATGCCAACAATGGGCAGGGAGTAATCTGAAATGGCGGGGACGAAAGGCCCCGCAAGCATGACCGCAAAGATGAAGAGCAGGAAGAAGCCAAAGAATGACATGGCGCGATTTTGTTTCGGGTCTTCAGCGATGAGGGAGGCGTCTTTTCCCTTGTATTTTTCACGCTCGGCATTGTCTTCACCATGCACGAGAGAGTCTTTCGGATTTTTATCTATTCTGCGGGCGTAAGCGGAAAGGAACAGCCCGAAGATGATGTAGATCACAATGAAGATAATGATGCGCAGCCACGCGCCAGAGAAAAGCGGCAAGCCCGCGAGTTGTTGCGAAACCCCCAGCGTGTATGGATTTGAGATGGCGGCTGAGAATCCCATATTGGTCGCAAGGATGGACATACCCAGCCCGACCAGCGCATCCCAGCCGAGGGAATAGGATAGTGCAATCATCACCGGCACAAGCAGGACAACTTCTTCGAACGTGCCAAGCGTTGCTCCGAGGAACATGAATGCCAGCGAAACCATCCACAGGAGCGTGTATTTCCGTCCGCTGAAACGGCGCACGATACTGCCGATGAAGGCGCGCAGAGTGCCTGTCTTATCCATCACGGCGAAGGCGCCGCCAGCGAAGAACAACACAATGATGATGACTATGACAGTCAATCCGCTGGAACTGCCGAGGACTTCAAATGGAGCGATGAGCCAGCGCCAGATGGGGTAGTCGGGATGTTGAATAAGTTGGAATGATGCGGGGTCGATGGTCTCGCGTCCATCCACTTCGATGCGGGTGTACGTCCCTGCGGGGATGACGAGGGTGAGAATCCCCGCGACCATCATCAGGACAAACAAAATAACGAGCGATTGAATGAACGCCCGTTTGCCGATCTGCGCACCTGCTTTTTGTTCCATGGGGATGCTCCTGTGTTGGATTTAAACGAACTTTACCATAGAACCAAAAGATCATTTGTTAACGAAGATTGCGGGAGTGGCTAAATTCCAAGACCCAAAGTTTGCCACTGCGGACCCAATCGTGCTTAACAATGATGAATTTCAGTAAATCAAAGATTGAGCTGAATGCAGATTTTAATCTGCAAGTTTACAGAGGCAAAGCAGACTGAAGTCCTGCACTTCGGAGCAAATTCGTTGTTTTCGATGTTAGCTGCGCACTGCTTTACTGTTCATTGCTGCTAATATAATGGTTAAGAAAACAATTAATTGAAGCTCAAAACAAAAGGTGCTTTGAGACTTTCTCAAGAGCACCTTTTTGAGTGAGTTGTTAATTCATCCCCCAATATGGTTCACCGACGGATGACTCGAGAAATGCCGCTGCACAGGTTCGCGCGATGCATTGGGAGTTTGAAGAACCAAAATAAATTTCGCTTCAGCATCAAATGGGTTGCGCCATAGGTGGGGGAGGGTGGCTTCAAAGATAAGAATGTCTCCCGCTTCCAGGAGGTACACCTTACCGTCAATGACGTATTCAATTTTTCCCTGCAAGCAGTAAACAAATTCATGTCCCGAATGAACGACTTGTCGTTCTCCGCCGCTGCCTGCCTTGGGTTCCAATGTCATCAAAAATGGCTCCAATTCCTGAAAAGGCAAAGTCTTGCCCATACCTTCAATGATCAAGCCTTCACTTTCGATCTTTGGTCGTGAGCCGGATTTAATATGCAAAACAGAAGATGGCGTTTCCTCCTCGAAAAAATAACTCATGCGAATGTTAAGCGCCGCTGCCAGGCTTTGCAGTGTAGATACGCTTGGCGATGTTTCATCGCGCTCGATCAGGCTGATCGAATTTGGAGACAGCCCCGCCAGCTTTGCCAGATCGCGTTGCGAAATGTTTCGTTCGCTTCGCAGTTGGCGTAGTTTCTCACCAAGAGAGAATGTTGATTCCATAATTGTTCCTTCCACAATTGATTTCTCATATTGGGCAATATTGAACTATATGCTTCAATCATACCAGAATGGGATAAAACACACAATTTTTTGTGACAGATGAATGCTTCGGTCTTTTCAACGGGCAAGTTGTTTCCATTAAATGAGCAGTTTTCACACGGAAATATTACTGATTCGTCGCATTGTGCATTAATTCACAATTATATGGTTTACATGTCACTAATAATGTTATTTCTACTATTTAAATGTGACATTTGTTACTAAAATAATTGACAAAGACGTGTAATAATGAATTGTGCCGTTTACAAAAGGAAAATACCCATTGAAGCATGTCGCAGGAGAAATTTATGAAGATCGCCATCATTACAGATGATGAAAAAAATATCAGCCAGCATTTTGGGCAGGCAAATTATTACGTAGTTTTGACCATCGAAAACGGACAGATCGTCCAGCGCGAAATGCGCGAGAAACTCAGTCACAAACATTTTGCCAATGAATTGCACCGGCATTCAAGCGAGTCCGATCAGCGACACGGATTTGACCCTGCCTCCCACTCCCGTCACGGACAAATGTCTCAGACCATCAATGACTGCGAGGCCTTGATTTGTCGTGGTATGGGCGCGGGAGCTTATGAAAGCATGAAGGAACGCGGCATCTGTCCCATCGTTACAGATATTGAATCGATTGACGATGCTGCGTTGGCATATGCAAGCGGTACTCTTGTTGACCATATCGAGAAACTGCACTAGGTTATTATGTTCCAGAATATTTCTGCAGATAGCTTGATCAGGAACGAGAAAGGCAGGCGCCGTGTTTCGAAAAAACAGGATGCGAGCTTGGCTTCGGAGCGAGTGGGGCAACAATTGCATATCATGCGAAAAGCCCGTCGGTTGTCCATCCGCGCATTGGCTGAACTCAGCGGCTTGAGTGTGAATACTTTGAGCTTGATCGAAAATGGAAAGACCTCGCCCAGTGTCAGCACTTTACATCAACTCGCGCAAAGTTTGGATGTGCCCATCACCGCGTTTTTTGAGCATGAACATCCCCAAAAGAAGATTGTCTATCAAAGAGCAGGGGAGAGGCAGCAATTGGTTTTTTCACAGGGACAGATGGAAAAACTAAACGCGGGGATGCCAAACATGGGGTCTGAGCCTTTCATCACAAGGCTTGAACCTGATGCCAACAGCGGCAAGACTCCGATTGTGTATGCGGGGCGTGAGTTTATCTACTGCCTTGAAGGACACATTACCTACACTATCGAAGAAAAAGTTTATCCCCTCGCGCCAGGTGACAGCCTGATCTTTGATGCACATACACCTCATTCGTGGCGTAATACTGCTTCCAGGAATTCGAGCGCGTTGCTTGTGTTATGTCCGGAAGATTCTTCCGGTGCCCTTCCAGAACGATATTTCATGCCATAGCGCATGATGATTTGTAAAACCCGGAGGTGAAAAAATGCTAACCAAAACCAATCGATGGATATTCGCTGTAGCCGCGGCTTTGCTTGTTGTGTTGTTTGGAATATTGAGCCTGCCTGTTCATGTTTCTGCCGCGCAGGTAACCGATACGACTCCCAACTCCTGCCTTACCTGCCATGAGGATTTGTACTACCTCCACGATACAGGCAAATTGTATTGTCTCACAGACCACTCTGACCGTTGCGTCAACTGCCACGAAGGGAACGCGGCTTTGATGAATAAAGAGCAATCGCATCAAGGTTTGATCGCTCACCCGCAGGAGAACAATGGCGAAAAATGCCAGGAATGCCACACCCAGCAAGAAGCCCAGACTCGTCTGGCCACATTTGAATCTGAAGGCGGGTTTGGCGCGGTCATTAAGGCCGAGTCATATACGCCGCTTGTTGCAGTTGCGGCTGGTTTTCCTGATGTTCCTGAAACCAACTCGTTCGCAGACAAGTTGCCTTGGCTGGCAGGCGCTCTCGTGCTCTTTGGATTGTGGCTGATCTTGTTCTTTTTCTCACCGCAAAAACCGTAGTACAAAATCTGATATACGATTTGCGGTTGTTGGCGAGAGTAACCAATTTGATGTGTGAAAACCTCGTTTTCGAAGCGTAAAATACAAAATATTTGTTACATTAATCACAATATAAGTGACAGTTTTCACTACCTGCCTTGGTACTGCACTACTACAATGAACAAGCTCGTATATGCGCTTATTTGAATAATAAAGAGTGCCACATGTTATTGCAAACACCAACCCAGGAAGTTTCCCAACTCGAGGCGAATTTATGTTACGCCTTTGTGGACTCGACGCGTATCCTAATTCTGTATGCGCTTAACGAGCACCCTCACAATGTAACAGAACTTACTCTCCAACTTGGCGCGCCCCAATCCAAAATTTCACGTCACCTCAAAGTTTTGCGCGACCTGGGACTGGTGCGCACAACACGGCGGGGAGTGACCATTACATACGAACTGGCCGATCTCCGTCTTATCGAAGCGCTCGATATTTTGCGCGGTATCTTGCGGGATGGCATCAACCTCAAGGCAAATCTGATCGCGGAACTTTAATTGAAATCATGCGGGTTGCGTTTCTCTTTTGAAGCGGAAGCATAACCTGCAATTTTAGGAGAAGAATATGCAATATAAAAAGACCGCTTTTTATTTTCTCTTTGTTGGAATAGCAATGGTCATTGCTGCCAGCATTTTTTTGACAACAGCGACGCCGGCCAGCGCGCAATGCGGATCGCAGGCTTCATCCTGCAAGAATTGTCATGAGGCGCAAGCCGAAATGCCTGTGAATGCGGATGGAACAGGCTGGCACCAATCCCATGCGTTTGGTGATTTTTGCTATATCTGCCATGCTGGTAATAATCAGGCGACCGATAAAGCCGCCGCACACGCAGGGATGGTTGCTCCTCTTTCAGATGTACAGGCTTCCTGTCAGCAGTGCCATGTGGCGGATCTGGATGCGCGCGCGCAGGTCTACGCCACCACTTTGGGCGTGGAAATCGGCTCGGGTTCTTTGGCGCCAACTTCGGGCGGAGAGTCTGAAGCGGCTCCTGTTGTCGCAGTATCTGCTCCGGTTATGGCATCAGGTCAAAGCTGTAACGAAATCGTTGTTGACGATCCGAACGCAGTCAACTATGCACAGAATTATGATGAGATCGTTTTGGGAAAGAGCCCCATCAATTGGGGTAATTCGATTTTGATGGGGTTGATCGGTTTGATGGTTGTGGGCGGCGGTGGATTTGTCATCACACGCGAGAAGCTGGTCAATATTTCATTTGGCGATACTCGTAAAGCTGACGGTGAATATCCTGCCGATGTGGTTGAGATGCTGCCGAAGATCGCAGGACTCAAAACAGATGCGCGCAAGTCTTTGAATCATGTTTTGGAAAATAAAAAAGCGGACAAGGTATTGGATCTGATGGACGCTGTTATCAAAAAGGATGAGGAGTAAATTATGAAATTCATTCTAAATTACATCCGCAAGGAAGTATGGTCACCGTACGTGGCGGGTGTTCTGCTTGGATTGGTGGGTATTGCGGCGGTGTGGATTAGCAATAGCCTGCTAGGCGCTTCCGGCGCGTTTGAAAATTTGGCAGGGTTGATCGGGAAAGCCGCCGCGCCGACACTATTCGACAACATGTACTTTAACTTCATCATGCCGCCGGGAATTACCGTGAGCGTTATTCTGCTTGTGGGGGTGTTCTTTGGCGGGATGGTTGGCGCGGCAACCAGTGGAACACTTAAGTGGGGTAAGAAAGGTTCTGCTAATTCTGATGAACAATGGAAGCGTATCTTTGGCGCGCAGACATGGAAGCGCTGGCTCTTGGCCTTCATTGGCGCGATCATTTTGGAATATGCGGCAGGTATCGCTGGCGGCTGCACCAGCGGACTGGCAATCTCGGGCGGCATGTTGTTAGCTCCAGCCGCCTTCCTGTTCATCGCCGGGATGTTCGCATCCGGTATTGTTACTGCGTTGATTATTTATCGCAAGAACTATTAGGAGACTGATATGACAAACTATATCGTCGCTCTTGTTCTTGGCGGGTTCTTCGGCTTTTCGTTGAATAAAGCCGGGCTGACCAAGTACAACAAGATCGTAAATGTGTTTCGCTTTACAGACATGGCCGTGCTTCAATTCATGATGACCGCTCTCGTGGTTGCCATGAGTGGACTTTTTGCCCTGCGCGGTTTGGGATTGATCACCTTCCCTGCCATTCCTGCAACCTATGTTGCTGGGAACGTTATCGGCGGTCTGATATTCGGTGTGGGCATGGCGCTCACAGGTTTCTGACCGGGTACTTGCGCTGCCGGTGGCGGCGAAGGCAAATTAGATTATATAGTTCCCGGTTTATTGGGTTTCTTAACTGGCGCAGTTATTTACGGCCTGACCTATCAACAAGTCTTTCCAGCGATTTCTGCAATTGCAAATTATGGCGGCACAACCATGCCTGACTTATGGAATTTGAGTCCATTCCTAACCATTCTGGTCTTTGCGTTGATGTCGCTTCTGCTCTTCTATCTGATCGACCGCGTTGGGTGGCAGCGGAAAGAGAAATAGGAACTTCGGAGAACTTCATGACAAAAACGATCTCAAGAAGAGATTTTCTAAAGTTAGGCGCGGCATCTGTTGGAGCGCTGGCTGTCGGCCAAATGCTTCCGCCGATGGTGGCCAAAGCCGCCAAAGAAAACGGAGTATTAAATGCCGCTGGCGATGGCGTCATTTCTACGATGTGTGAAATGTGCGTATGGCGCTGCGGTGTGCTGGCAAAGATTAAGGAAGGGCGCGTCGTAAAATTGGATGGCAACCCTGAGCATCCACACTCACGCGGGAATCTTTGTCCGCGCGGGCAATCTGGATTAATGAACACGTACGACCCCGACCGTGTGCTGACTCCGCTCATTCGAGTTGGTCAGCGCGGTGAGGGAAAATTCCGCGAAGCCACATGGGAAGAAGCGCTCGATCTAGTCGCCAGCAAAATGACTGAGATCAAAAACACATACGGCGCAGAAGCGATGGTCTTTTCATCCACGCATAATTTAAGTCAGCCGTTGTTTGAGAATCTGCTGTATGCATTCGGCTCGCCGAACTATGGCACGCAGCGCTCATTATGTTTCAACGCCATGATCGTCGCCAACTTGATGACCTATGGCATGGAAGAACCCGCCCGCATCTATGACGACAAACTTAAATATATTTTATTGACCGGACGCAACCTGCTCGAGGCAATCTCAACCTCGGAAACATCTGATTTGAGTCATGCAATCGACCGCGGTGCGAAAGTGGTTTACCTTGACCCGCGCTACACCAAAACCGCATCCAAAGCGACCGAGTGGCTGCCCATCAAACCCGGAAATGATCTAGCCTTTCATTTGGCTTTGCTAAACATAATTATCAGCGAGAAATTGTATAACCGCCCCTTTGTCGAAAAGAACACAGTTGGCTTTGACGAACTGAAGAAAGAAGTCAGCCGCTACACGCCCGAATGGGCTGCCCCGCTGACAGGAATCCCTGCTGAAACAATAACGCGCATCGCGCATGAATTCGCCGATGCCGCGCCTCATACTCTGGCTCACAACGGCTGGCGTACCTCCAACTTTGTCAATTCATTCCACACCCAACGCGCCATTTCGATTTTGAATGCGCTGATGGGCAACTGGGATGTGACGATGACCGAAGCGGCCGGCGAAGAAAGCGGCACATTGGGTGCCCCGCCACAACCTGCTTATCCGCGTGTCTCTGCTTTACGTCTCGATGGCGTGCCGTGGAAATATCCCGTTGTGCCTTTCAAGATCGGTGTATTTCAGGAACTGCGCGACAACATCGTCAGCGGCGACCCATATCCGGCGCATGGCTGGTTCATCTCGCGTCAGAATCCGATCATGTCGCTGCCTGACCGCGGCAAGACAATCGAAGCCTTCGGAAAGTTGGATTTCATCGTCACAGTCGATATCGTATTGAACGATACCGCCTGGTTCTCGGATGTTGTTTTGCCCGAAGCATCCTATCTCGAACGCTATGATCCCTTGCTTCCAGTGGGCGATAAAGTCTTCCTGCGCCAGCCTGTGATCGAACCGCAAGGTGAAGCCAAATCAGCCCTGTGGATTTACAAGCAATTGGGCGAACGCCTTGGGCTTGGCGATTTCTTCCAATATGAAGATGAAGAAGATTATCTGCGCCAGCAGCTTGCTCCGCTTGGAGTCAGCTTGGAAGAAGTCAAAATCAAAGGCTATGCCGAAGCCCCGGAAACACCACATGCAGCCGAATCCGCGGAGAAGAGTTGGAACACTCCCAGCGGAAAGATCGAGTTGTATTCCGATACGCTTGCCAAGGTTGGATTTCCCGGTGTGCCCACATGGGAAGAACCGCCACAGCCTGCTGAAGGTGAGTTCTATTTGCTGACTGGTAAGGTCGCAACCTCCACCCAGTTTGGGACCCAGAATAACCAACTTCTTCACAAATATTCAGATGACCCGCGTTTGTGGATCAATGCCAAAACTGCCGCGAGTCTCGGACTTGTGGATGAAGATTGGGTTGAAGTCAAAAGTTCTGTCGGTCAGATCCATACCCCTTTATTGGTCACACAGGCCATTCGACCTGACTGCCTGTACATGACTCCGGGGTACGGTCATATCTCGAAAGGTTTGAAAACAGCCTTCGGCGTTGGCGCGAGCGATTCGACTGTCCATGTTACTTTCACTGATCCCATCAGCGGCGGACAGGCCCTCAGTCAGACTTTCGTCACGATCAAAAAGGCTTAGAGGTACTCCCATGACAGTAATCAAACATCACGCTTATCTCTTCGATGCCACACGCTGTATTGACTGCCGTGCCTGCATGGTGGCTTGCAGTGTCGAAAACAACATCGATATGGACAAGACCCGCATCTGGGTGGCAGGCCTTGGCGTCACGGGCGAATATCCCGAATTGCAGCGCGGCACGATGGTTTATCACTGTATGCACTGCGACCATCCCGATTGCATGTCGGCTTGTCCGGTTGGCGCATACACAAAAGCAGAAGACGGCCCCGTTACTTACAACCCTGACTTGTGTATCGGCTGCCGTTATTGCATGAATGCCTGTCCATTTGGCGTGCCGCACTTTGACTATGACAAAGGCATTATCGAGGGCGCGTTTATCGACAAGTGTACTTTCTGCCCGCAGCGCATCTACAATGGACAGGAACCTGCCTGCGTGGAAACTTGCCCAACGGATGCGCTTGAATATGGTGATCGCGAAGAACTCATCGCGAAAGCCCATGCTCGTATCGCTGAGCATCCCACCCGTTATATTGACCACGTCTATGGCGAGTTTGAAAACGGCGGCACATCCTATCTCATCCTCTCGCATGTCCCATTCAGTGAATTGGGATTACCCAATCTGCCCGAAACACCTGTTAATGAAGTCAGCGAAAAAGTTATGGAAATGACCATCCCGTTTGCCCTTGGCTGGGGAGCAGTGCTGACCGCAGTCACAACAGGTGTGGCGCTTTATGACAATAAGAAAAAAGCCGCGTCGAAAGAAAAAGCGGAGACAACCAAATGAAACTTAATCTCACTGTTCAACCCCGCTTCCGCTTGAACTTTAGCCCGTTGGTTTGGGTCTTGCTCACTCTCATGGGGATAGCCTTCGTGGTTGCCATGATGCGCTATGCCTTTGGTATCGGCGTCATCAGCGACTTAAGCTATTCCTATCCCTGGGGCTTCTGGATCAGCTTTGACCTGTTCACGGGCGTTGCCATTAGCAGCGGCGGCTTCCTCATGGCAGGCACGGTTTATATTCTGCGCATCAAAGAATTTGAACCCCTGCTGCGCCCTTCTGTGTTAACTGCCTTCCTTGGCTATATCATGGTCGCCATTGCGCTGCTTGTTGACCTCGGTCAGCCTCTGCGCATCTGGTACATGATGATCCATTGGAATCACACTTCGGTGCTGCTTGAAATCGGCATCTGTGTGATGTCATATCTCACTGTGCTTGCCATTGAGTTTGCGCCTGTGGTTTTGGAGCGCTTCCCCAAAGTACACAAAGTTGCACATCTCATCCATAAGTTCATCATGCCGTTTGTGATCTTCGGCGTGGTGCTTTCTACTTTACATCAATCATCCCTTGGCTCGCTCCTGCTCATCCAACCCAGTAAGCTTCATCCACTCTGGTGGACTCCCATCCTGCCGATCATGTTTTTTGCCTCCGCCATTTCCATTGGCCTCGCGATGATCATCCTTGAGTCCTCGCTCAGTTCACGTTACTTCCAGCGCGGACTTGAAACTCATCTGCTTGCAAAACTTGCCAAAGCGATTCCAGTTGCGCTTGTGATCTATGGTCTCCTTAAGTTCGGTGAATTGGCGGTCGCGGGCGACTTCGGTTACCTCTTCACCAGCGGAACCATGAGCATCCTTTTCTGGGCTGAAATTCTCATCGGTGTTATCACGCCAATCATCTGGCTTTCCATTAAGAAGAATCGTGAAAGCGCAAACGGTCTGCTGACAGGTGCGATCATCGTTCTCGGCGGCATGATCCTCAACCGCTTCAATGTGAGTTGGTTTGCGGTCAAGCATCCTGATCCGCTGTTCTACATGCCGACCTTCATGAGCAACGTCAAATACTTCCCGACTCTGCCCGAAGTTGCAGTTTCTCTTGGAATATTTGCCGCAGGCATTCTCGCCTTTGGACTTGCGGCAAAATATTTGCCCGTATTCGAAGCAGAACATGAAGCCGAAGAGGTTCATCAATCTTTGCATGGACTTCAACCCATAAGGGCTTCCGCGGACGATTAACATCCGCTTCTTTCTCAGCCTAAACCTGACTCTGTTTCGAAGGGCATTTGCCCACCTTCAATATGCGAGGCATACTAACTCTCCAAAGATACAGTAATCATTCTCCTTGGCCTCTGTCCGTAAACATGGGCAGTTTACGGGCAGAGACCTACAATGGAGATATTCAAAAGAAAACGCTTTATCCGTAGTGTTCATGCGCCCCTCATTCTTCCATCACCTTCATCCCCCAACCATTCCAACCGCACAATCGCGCTGGCGATATACGCTGGGAGCAGGCGGGACCGCCATCTTTCTTATGCTGGTTTTAGTCATTACCGGCGCACTTGAGATGTTTTATTACATTCCAACTCCGGCAGAGGCTGCCCTCTCAATTCAAACCATTACCTACCTCGTTCCTTTCGGCGGATTGGTCCGCAATATCCATTTTTGGTCGGCACAGTTATTGATCGTTGTCAGCGCCGTGCATCTCCTGCGTGTTGTTTTCACAGGCGCGTACATTCCTCCGCGCCGCTTCAATTACCTGCTAGGACTCGCATTATTTTTAATTTCCATTTTCTTGAATTTCACAGGTTATATTTTGCGCTGGGACACTGGCATTCAATGGGCTTTGGTGGTTGGCACGAACCTAATCAAGACCATCCCGTTTTTTGGAAACAATCTCTACACGATCTTGATTGGCGGTAGTGAACCAGGATCGCCCACACTGATCCGTTTTTACACCTGGCATGTTTTTGGATTAATGATCATCAGCGCCATTTTGATTGGGTGGCACGCCTTCCGTGTCCGCCGCGACGGAGGCATCGCTCTTCCGCCCCCGAGCCTGCGAGCTGATCCCAATCGGATCTCACGCTTTGAGTTGGTGCGCCGCGAAACCCTGGCGATGATCTTGACCAGTGCTGCACTAATTATTCTCTCAATTTTTTCTCCCGCCCCAATTGCCGCTCCCATCCGTTTATCCGTTTTGCAATCCGTTCCCGAATCTGCTGCCGCCCCATGGTTCTTTCTTTGGGTTCAGCAAATGCTCAAATGGGGCGATCCATTTTTATTTGGCATACTTGTTCCAGTGATAATTTTATTAATCCTTGTGTTGATCCCATACATATTTCCAAAAACCCTCGAAAGCGAATTGGGACGCTGGTTTCCAAAATCCAATCGACTGGCTCAAATCACCTTGGCAATTATCACTTTGTTAATTATCTTCTTTACGATATTGGGTAGCTTGCCCACTTCATAAAATGCGTAAATTAATCGCAATCTCTTCTGGCATTCTCTTATTGGCATTGTCCCTGGCATGGTGGATGAATTCCCGACAGCCCCAGCCAGTGGAATTGATGCCTATTCTTACAGGTCAACCAGAATATTGCGTTACATGTCACTCCGATCTTCCAGAGATCAGCGCTTCACATCCCGTTGAAACTTTTGGTTGTGTAAGTTGTCACGGCGGCGAACGTCTCGCCCTTGACGCAGACCTTGCTCACAGCACCATGCGCGGAGGGGCGAACCCGTCCGATCTGTCAGTGGCGGAAATCTCATGTGGCGGGAGCAGTTGTCACACAGGCAGCGAAGCGGATGATCGTGACCACATCCAGCGCGTGATGACCAGTGTCCAATCCACGTATGCAGGCGCGATTGCAAATATCCGCTACACGTTTGGCGCACAAACTGATTTGACAGCCCATCAAGGAATCAACGCCATCACTGATGAACGCACTCAAACTGGAATCACAGCGCTGGAGATTTTTAACCCAACATTAGAATCCAACCCAATGATCCAGAAATTTGGCGAAGAATGTTTTACCTGCCACATCAACGCCGTGCCGCGCGAAGGTGAATCATATACGCGTCAAACGGGCTGTGCCGCGTGTCATTCAACCGAACAACATCAACTCACAACTGCGATTTCGTACACTCAATGCAATACCTGTCATAACCGCGGAAACTACGACCTGCGGACAATGACCTTTGTGGAACGCACCGACCATCTGACTAACAGGCTGGAAGAATACTATCAACCCATTGCGCAATTTACTCAATGCGAATACACGCTGGACTGTGTGGACTGTCATACCCGTTCTGAAGTGATGGGGGATGGCGACCTTCATTCCAATCAAAAGGATATTCAGTACGTGCAATGTAAAACTTGTCACGGCACATTGACTGAACTGCCGCTAACCAAAACTCTCACCGACCCGAACGATATCGCTTTTCGCATGGCTTTCCTTAAACCTGTGGTTGATTTGAAACTTGGCGACACAATCCTTGTCACCGAACAGGGCGAGCCGCTTTGGAATACGCGAGTCTTGCCAGATGGAACTTATGAAATGATCGGAAAAGCTACAAAACAAAAATTTAATTTCCGGCCTGTGATGGGCACAGCCTGCGAACAAAAACCCAATGAACAGGAATCGCATTTCTGCCACGAATGCCATGCCGTGGAGCGGTAACGCGATATTTATGCCGCAGCGCAAATATGAAGGAAACAATGACCGACCTCTCCCGCCGTGATTTTCTCAAACTTACCCGCGATGGATTTCTCTACCTGAGCGGCGCCCTTGCATTTGGCGGCCTGCTGCGCTTCCTCTCACACGAAACCAACTCCGCCCGCAAAACAGAATTTGATCTTGGCTTCGTGGACAAATATCCGCTCGGCTCACGCGCATCCATTTCCGAGATTCCCGCTCTTCTTATCCACACCGACAGCGGATTCACCGCCCTGAGCCTGACCTGCACCCATCTTGGCTGCACCCTCAAACCCAATGAAACTGGTTTCGCCTGTCCCTGCCATAACTCCAGTTTTGATGCGGAAGGGAAAGTAACACATGGGCCCGCAGTAAAACCTCTTAAGGCTTTGCGAATCGAAATAACAGATGAAGGAAACCTAAAAGTATTTACTGCTTGACTTGAAAGGTAACACATGAACATCTCTAATCTCCTCGAAAAATCCATGCAAGACCACGACCACCTTTGTCCGCGCCAGATTCTTGGTGTGCGGATTGGCATGGCTGGCATGAAAGCGCTTGGCTTTGATGAACCTCCAACAAAAAAACGCTTGTTGGTCATTACCGAAACGGATGGTTGTTTTGTGGATGGCGTTATCGCCGCGACAAACTGCACTGTCGGTCATCGCACCCTGCGTGTGGAAGATTACGGCAAGGTCGCTGCAACATTTGTGGATGTGAAAACTGGCCGTGCAGTTCGTGTTACGCCAGGATTAGATATCCGCGAACATGCTTGCTTGTATGCTCAAGATGAACCCCGTCATTACTTCGCGCAAATGCAGGCTTATCAGGTTATGCCGGATCAGGAAATGATAAGCGTACAGGAAGTGATGTTGAATGTTCCCATTGGGCAAATCGTCTCGCGGCCCGGGGTGCGGGTCAACTGCGATGTGTGCGGCGAAGAGATCATGAATGAGCGGGAAGTTCGTCAGCATGGAATAACTCTCTGCCTATCCTGTGCCCAGGGAGGATATTATCATTTACCGTCTTCCAAAGTGCGCTTGAAGTCATGTGAAATTGATTTGATGCTTGATTCCTGTTTTGTTGAACAGTGAACAACACTTTGATGGTCGCATCCCGCCCGATCTTCGCTTAACTTTTCAAAACAAGGACAAGACGTATTATTTCTGCTCCGAGCTATGCAAACATCTGTTTGAACGCGTCCCGGAGAAATATATCAAGGCAGAAAAGACTTAATCGTTTAAGGATGATGAAATTTCCGCCTCTTTTCTGGACGTTGAGTTGATCCGTGCTCAATTAATCCGATACTCAGGGATAGGCGATTCTGCCTATTCGCGAATACGCCACGCGGCTCTTCAGACTTGCAGGGAGATTCTGTAAAATGGGAGCATCTGAGGCTCTTATGAATATATCCCCTTTCTTATCAATCAACCATCCTTGTGACGAAGCTTTGCAATGGGTGAGGGCACAGTTATTGCAGGCGGATTTACATCCAATACAGACTTTTGATCTGCACGCTACGCGAGCACGGCTGGCGATGCATGATTGTTCCTGCCCGAATCATGGGACGGAGGAGTGTGACTGCCAGATGGTGGTTCTATTGGTTTATGGAAAGGCCGCAGAACCTGCAACCCTGATCCTGCATGGCAATGATGGGCAAACCTGGGTATCCATTGCAAACGATCCGCAACAACGGACGGATGCGAAATTGATCAATTCAATTCAGCAA
>JACRBH010000026.1 GCA_016234535.1 Chloroflexota bacterium
CGATTGCAATCAGGGCGTTCAGCACTTGTTGAGATCGCAAGATTCGGTTATTTTTAACATCAAGCTTGGACATGGCGGTTTGGTCTCCTTGGTAAGAGCCAAGTAAACCATGTTCAAGCCCTTTCGTGAACTACTGATAATAACCATACCAAAACAAAAGGATAACAAGCAATGGCAAAGCGAAGCGTTAAAGGTTTATATTACATTACCCATATCAATAACTTACAGTCAATTTTGCGATATGGCATTCTTTCCCACAGGCAAGTTGAAGAACAGGATGTTCAGTTTGTGCCTGTTTATAATGCTGAAATAGTTGCCAATCGCGAGACAAGGCAAACTCCTGATGAAAAAAGTTTGTGGGATTATGCAAATGTTTACTTCCAACCACGCAACCCAATGCTTTATAAGGTAATTAACGAAACCGAAAAAAAAGATATTGTAATTTTAGGGATAAGCCCGCAAGTTGTTAATACACCAGGGTCTTTTATTTCATTAGGAAATGCCGCAAGTTCATTATCTCCAATTTTAAATATAGAAGATGGGCTTAATGCTGTAAATGATGAATATTGGTCAATCATCAACAGTGATTGGTGGAAAACGGAAGATGGCACAAAACGCAAGATCATGGCTGAATGTCTTGTGCCAAATCAAATTCCGCCGGCTCAAATTCATTCAATCTACGTTACAAACCAGGAAGTCGCAGATAAAATAAGGCCTGTTCTAAAAAGTTTCTCGCTTCAAGTATCTGTTGTTGCAGAACCACATATGTTTTTTCAACCCAGAAAAAGCACCAGAATTACCAACAACATATTCCTTATTGACGGCGACATGTTCTTTTCCCAAATGCAAACACTTACGATTAGTGTGAATACAGTTGGCGTTATGGGAAAAGGATTGGCATCAAGAGCAAAATATCAATTCCCAGATATATACGTTGCGTATCAAGATGTATGTCGAGAAAAAACTCTTGTCATGGGAAGGCCATATTTATACAAACGAGAAGCATCCTTGGATGAAGATTTAGCAGATGAGCCTACATCTTTGCCTAATCCCAACTCAAACAAGTGGTTTTTGCTTTTTCCCACAAAAGAACATTGGAAACAAGGCTCAGACGCGGCAGGAATTGAGGAAGGGCTGAAATGGGTTGTAGAAAACTATAAAATCGAAGGCGTTCAGTCTCTTGCAATGCCAGCACTTGGATGTGGATTAGGTGGGTTGGATTGGAAGGATATTGGGCCCATGATGTGCAAGTATCTATCGAAATTAGATATTCAAGTTGCAATTTATTTGCCACAAGAAGGATTAATTTCTCCTGAATTCTTAACGCGGAATTTTTTAATTGGCAAGTAGGATTACTATAGAATCCTATCAAGGAGATTTCATCCGCTATCTCACGGAAAACTTACTTCCCCGTCTGCGGACGGAATGTGTGGTACAGTGAAGGCGTAATAAGTAACAGGATCTCTGTCGCACCACTTGGCCGCCGACCCTCTTATAGGGTTGCGGTCATTCTTTTTTAATTCCAGCCGATCTGGAAAAGGATGTAATAAAATGGATGTAAGAATTTATGTAGGAAATTTGGCCAAGAGCACCACACAAGCTGAAATCAACACCTTATTCGCAACTGCCGGGACCGTCACTTCTGTTGATCTCGTCATGGATAAGGGCACTGGTTTGTCAAAGGGCTTCGCGTTCGTGTCCATGCCTGAGCAGGCTGATGCAGACAAGGCGATCAGCATGTTCAACGCCTATTCACTGGCGGACAACACACTCAAAGTCAACGTTGCCAAGCCGCGCATCGGATAAGCGTAGTAAAAATTCACATCGCAGCAAAGTATTCCTCGTTCCAAATGGAATGAGGAATTTTTCATTTATTTTTCTCTGTGCCTCTGTGGCAACGATCTCGAATTTCCGCCTTGACAATCAAAACATCTGTTCTATAATCAAAGCCTTGCAGAAAGGCTCCCATGTTTACACGACTCAACAAACTTTATCATGAGTTCCCGCCCCGCTTCTGGATCATCGTCCTGACCTTCTTCATTGACAGTATCGGCGGCACGTTACTCTTCCCCTTCTTCTCGCTTTACATCACCCAAAGATTCAACGTTGGCATGACTCAGGCTGGAATGGTGCTTGCGATGTTCTCGATCTTTGGCATCGTCGGCAACATGCTTGGTGGCGCGCTCACGGATCGCTTTGGCCGCCGAAAGCTGATCCTCTTCGGGCTGGTATTCAGCGCGTTGAGCACACTCACGCTTGGGATGGTCAATTCGCTGGCGATCCTCTTTCCGCTGGCCGCGTTCATCGGTCTGCTGTCAGATGTCTCCGGCCCCGCGCATCAAGCCATGATGGCAGACATCCTCGACGAAAAACAGCGCCAGGAGGGATTTGGCCTTCTGCGCGTCGTCCGCAACCTCGCCTGGATCATCGGCCCAACCATCGGCGGCTTCCTCGCCAACCGTTCGTTCTTTCTACTCTTCGTGATAGACGCCATCGTCAGTTGTATCGTGGCCATCATCTTTTACACGCAGATGCCTGAGACGAAACCCCAAACCCATCATGAGGATGAAAAGCACGAATCGATTCTCTCGACTGTGGCAGGATACCGTTTCGTGATACGGGACTTCGCCTTTATGGCTTTCATCGTCGCCGCCATTCTGATGGGAGCGGTCTATCAGCAAATGTACAACTCGCTGTCGGTATTCCTGCGCGATAATCACGGCATCAACCCGCAGGGCTACGGCTTCCTGATGACAACCAGCGCCATCACGGTCATCCTCTTTCAATTCTCAGTGACGCGTCTCATCAAACATCGTCCGCCCTTTTTGATCATGGCGGCTGGGACATTATTCTATATGATTGGATTCAGCATGTTCGGGCTTGTCTCGGCTTATTGGTTGTTCGCTTCCGCCATCGTGATCATCACCATCGGCGAAATGCTGATCATGCCCACCAGTCAGACTCTCGCCGCCAACTTTGCCCCCGTCGAAATGCGCGGACGTTATATGGCGATCTTCGGTCTCACCTGGTTGCTGCCATCCACTTTTGCGCCCATGCTCGCGGGCATGATCCTCGATAACTTCAACCCGAACCTGCTTTGGTATATTGGCGGAGCGCTATGCGCGGTATCCGCATTCAGTTATTGGGTATTGCATCTGCGGCTGGGTAGTCAACAAAGATTTATCCCCGAAACATCCGAGCAAATGGTCGAGGTCCACGCTTAAAAAATTTCAATTCATTAAAAAAGCCTCCGTATCATTTTTTCAAAAATGATACGGAGGCTTTTTTATTCAATTACACAAGGTCAATTGCGCTGTCTCAATTAATCCTTGCCGTTTGGATGGCATTGCGCACAGTTCTCTGAGAAGTTGGAAACCTCTTTATGTTTTTCCGCCATTTTTGCGGGGTCATGTTCATGACAGCCATAGCAGGTATAGGATGATGTAGAGTTTGGATGACAGGTTGCACATGCCACTGTTCCGTCGCCACCGTGTTTGAGAGGGAACGTATGGTTAAAGTTGGCAGGCTTCCAGGCTGAGGTGGAGTGACATTGCCCGCAATTCGTTCCATAGCTGCCGCCATGCGCATCTTTGGATGCATGACAGGAATAACAATCCTTGGGCGTGCCTGCAAACACTCCATTGACATGACATTGATTGCAGGATGCATTGACATGCGCCCCAGTCAACGCGAAGGCGGTTTGATTATGGTTGAAGGTCACATTGCCCCAGCCCGTCGGTGTATGGCATTGTCCGCAGTCGGTTCCAAACTGTCCATTGTGATGATCCTTCGAAGCATGGCAGGAATAACAATCTTTTGGCGTGCCTGCATAGACTCCATTCTTATGGCAGGAAGCGCACGAAACATTGGTGTGCTTGCCGATTAGTGGGAATGCCGTCTGGTTATGATTAAAGGTTACATCGCTCCAGCCTGTGGGCGTATGGCATTGTCCACAGTTCGTTCCAAACTGTCCGTTATGCTTGTCCTTCGGAGCATGACAGGAATAGCAGTCCTTGGGCGTGCCTTTATAGACTCCATTCTTATGACAGGATACACACGAAACATTGGTATGCCTGCCGATCAGAGGAAATGCGGTAACGCCATGATCAAAGGTAACATCGCTCCATTTCGTTGGCTTGTGACACGACCCGCAGTCCGTTCCAAACTGTCCATTATGCTTGTCTTTCGCAGCGTGACAGGAATAGCAATCCTTCCTGGTGCCCTTGAAGACTCCATTCACATGACAGGCCAAACAGGCCACGGTTTTATGCGTGCTCACCAACGGGAACGCAGTGGCATTGTGATCAAAAATCACATCCTTCCATTTGCTCGGCTTATGACATGAAGCACAGTTCGTCCCAAACTGCCCCTTGTGATTATCTTTTGCCGCATGGCAGGAATAGCAGTCCTTCGGCGTGCCTTTGAAGGTCCCATTTACATGGCATGACTTGCAGGTAACGGTTGCATGTGAGCCGACCAGAGGGAAGGCAGTGGCACCATGATTATAAAAAACATCCTTCCATTTCGTCGGCTTGTGGCACGATCCGCAATTCGTCCCGAACTGCCCCTTGTGATTATCCTTCGCCGCATGGCAGGAATAACAATCCTTCGGCGTATTCTTGAAGGTTCCATTCACGTGACATGACTTGCAGGCAACAGTTGTATGTGATGCCACCAGGGGAAACGCAGTGGAGCCGTGATCGTAAAAGACGTCACTCCATTTCGTCGGCTTGTGACATGATCCGCAGTTCGTCCCAAACTGCCCCTTATGATTATCTTTTGCCGCATGGCAGGAATAGCAGTCCTTCGGCGTGCCTTTGAAGACTCCATTCACATGGCACAACTTACATTCAACAGCCGTATGTGTGCCTGCCAGCGGAAACGCAGATTTGGCATGGTCAAAGGATATATTTTTCCAGCCGCTGGAATTATGACACAAGGCGCAATCCTGGCCAAACTGTCCTTTATGATTATCCCTGGCCGCATGGCAGGCATAACAATTCGTCGGAGTATTCTTATAAACATTATTTACATGACAGGCTTTGCAGGCAACATTTTGATGCAAACCCGTTAATGGAAAATTTGTATCTTTGTGATCATAGGAAACGTTCTGCCATCCGCTTGTATTATGGCAGGCGCCGCAGTTCGTGCCAAATTGTCCCTTGTGATTATCCTTCGCCGCGTGGCAGGCATAGCAATCCTGCGGCGTGTCTTTGAAATCATTGTTCGCGTGACATTTCGAGCATTCAACTTTGGAATGAAGGCCGTCCAACTTGAAATCAGAACGAGCGTGGTCATAGGTTGAAGGCTTCCAACCTTCGGGAGAGTGACACGAAGCGCAATCAGGGCCCAAATTGCCCTTATGCGGGTCATCCGCCTGATGACATGCGAAGCAATCCTGCTTTGCGGACTGCAGGTCGGCCACAGTATGTGAGTTGGCATGGCACTGCGAACACGTGACAGCCGAATGTTTTCCAGCCAGTTTAAAAGTGAATTCATCATGATTAAAATCGCCGCCAAACCGGTCGAATCCATCATGACAATTCAGGCAGGAATTTCCAAACGTAACGATGTGATCCACCATAAACGTTATATCTGTTGGAGCATGACAATTTACACATGTCACTGTATCGAATTGCGTGACGTCCCTCCCATGACAATCTGAACACAAAAACGGATCTTTCCCAGCCTTGAACTGATGCCCGTCTAATGAATATTTAGCCACCTCATGCGGAAAGGTCCACTTCTCCAGCACAGTCAATAGCGCGTCCACTCCATGATGTTCAGGATGACAATCGCGGCATTTGGCGCCCTGGTCAATTTCCATCATCTTGCCGTGAATGGAAACAGGATCAGCCATCTCTGCCGCAACGTTGGTATGACAGGTTGAACAACGATCATCCATCGTTGCCTTTTCCCACGGCGCGGTATGACAGGCATTACAGTCGCCTTTTATTTCCGCATGAGAAGTAACGCCGCCAACCACATCACCCGGAACCGCGTTAAGCGCACCCGGGCTGTACATTGCTCCACCGCCTGCCAGGGCGGAACCCGCAATGACAAAAGCCGCAGCCAAAGCCGCAATAATTCCCGAGCTTGTGAGGCATCCAAAACGAGCAGCCCTCATAGATCACCCCTGTTTTGAAAGCGCTGGGCATGAAAAATTTTCAAAATATTCCGAACTTGAAATAAGCCCACTCCGGCGGTCTGTGAATTCAAAAAGAACAACATTCCAAGTCTTAGGTTTCCAAGAAGCATAATCCATTCTCCCAAATGGTATTGCCTGCCAAGTCATCAATTATCTAAACAAAATACGCGGCTTTCGCTCCGCGTATCGCAGTTTTTGACGAACAGATTCTTGTTCATAAGTCCACTGCATAATGCACCGATTTACAGACTTACAAATAAGATAAGAAATAGCTTAGATAACCCTTAGGTTATTTTTAGCAGTCGTTAACCTGCCAAAAAAGTTACCAGCCCAGGCGGGGAATTTCGTCAGCTTACAAAACTGCAAAGTCACAGCGACCAGACCCACCCTCGTCAGTCTGAGCGGAACTTCATCCTCCAATAATTCATATAGCCTTTGACAGTCTCTCAATAGAAATTGAAAGCGCCAGCCTTGTATCCTTGAGGCAATTCCAAGGAGGTTCTCATGAAGGTTATTTCCATTCTTTTGGCGTTCATCAATTCACTCACAGGCGGGTTGTTGATCCTCTCGTGCGTGTCTGCGGGCGAGGCTTTCGGGTGGATCGCATTCAAGACTGGCGCGGGAATCCTGGCGATCTATTTCGGGGTGCTGACTTTCAAGGACGGCATCCAGCCCATGCACCAAAGCCGCATCGTATTGAGCGGACTTACCCTTGTGGTCGCGGGTGTATCTGCCGTGGCGTGGGGAATTCACTGGTCCATTATCAGCGGGGATGTGAAGAACACGATCCTGTTGTTTGGGGGGAGTTTGTTCATTCAAGGATTGACTTCCATTTTGGGAATCGAGACGGGCGAAATCAGTGGAAGCAGGCCGTGATTTATCGCTACTGGAAAATGCGCCTCGATTTTGCTACAATAAATTTGAAAAAAAATTCAACAATTGCAGAGAGTTTAGGATGGAAGGCGTTTCTTGAAAATCATTGGCGATCAATACTTGCATGGAATGAGATCACTTCCATCGAATCGAAAATTGGAGGTTTCGCATGTCAACTTTTGAACAGGAAGAAATCGCATTACTCAGGTTGCGCATCGTCAGGCTTGAAGCACAAGTTGATTTCCTTTACAAACATCTCGATGTGATCTTTACAGAGAACGCCCATGAGGCTGACGACCCGCAGATCATCGACGCATTGAATAGGGATAACCTCATCGAAGCCATAAAGCGCTACCGAGAAATAACAGGGCTTGGATTGGCGGAGGCCAAGTCTGCGGTGGAGAAGATCAAGAAAAGACGCGGGATTTAAATTCCTGCTCACAACATTCAGGGCGACCTGGCGGGCCGCCCCTACATTTTTTATTTGTGGTTTAATCGCCGCATGTCCTCATCCCTCACCCCCTTCTTCAAACCTCGCGGCGTCGTCGTCATCGGCGCATCCACATCACCTGAAAAACTTGGTTACGGCGTGGCGCGAAATTTAATCCAAAGCAGATACAAAGGCGCGGTCCATTTCGTCAGCCAAAAATCGGGGACTCTCTTTGATCGTCCGCTGTACACAAATCTCAACGATGTGCCCGATCCCGTTGACCTTGCGATTCTCATCGTCCCAACACAAGTCACACCACAAACCATAGAAGATTGCGCAAAGCGTGGAATCAAAGCCGCGATCATTGTCTCAGCAGGATTTCGTGAAGTTGGCGCAGAAGGCGCGGCGCTTGAACAGCAATGCGTGGACGTTGCGCGCAAGCATGGCGTTCGTTTGCTCGGCCCCAATTGCATCGGCACGCTCGATACGCATCTTCCGCTCGATACAACTTTTCTCCAGCCGCCCATGCCCGCGCAAGGCGGCATTGGCTTCATATCTCATTCGGGCGCATTCGCCGCCGCCATCGTCGATTGGGCGCGCGAGCAGGGTTTCGGTTTTTCGCAGATCGTCAGCCTCGGCAATCAAGCCGATGTCAACGAGACAGATGTGCTGCCCGAAGTTGCAAAAGATGAGCACACGCGCGTCATCGTGCTTTACATGGAAAGCGTTTCGGATGGCGCAAAATTTGTTCATGCCGCAAGCGAGGTCACCAAGCATAAACCCGTCATTGCGCTGAAGGTCGGTCGCTTTGAAGCGGGACAAAAAGCCGCCGCCTCCCACACGGGCGCTCTGGCTGGCTCCGAAGCGGCATTCGACGCGGCTTTCGCAAAGGCTGGCATCCTGCGCGCCGACACCGCCGAGCAGATGTTCGATTGGGCGCGGGCTTTGGAAGATTGTCCACTGCCGCGCGGCAAACGCATGGCGATATTAACCAACGCAGGCGGACCCGGCGTGATCGCCGCCGATTCACTCGAAACGAACGGCCTGCTTCTGTCTCAATTGACAGAGTCTACGCTGAGAGCTTTATCTTCCTACCTGCCCCCCTCGTCCAGTGTCCACAACCCAGTGGATATGCTCGCCTCCGCATCGCCTGAGTCATACGCCACCTGCCTGAAAATTTTATTGCAAGATGAAAACGTAGACGGTGTGCTGGTCATCCTCCCGCCACCACCGATGTTCAAAACAGAAAATGTGGCAGAAAAAGTAATCGAGGTAATTGGTAACTTTGATAAACCTGTTGTAGTTGCATTGATGGGATCAACACTTGTTGAAGAAGCAAACAAAGTATTTCAACGCGCACATGTCCCAACCTATCCATTCCCTGAAAGAGCGGCGTCTGCTCTTGGCGCGCTTGCCAAACGAGCGGAATATTTAAATGGACTCCAACATCTCCCAACGTTGGAATTGAATAAAAGCAAGTCCGAAGTCAGGAGACTTCGGACTCCAGAAGAACTCATTGCGTCCTACGGCATCACAACCACTCCCATCAAACTCGCGCGGGATGAAAACGAAGCAGTTACCATCGCAAACGAACTCGGCTTCCCGGTCGTGATGAAGATCGCGTCACCTGATATTTTGCACAAGTCCGATATCGGCGGCGTGTTATTGAATATCAAGTCTGCGGAAGAAGCCCTTAGTGGCTACGCGACCCTGCTTGAGCGAGCGAAGAAAGCAATGCCTCTTGCAAGGATCGAGGGTGTGCATGTGCAGCGTCAAATCCCTGAGGGACAGGAAGTCATCGTCGGCGCGGTGCGTGACCCGCTGTTTGGGCCGCTGATAATGTTTGGTTCGGGCGGCATCGAGGTGGAAGGACTCAAAGATGTGGCATTTGCCCTAGCACCGCTGAATCAGACCGAGGCGCAGGAAATGATCCGCAAAACGTGGGCTGGGAGAAAACTCAAGGGCTTCCGTAGTATCCCGCCCGTTGACGAGGAATCTGTCATCGATGTTTTAGTCAAATTATCTTTGCTTGCTTATGAGCATCCCGAAGTGGATGAGATCGAAATCAACCCGCTGCGCGTTTTGCAAAAAGGCGCGGTGGCTGTGGACGTTCGAGTAAGATTGCGCGCATGATTCAACTCGAACATTTCATTTCCCAATTCAAAGACAAGTCAATCAGCGTTGCAGTTTACGATCTGCAAACGCAAAAAGAAATCCTCGTCAATGCCAATGAGGTGATGCACCCTGCCAGCACAATGAAAGTGCCTGTGATGATGGAAGTGTTCCGCCAGGCGCATGAAGGTTTGCTTTCAATGGATGAGCACGTGAAGATCGTCAACTCATTTAAAAGCATTGTAGACAAAAGCGAATTTTCTCTTGAGATGGCAGATGATTCGGAACACACTTTATACAAGCGCATTGATGAAACAGAAAGCATCCGCGAATTGACGCGCTTGATGATCGTATGCAGCAGCAACCTCGCAACTAATCTGTTGATGGAAAGAGTCGACACGGAGCATGTTGACACATTTATCAAGAGGCTCGGCATTGCAAACATGACAGTGATTCGCGGATTGGAAGATAAGAAAGCGTATCGGCTTGGCATTAATAATTCAGCCAGCGCGCGAAGTTCAACTCACATGATGCGATTGATCGCGGAAGGAAGAGTCATCTCAAAAGAAGCCTGCGACGAAATGATTCAGATCATGCTCGGCCAGGAATTCAACGAAAGCATCCCTGCTTTATTGCCTGCATCAATCAAGGTCGCGCACAAAACTGGCTGGTCGGGCTCGTTCTTTCATGACATTGGCATCGTCTTTCCGCCCAACCGCAGACCATACGTCATTTCACTTTTCACACACGGCTTTCCCGAATTTAACGAAAACGAAGCGCACACATGCATGGCGCAGATTTCCAGAATGATTTTCGAGGAGATACTTGAAGAGACCGTGGACGATGGACGATAGACCGTATCGTCTAGATCTACTGACTTTTATGGCTCTACCGTTTTTAACGGGAAATCCATTTTCGACCACAAAGGGGACAAAGGAGCACGAAGGAAAAAGCACCAAAACACCCTTTGTGTACCTTTGCGACCCGTTGTGGTAAGAATTTCCCCGCTGGAGACGGGAGAGACACTTTTATAAAAGGAATTTTATGATCACCCTTTCCTCCCTCACCTACTATCCCATCAAAGCCTGCCGCGGATTTGATGTTGCCGAATCGCAAGTTGAACGCATGGGGCTTGCAGATGACCGCCGCATGATGGTGGTCACGCTCGAAGGAAAATTTTTAACTCAGCGTGAACACCCAAGACTCGCGCTGGTCATACCTGCTTTGAAAAATGATTCAGTTACGCTCGCTGCGCCAGATTTTGATTCGATTCGGTTTGCGATTCAAAAATCAGGAATGCCAACTCTTGTTGATATTTGGAAAAGCACAGGCGTTCATGCTATCGACCAGGGCGAAGAAACCGCGCAATGGTTTTCCGATTGGCTCGGAGTTTCTGTCTGCCTCGTGCATGTTGCTGACGGATTTAAAAGAAAGTTGAATCCTGATTACACCTTAAGCGCAGAAGACCACACTGGGTTTGCTGACGGATACCCGATTCTGATCATCGCTGAAGAATCGCTTCAGGACTTAAACTCAAGACTGGTTTCCCCTCTCCCGATGAATCGATTCCGTCCGAACATTGTCGTCAAAGGCTGCGCTCCGTTTGCAGAAGATTCATGGAAGCGCATCCGCATCGGTGACGTGGAAATGGCGCTCGTCAAGCCATGTCCGCGCTGTGTGGTGACGACAATTGACAAGGAAACTCTTGAGCAAAATAAAGAGCCGCTCAAAACATTGAGCAAGTACCGAAATCAGAAAGGCGGGGCAATGTTCGGCATGAATGTCATCCCATTGAATGAAGGGAAAATCAAAGTTGGTATGAGTGTGGAGATTTTGGAATAATCTGATGGTTTCGATACGCGCCGCGAAAATCATGCGGGGCTACTCAACCACCAGATTTATTTATAAAAGAGAACCCGAATACTTATCCGCAAACAACGCGGGCTGACCACCTGTATGCCAGAACAAGACAGTCTCATCCTTCTTGAAAAATCCCTTGCGGATCAGGTCGATCATCCCAGCGGCGGCGCGGCCAGTGTAGACGGGGTCAAGCAGAAGTCCCTCGTTGCTCGCAAATAGTTTGATCGCTTCGCGCTCCCCTGCTCCAAAGACTCCATAGCCAGCCTGACAATAATTTTCAGTTGCAAGCACATCATCGTGTGTGAAATTAATCCGCCCGCCAAGTTTTTCACTTGCTTGTGAAGCCAGCGCTGAGACGCGCGCCTTGAGTTCGATCTCTGGCTCGTCAATGCTAATTCCCAATATTTTGCCTTTGAAACCAAACAATCGCTGACCCAGCACAAGCCCCGCATGTGTGCCGCCCGAGGATGTGCCGAAGACGATCCAATCCACGTTCACATTTTGATTCATGAATTCTTCCATCGCGAATGTATATCCCATTGCGCCTGTCGGGCTTGATCCGCCATACGGCACGAGATACGGCTTCTTCCCAGCTGCCACAGCGTTGTCAAAGGTTTCCTGCAAAATACGGTCGCGGTCTTTGCGGTCTGCCACTGTGATAATTTCCGCGCCGAAGAGTTGGTCAAGCAGAAAATTCGCAGAGGGCTGACTCGGCCTCTCGCCTGTCAGAATCAGCTTACAGTCAAAGCCGAAGCGAGCGGCGGCGGCAACTGTCTGCCGGCAGTGATTCGATTGAATCGCGCCCGCAGAAATCAGCATATCCGCGCCTTGCTCATGCGCTTCCGCAGCGAGGAATTCCAGCTTGCGGGTTTTATTTCCGCCGAAGGCAAGCCCCGTCTGGTCATCGCGCTTGACGAGCAGGCGCGGTCCGCCGAGGGCTTTGCTCAGGCGTGGAAGTTCTTCGATTGGGGTTGGCAAGTGGGCGAAACTTAATCGGGCAATTGGTTTCATTTGACTCCTTGGTTTCGCGTTGCGTGTTTCGTATAATTTGTATGCTACGAAGCACGCAACACGCATCAATCACTTAGCCCCTGCTTCGTTTTTTCCTTCCCTCTCGACCGCATCACATCCAGTACGAGCGGCATGACCTCGGCATAGAGCTTGTACCAAAGTTTGTTCGGCGCAAAATCATACGCGCCCGGCGTGCGGATCACTTCGCCGCCGAGTCCTTCTTTGAAACGATAGACACCCCACATCGAGTCGCTTTCGTCAAAGACTTCGGGCGCGCCCCATAGATCATAGTCATTGCATCCATTGGACTTGGCGCGCTTCATGGCATCCCATTGCAAAAGATAGGTCGGCATTTTTTCACGATGCAAATTGCGCGACATGCCATAGACATAATATGCGCGGCCTGCGAACATAAAGAGGAAGATGGCAGCGACGGGTTGATTCTCCACTTCGGCAATGAGGGGGATAGTGGACGGTTGACCATGGACCGTGGGTCGCATGAACACCTTCCAAACAGTCATGTAGTAGTTTTCATCGCGGATGACAAAGCCATCGCGCACAGATGTTTCGGCGTACATTTTGTAAAGCATGGGTAAATCATCTACAGTACCTGCGCGGATTGTGACACCTTTCTTTTCAGCGAGGCGGACGTTGTAGCGCGTTTTTGGTTTCATGCGCGCAAGCATCTCTTCTTCTGTCGCAGATAGATCAACGAGGACTGTATTTTGGAATTGGATTTGATCTGACGAATAGACCCAACCCCTGCGCGTCAATTCTAACCTTATGGCCTGCCCGCTGTTTTCTGTGACATCACTTTCGCTGTTGGGGACTCCGCTCCCGAGCACAACATCAGGATCGATCTTCAAAAAGATTGCGCCTTGTTTTCGCGCATAGGATTGCAAGTCATTCAGCACACGAGTCCGCAAGGCCGTATCAGTCCAATCCAACAGCGGACCTTTCGGCGCATAAAGAATGGATAAGCGGGCGGCGAATCCACGGCTGAGTATTTGCTTCTTTAGGATAAGCGCGGCGGCTACACAGTGATTAGTAAATGGTAATTGGTAATTTGTGGATACTTGAAATTTCCCATCGTTCGTCCAGACAGCGTAACAGGGTGTCCAGCCATACTTCGCCTTCACCTGTCCCCATTCATAGGTTTGGAGAAAGTGCGGATTGGGAAGTTGACTGACGATCTGATTCCAGATTTGAGATGGTTGGGTGGATAAGCTCATAAATATTTTTCTTCGTCATTGCGAGGGCGATGCTCTCTCGCCCGAAGCAATCTCATTTTCAAAATCGGAGATTGCTTCGTCGGGAAGGACACCCTCCTCGCAATGACGAAACGTTTAGGCATTTCGCATCATGTATTTCGTATACGCCCAATACAATAACGGATTGTACACTCTATCTACAGCCTGCGCCGCACGCTTCAACTGTCCGCCGAATCCGCGTTTGAAGCGATAGACTCCCCACAAGCCATCGCGGCGGGTTTCGAAATTAGCTTCGAGGGTTTCTTCGTTTTCGTCAGGGATACCCCATAGATCATATTCTTCACAGCCGCGCGCTTTTGCCCAGCGGATGGCTTCCCATTGCAAAAGATAAGTTGGCATTCGGTTGCGTTCCTGGTCATTGGATGCGCCGTAAACGTACCAGGCACGTTTCCCATTGGCAAAGACCATCAACGAAGCGAGAGGGTTGCCTTCGTATTCAGCGACCAATAATTCACATGTCCCTTTGGGATGGAACAATTCATAGGCGCGTTGATAATATTCTTTGGAATGTACGCCGAAGTTATCGCGCCCGCCTGTGACGGTCATCATTTTGTGGAAAGCGGAAATATCGTCCCATGCGCGGACGGTCACGCCTTTTTTTTCGGCAAGGCGAATGTTGTAGCGGCACTTGGGTTTCATTCTTGCTAATATTTGTTCTTCGTTATTGTTAATATCAATTGTGATGGTACGGGGAGGTTGGATGTTATGGGGGGAAATGCGGAATGCGGAATGAGGAATGAGGAATGATTCTTGCCAAGAATCAGGTTCAACTTTAAGGAAGATGGCGTGATTTTGTTTGCAGATGAAGTCAACTTCCTTCCAAAACTGATCACTGATAACTGTCCACTGGTTACTGAACACTGGCTTTGGCATGTAGCCGAGAGTCAACCCCAAAGGCAGGCGGCGGAAGAGGATTTGCGCACCAGTTTCACGGTCAAGAATGAAGCGCACTGGTTTCCAGCCGAAGCCCCCTTTTAATTCCCCCCACTCACCCATTTGAAGTAAATGCGCGTTGGGATGAAATTCCAAAAAACGATTCCAGTCTGTGAGATTAACTTCAGGCATTATAGGTCGAAGGTCAAAGGTTGAAGGTCGGGCGGCTGCGACTCGCTGATGTGGGCGCCTGGGATCATTTCATCAATAAGTTTGTTGAGGGCGGCGCGGTCTGTAAGGGTGGATAACTGCTCGATGGTTTGAGGCAGGTTTGGGACGCCGTCCTGAGCCTGTCGAAGGGGCGGGAATGGTGCATCCTGATCAAGGCGGAAGATGTCGGGGTGCGGCGTCTGCATGAGGGGCGTGCCTTCATCCCAAAGTTCTTCGGCAAGTTTTTCACCGGGGCGAATGCCTGTGAAAGTGATGTTTATATCCTTATGCGGTTCGAGACCGGAAAGTTTGATGAGGTCTTCGGCAAGGTCGAGGATGCGGACAGGCTCGCCCATGTTGAGCACAAACACCTCGCCGCCGTTTTGCATGGATGAGGCTTGCAGGACAAGATATACGGCTTCGGGGATGGTCATGAAGAAGCGGGTCATATCTGGATGCGTGATGGTAACGGGGCCGCCGTTGGCGATTTGATTCTTGAATTTGGGAATGATGCTGCCGCGCGAGCCGAGCACATTGCCAAAGCGGACAACGGTGAAGGCGTGCTGATGGTGACGGGCGGCGTCGAGGACGATCATTTCAGCGATGCGTTTGGTTGCGCCGTAAATACTTGAAGGGCGCACAGCTTTATCGGTGGAGATCATCACAAAACGTTCAACGTTGTGATCGAGCGCGGCTTGCACAATATTGCGTGTTCCAATCACATTGTTGGTGATGGCTTCGACATGATTGGCTTCCATCAATGGGACGTGTTTGTGCGCGGCGGCGTGGAAAACGATTTGCGGTTGATGCGCGGCGAAGACTGAATCGATTCTTTGCGCGTTGCGAATATCGGCAATGATGGGAATAAGTTTTAACGTTGGATAATTAGTTTGCAGTTCGAGCAAAATTTCAAAGATGCTGTTCTCACCATGACCAAGTAAAACAAGCTCGGCGGGATTGCGGCGCGCGATCTGGCGGCAGAGTTCGCTTCCGATGGAACCGCCCGCGCCTGTGACAAGTACGCGCCTGCCTTCGAGAATTCGGCCCACATTTTCATCGTTGACGCGCACAGGCTTACGCCGCAGAAGATCGGTGATATCCACTTCGCGTAAACGGTTGACGCTGACCTTGCCGCCGATAAGTTCGTAGATGCCGGGCATGGTGCGCGAAGGAATTCCCTTTTGGCGGCAGGAGTCATTAACGAGACGGATAATATTCCCGGGCGCGGAGGGAATGGCAATGATGACTTCGTCTACTTGTTGGGTGTCGAGAATGGTTGAAAGTTTATTTACCCTGCCAATGACCGAGACGCCATAAATCTGGTGATTCTGTTTGGCGGGGTCGTCATCGAGAAATCCGATTGGGATGAGATTTAATTGCGATGGTTTTTGCAGTTCTCGCACCACGAGCGCGCCAGCGTCACCTGCGCCGATGATGAGCACACGTTTGGCTTCGCGCAGCGCACCGCGCGGGGCGCTGGATTGTTCCGCGAGGATGCGCAAGGCAAAGCGCGAACCTCCAATGAGGATGAGCGAGAGCAGCCAGTCGATGCCGAGGGCGGAGCGCGGCATGGCTTGTATCAAGCCGAAGAAATTAAGCAGCAACATGACACCTGAAGTCAATACTGAGGCTGTTGTTACCGCAACGGTGATGAGGCGTAATTCACTTGTGCTGGCGTAGACCCAAAGACGGCGGTACAAACCGAAATAAAAATAAATGGGGATTTTTACGATCAATGCCACCGCACACATCAGCAACGCGGCAGGAAAATAGAAGGAGAGTTCGCTTACATCAAGCCGCAGCGCGAAACTGCCCAGCACCGAAACTATGATGAGGGCGATATCGCCAATTAAGACGAAGCGATTGCGGACGTGAGTTCGGGAGGACATGAGGGGAAAGGGTGAATTGGGAAGGATGAAGGATGAATAGTAATTGGTAAATGGTAATTGGCAGTGTTTGATAAGTTACCATTTAATATTTACGCATTACGCATTTCTTCCACGGCTTCAAAGAGGCCATCAGCCAGTGTGACTTTAGGTTTGAAGCCGAGAGTATCCATGATCTTTTTTGATGTGCCAATGGAGCGGTAGATGTCGCCTGCGCGCGGTTCAGTGTGGACATGTTTGGGGGCATTCGGGAAAATTTCGTAGAGAATATCGAGCAGGTCAAGTATCCGCGTTTCGACGCCTGTGCAGACGTTGAAGATCTGCCCGGGTGCGGCGGGATGTTGGGATGCGAGCAAGTTGGCTTGCACCACATCGCGCACGTTGATCAGGTCACGGGTCTGGCCGCCATCGCCATAGATTGTGATGGGTTTGTTATCCAATATGCGGCGGATGAAGATTGGCACGGCGGCGGCGTACATCGAGTCAGGCCGCTGACGGGGACCGTAGACATTGAAGTAGCGCAGCGCGGCCACTTCCAGGCCGAATTGATTGGTAAATAATTCGGCATACATTTCGTCAACGCGTTTGGAGACAGCGTAAGGTGATAACTGTCGAAGAGGCGTCTCCTCCGAAAGCGGATAGGCTTCCGAGTCGCCATACACTGCCGCGCTGGAGGCAATGACAACGCGCTGCACACCCGCTTTGCGAGCTGCCTCAAAGAGAATGGATGTGCCCGTCACATTTACATCCAGACATTCCTGCGGCTTTTCCATTGACTCAGCGACGGAGACAAATGCCGCTTCGTGGAAAATGATATCAACGCCGCGCACAGCCTCCGTCACGTTGGTAGCGTTCCGCAAGTCGCCTTCGATGAGCTCAATGTCAAGTCCCTTTAAGTTCTCGCGTTTGCCCGAGGAGAAATTGTCCAGTATACGAACGTTCGCACCCTGCTGAAGCAAAGCGCGCGCAATATGCGAGCCGATGAAACCAGCGCCGCCTGTAATTAAATATTTCATTTATCTACCTGTTCTTCTCAAGACTGTGCCGACGGTTCGCAGGACAATATTTATATCCATGCCAAGCGTGCGATGTTTGATGTAATAAAGATCGTACTCCAGCTTGACTACAGTTTCTCTTACTGTCGCAACATAACCATAATTTATTTGCGCCCAACCTGTTAGCCCGGGCTTTACCAACAAACGCGCCCTATAAAAGGGTATCTGCTTTTGGAATTCTGCCACAAGCTCAGACCTCTCAGCGCGAGGTCCGACCAGGCTTATCTCGCCAGTCAGTACACTCAAAAATTGCGGTATCTCATCAACGCGCGTACGTCTTAAGAAATTCCCCACACGTGTTACACGCGGGTCATCTTCCATCGTTGCCTTAACCTCGCCATCAACTTCAGCGTCTTGAAACATGGAGCGATACTTTAATATTTTAAAGACACGTCCGCCCTTTCCCAAACGATCCTGTGTATAGAAAATGGGAAAGCCGCTCTCCAGCACAATAGCAATTGCAACAAATGGAAAAGTTATTACAAAGATCAACACCCCGAACAGGCCGCCTACAATATCCATCAAACGCTTCAACAGTTCATAAGCGCCGCTCACGCGCACCTGGTCCACAAAGGAACGAATGACCCAGTCCGATTCAAGATGCTCAACAGGCACGCGCTGGGTCAACTCTTCATACATGATGGGCATACGGATCACTTCGATCCCCTGCTCCTGGGCATCCAAAATGGTTTGAAAAGTTTCGCCCTTGATCACGCCATTGATCGCAACGACAATATCGGAAACACGGTGATTCTCGATAATCGTAAGCAGTTTTTCACTCGTCCCCAACACGGCAAATCCATGATAGGACTTTCCCTGTTTCCTCAGATCATCGTCAACGAATCCCACCAGGAGGAACGGCGGCGGACTGAACTTTTTATAAATATCCGCGAGTGAATGGCCGGCTTTGCCGGCGCCCACGAACAGCACACGGCGCATGAGACCTGACGAGGTGTAGAGTCGGATATAGATGCCGCGCCAGGCCAGGGTCAGGATTGAAGCGATGACAAGAAACGCCCCAATCCCGATACGCGGTAATGAGTTCGGGTCCTGGTTGAATGTGAAGAGCAGGGAATATCCAAGCAAGCCTGTGATCGGCGCCACGGAAATCCCCCGTAGAGTCTTTTTCCAATTCGAGGCGACATGCGGCTCATAAGAATCCACCATTAATAAAAGCCAGGCAAGGGGAAGCAGATAAAACCAAAAGGGAATCTTGAGATCAATAATGCCTTCAGCAAGCCGTTGAGCCCGGGCAAGTGAATTGCCTTTTTCAACTAAAATCTGAACCTCGCGCGAGAAGGAAATCTGATACCAGGTATACAACGCCAAAAACATCGCGCCAGCAGAAGCAATCAGGTCGCCTATCAAAAGAATCCCGCGCTGCTCGCTGGGTCTTAATCGTAGTCTGGGTCTTGTAATAACATCAGCCATATTTACGAACCGTGAAGAAACTTGTAACGAAACTCCATAAAAAACCCGCGCCCCATGCGAAGTGCATGGTCATAATGGCAAGCGGCAGCCCAATCAAAAGAAATCCATTCCGCTTTTCAAGCGTCAATTTCAAACCAGCCGCCGCAAGCACGGCAATATACAGCGATAATTGCGCGGCAAGTATATATCGCGCCATCCCAACGAGCAAGGATAACACAATAAGGATAAACAAACTTAACACAAACACCGGGGGCAAAGCCTGCCGCCAGCGCAATGTATGCGGATATCGTTTGAGCATTTTTAGTTTCCAAAATCCATAACGCCAGTATTGAACCGCCAGTTTCCCCAATGTGCTTCGCGAAAAATAAACCGAACGAATGGCAGGATCAAGCCAGACCGTCCCGCCCGATTCGCGCACACGTGTATTGAATTCATAATCTTCATTCGACAAAAGCGTTTCATCGAACATGCCGATCCTGTCGATCAGCGTTCGGCGGAATGACCCAAACGGCACAGTATCCACTGCGCCCGCTTTCGCATTGAGACGATACATCGCATCCCCCACGCCCAGCGGATGCGCAGCCGCAAACGAGATGGACTCCGCCATCCATGTGTCTGCCCCCGCGCGGATCTCCCACACGCCGCCCACATTATCGCCCTTGTTCGCTTCATGCGCGGATACACAGCGCTCCACATATTCTGGAATTGGCATGGAATGCGCATCGAGGCGGACGATGATCTCGCCTCTGGACTCACGAATGGCCTGATTCAGTCCCGAGGGAATTGTCCTCGCTAAATTCTCCACCACATAAATTGAGAGATCGGCATGTTCCTTCTGAAAATCAGCGATCAAATCCCGTGTGCGATCCGTGGACAGGCCGTCAGAAATGACAACCTCCATCTGCGCGCGCGGATAGGTTTGCGCAAGGACAGCCTCGAGCAAATGACGAATGGTGGTCTCTTCGTTATAACAAGGGACAATGATGGAAACAAATGGCGGCATAATTTTTACAAAGTGACAGTCACCTTAAAGGTGACTGTCACTTTCAATATTTATTTTTTCGTCAGCGGCAGGAAAACATCGAAAGATGTACCCTCCCCCAGCCTGCTGCGGACGCTTATTCTACCACCATGCGCCTGCACAATTTCACTGGCAATCGCAAGCCCAAGCCCCGCGCCATGTTTCTCACCGCCTCTGCGGGCAGGGTCGGCCTGATAAAAACGATCAAAGATATGCGGCTGGGCTTCAACGGGAATCCCCGCGCCTGTATCAGAAACAGAAACCAGCATTTCTCCAATTACAACTGAAATCTTCAACGATATCGACCCGCCGCGCGGTGTGTACTTGAGCGCATTATCCACAAGGTTGGTAAAGACTTGCGCGAGTCGGTCACCGTCTGCGCTGATGGCTGGCAAGGCAGCAGCCGACTCCACTTTGATTTCCACACCCGCCCTTTGCAATTGCGGCGCGAATTTCTCTGCAACCGCTCTCAACAAAGCGGGCATATTCACAGGCGACATTGTAATATCGGCAGTACCAGCATCCAGCCGCGCGAGATCGAGCAGATCCAACACCATGCGATGCATCCGCGCGGATTCGTCATAGATGATCTGCGCCGCCTGCCGACGAGACACATCTGTATCCGCTGTGCCATCCAGAATCGCTTGAGCAAATCCCTGAATGGATGTAAGCGGCGTCTTCAATTCATGCGAGACGTTGGCAACGAATTCGCGCTGTGATTTTTGACTCGCCTGCGTGCGCTGTATCATGCCATTGAAAGCGCGCGTCAATTCCTGGACCTCGTGCGGGCCCTGCGGTTTTACCGGCTTTATCTCTGCTGACGGCATTTGGCGCGCGGCATATACTACTTTCTGCAAGGGGTCGGCGATCCAGCGCGCAAAAAAGAAAGCGACTACAAGCGAGAGCAGCAAGGCCAGGACTCCGCTTTGAATGATCAGCGGCAGGAAATCATCGGTGAACACATTCGTCAGCGAAACACGCGGGCGCGGCACGGCAACCATGATATAGGAATCGTCGGGCAGTTTTGCAATCGAATAAAGCCAGGCGGCCTTTTTCTCGTCACGGACAATCGGTGTGCTGCGCGGCAATAATTTCTGTTTTGGGAATGAAAGCGCAGGTTGTTTTAATGCATGGGTATCCAAAAGAACCTGCTGGTCAGCGGAAAATAAAAGAATGCGAACGTTGAACGTTTTCGAAGCGCGTTCAGCTACGACTGAAATGGGCTGTCCATCACGTTCCATGACAACCGTTTGGACTGCCTGCAAGCGTTCCAGAGTTTGACGATATAAAAATGGATTGCGAATTAAATAAATAAATAGAATGATCGCCACCACGCTTAATGCGGTGACGACAAGCAGGGCATAACTTAACCAGAGACGGGAACGAAGGGAGGTGAACATAAAGAAATTTTATGTCGTTGCGAGGAAGGCTTTAGCCTGACGAAGCAACCCCCAACAAATGGGAGATTGCTTCGCCGCTCACTAGCGTTCGCTCCTCGCAATGACATTAGACTACCAATTTATACCCCACCCCAGTGACGGTTTCGATCTTCACGGTGGAGCCATCCAGTTTCTTGCGCAGATGCGCGATGTGAACATCCACCGTGCGGGTTTGGCCATAAAAGTCAAAGCCCCAGGCGAGTTGAAGTAACTGCTCGCGCGAGAAGACGCGGCCTGGCTGCTCTGCCAAAGTGAGTAAAAGATCAAATTCCTGGGTACGCAGTTCAAGGGTCCGCGAAGCGATGCGGGCTTCCCGGGAGGAGGGAATGATTGTTAAGTCGCCGCGATGAATCGGTTTCGTATCCGCCTGTTTTTTACCGTCAGTCCGTCTTAGGATGGCTTTCACGCGCGCGGTCAACTCACGCGGATTGAAAGGCTTGGTGAGGTAGTCATCCGCGCCAAGTTCGAGGCCGAGGATTTTGTCAATATCCTCATCGCGCGCAGTGAGCATGATAATTGGAGTTTGGTCTCCGCCTGCGCGCAATTTGCGGCAGACCTCGAAGCCATCCAGTTTAGGCAACATCACATCCAGCACAATCAACGCGGGATGATGTTTATCAGCCGCATTCAGCGCAGACTCACCATCTGCGGCTTCCTGCACGCGAAAACCCTCGCGCTCAAAATACATGCGCGCAAGTTGAATGATGGACGGTTCGTCGTCAACGAGAAGGATCAGTTCGGAAGTCATATGATTACTAAGGAGTCAAACGTCTCCTGACGTTTGACTCCGATATTTACGCAATCAACGCCACAGCTTCGATTTCGACCAGCCCGCCTTTGGGTAGTCCTGCCACCGCGACCGTGCTGCGCGCAGGCGGATTCTCGCCAAAGAATTCGGCATAGATGGGATTCATTTTTGAAAAATCATTCATATCTTTCAGGAAGACGGTGGTCTTGACCACATGCCCAAGCGAAGAGCCGGCGGCTTCAAGCACATTCTGCAAATTTGTGAGCACCTGACGGGTCTGCGCTTCAACTCCACCTGCAACCAACTCCCCTGTAGCGGGGTCAAGCCCGGTCTGACCTGCGGTGTAGATCATCGAATCGGTGCGGATGGCTTGTGAGTATGGGCCGATGGCCTTGGGGGCTTTGTCAGTATGAACAATGTCTCTGGTCATGATTACCTCTTATGAAAATATTTGTGGATCAATAGCTCGATAACACAAGATAAGACTCGCTCATTTTACCGCTCTTTCAAAAATTGGCTCATATGTAATCCGTGTGCGGACGTTAGAGAACGCCCGCTACGCGATAACCATTTTGCACATTCTTTACAGATGAGCCAAAAATTATTAACTCACCTTACGCAGTCCGCCTGTAGCGCGACATTTATGTCGCCCATTTTGCGAGATAAATCTCGCGTTACCGCGAAAGGTGACTTATTAACTCACCTTACGCTGCAAGAGTGGTCTGAAAGACAGCGCGGGTCAGGAGACCCGCGCTCAACTTCAAATATTTACGCTCACTTTTTCGTTTTGCGGAGAGCCTTCAAAGCTTCCCGCAGCGCCTTGCCCGTACCGTCCATTGAAGCCTTGACCTCTTTCAGTTTTGCGCCCATCTCCTGCACCGTGGACTTGGCCTCGTCAAAATCGGTGACCTTGCCATTGGAGTCGAAGCCCTGATGCGAGTTGACAATTTCTCCCATGCTTTCATAAACCGGCTTCGTGTCTTCCACAGCGGCTTCAAAGGCATCCAGGGCGGCTTGTGCGGCAGTGACATCCTTGCCATTCTCGGCGGCCTTATCTATCAGTGCCTGAATCTTTTCGATCTTCGCGTCGCTGTCAGTGAACAGCTTGCCGAGATTGCCATAGAGCTTCATTTGACGCGCCCAGGCTTTTTCCAGTTTCGCATTGGTCACCTCACCTGTTGGGGTGGATGCGGGGTCGTCCGCGGCAAATACACTGGTCGCAGGAAATGCCGCGAAGATGAGGGCGGCAGCCATCGCCGACAAAATCATTTTCTTGAATATGTTTTTCATCGTAACTCTCCTTGTAGGTTATGATGTGATTTTAGAGTGGAAGAGTTACTGGGGTATGGCGGGGATGTAAAATGGCTGTAAATTTCAGCGACTCACGAATTTGCCCCGGAGCGCGGACTTCAGTCTGCTTTGCCTCTGTAAACTTGCAGATTAAAATCTGCATTCCGCTCAATCTGTGATTTACTAAATTTTGGTATTTGTTATAATGTGGGCTATTATCAATGGATCGCTATACTTCCTTTTCCTTTGGATCACATTTTAGTCATAATACAAACAATAACTGGAGGCATGGAAATGATAAAAGGCACAACATTAGTAACCGTTAAATATTTTGATGCGATTCGGGGGAATGAATTGGGAAGCATTCCCGCCGGAACACAAATCACGGCTGACCGAAATCAGGTCCAATGGCTGCACCTTACGAGCATAGGCGGGGTGGTCATCACTCGTGAAGCATGGGCCTCAGCCGGAAACAAAAACCAATATATTTCATGGACTTATGTCCCAGACCCACCGCCGGCAAAAAGAGTGACCAACACGATCACAGTTTACGACGATGGGAGCATCGATGTCACCCCTGCGTGAAACTTTCAAAATCCAGATAAATGGCGACGGCAGTGTGGATATAACTCCGGTTGCGGGCGATATTACTTCGATCAAGAAGGCTGGAAGGATCGCCACAATGCTGGTTGATATGCAAAACCCAAAGTGGAACTTTGCACCGCGGAAGGTGGGCATCCCTGCTCCGCCCCAGACAGTTACATTCAATAACGTTATGCGCGATGGAAAAGGCGAGCGCGTGCCATTTACGAACAACATGCTCGCATATCTCATCGCGTTGAATGGACCGGTCGTGGCGAAAAAAATCCAAATCCCCTCGGCAGGCTGGATCAATAATCCGACTGTCCCTCCCACCGTCGAGAGTCTGTCCTGGGCAGCAAACCATGTCATCGTGAAAGGGACAGGAATTTTTTCAGGGATTGAATATTCAAACGTTCACGCGATCAACTGTTATGAAACTCAGCTCAGCGGCACGTTCTTTGACAAGGACCTGAGGCTGGTCATCCACAAATTCAACGCCGTGACCATGAGCGGCAGGATGATAAAGCTCGGCAATGGCTATAACTGCTACACACCATTTATCAGCAAAGGGGATTTGTGGATTAGAAGCGAATATCTGGAGTTCTGGCCCGCTCTCCCGTTCGCTCTGGACGATGGGACGGAAATCGTGGAGTACGAGCTTTATGGACACAGTTACTACGGGATAAGAGCCGATGGGAGCAGAATCCTGCTGCGTGACTCGCTGGGGTTTAAAACAAACTGGAAGATAAACTCTCCAGACGTGCCTGTATGAGAGTTAGGATGTGAATTTAGAGTTAGGCGCTGGTCTGGAGACCAGCGCCTAACCAAAGGGTATGGCGGGGGTGTAAAATGGTTGTAAATTATGGGAAAACATTCTTGTAATAATCCCGCTAAGAATTTATTGAGTAAAGCTTTCTGCAAACATTCGCAGAGAATACTCAAAATAGAAAAGACGCTAGCATTTTAAACACCGCCATAATAGATAAAAACCCTAGAAAAGACAAAACACTCACAGAAAACAAGACTTTCATTCTACTGGGTTGCAAAAGTAATTTCTCGATAGTTCCACTTGTGTTCAAAAAGTTTTTATTAATTGTAAAACATAATACCGCAATACCTAGAATTCCATGAGCTATTGATTGATGTCGATAAATGAAAATACCGATAACCGAACCTATCGCGGCAAATAAAACTAACAACCCAATAAACAATTTTTTTTCATATTGAGATATCATAATTAACGCTCCCATTCATAACAACCAACCCTTCATTGTATTGATCTGACTATTCAATGACAATCTCCTGAAACTCAATACGCCTACAACCTCTTCACCGAAAGCATCGTCAGATCATCCCCCAGCAAAGAGTATTTATAAACTAACAACTTATTCCTCATTCAACATATCCCAAATCACATTCAAAACCGAGTCAATGTTGTTCATCACATCGTTGTTCCAAAACCGTAAAACCTTGTAGCCTTTGGATTTCAAAAATTCAGTTCTCTCCGCGTCATACTCTTCCTGCTCAAGATGTTGACTGCCATCCAGTTCAACAATCAGCTTTCTGCGTGGCGTACAAAAATCAACGATGTAATTCCCGATGGCGTGTTGTGGTCGAAAATGAACATCTGCCATGCGATGAGCGCGTAATCGAGCATGGAGTTTGAGTTCAGCAGGTGTCATGTCATGGCGCAATTCCTTTGCGCGATTAAAGATTTTGGGCGTGGTGCGACGGTGTTTCAAGAACCCCCTCCGCCCGCTACGCGAGCACCTCCCCCAAAATCACAAAGCGATTTTGGGGGAGAAACAACTGTGATTTGGGTTTGAATTTCAGTTTTCATAAAAACAGCACATTCCCCTTCCCCCAAATCCGCACTTGATTTGGGGGAAGGACGGGAAGGGGGTCACAACCTCTTCACCGAAAGCATCGTCAAATCATCCCCCAGTGGAACAGTTTCAATGAACTCATTCAAGCGCTCCTCCACCACGATCAGCACTTCATCGGCGGTATGTTTTTGGATGGAGACGAGCGCATCCATCAAACGCGAATCGCCGAATAGAATTCCGTCGGGTGAGAAGGCTTCAGTCAGGCCATCGGTGTAAAGCAACAGGTTATCCCCTACTTCAAGCGAGACGGTGCGTTCCTCCATGAATGGCTGCTCCAGAACGCCCAGCGCAACAGCGGTGCGAGTCAGTTTTTCGATGCTGCCATTTCCCTTTACCCAGAACGGCGGATTATGTCCCGCGTTGACGTAAGTAAAAGTCCCAAGCGTGGTATTCAGCACACCATAGACCGCCGTCACGAACATGCCTTGCTGGGTATCTGGCAAAAGCTGATCGTTCACGCGCCGCAATACGTCAGCTGGAGAATTCATCTCGTTCACCGCCGCCCGCACCAGGGTCCGCGTGAGCGCCATGAACAACGCGGCAGGCATCCCCTTATCAGCCACATCCGCGATGAAGAGACCGAAATTCCCGTTCGGCAATTCGATCACATCATAAAAATCACCGCCCACCTGACGCGCCGTCCGCCAGCGCGCGGCAAACTGCCACGCATCATGGACTGGCAACGACTGCGGGATGAACGTCTGCTGGATCGAGCGCGCAAGTTGAACTTCAGTTTCAAGCCTTTCACGCACTACCATTTCCTGTTGCAGTAAATCATTTTGAATCGCAAGCGCGGCCTGCTGCGCAATTCCATTGATGATCTCGATGCGGCGTGAGCGGAAGCGGCGTCCATTCTCGGCTTCTTCGATCAACATGACGCCAAACATGTCATTCTTGATCGACAGCGGGACAGCCATCAGCAGGCGCTTGGCATTGACGACATTCGCATCACTCCCCGCCTCGGGCTGAATCTTCAACCATGACTTTGGTGTGGCCTTTGGTTTGAGCGATTGGATCAACATACGATTTTGTTCGCAGGCGGCATCCAGCAATGGGAACTCTCCCAGCTTGAATTCTCTTTCGGTCATATCCGATTCTTCATCCTCAGAAAAACCATATTCGTGCGAAGCGGTAAAGACTTTGCGCTCCACATCCAAACGATACAACGCGACCCGATGCACACCGACGAGGATCGGCATGATACGCGTGATCGAGCCGAGGATTTCATCCACATCATTCAAACTGACAACTGCCTGCGCCACCTGCAACAACGCGGCGGATGCATACGCCTGCTCCTGCGCGGAATCATACAAACGTGCATTCTCGATTGCGACTGCGGCATAACTTGCAAAAGTAGTTGTGATGGCTTGCGCTTCATGACCGTAACGGCCAGAGGTGTGATGCGCGAGAGTCAGCACCCCCAGCGGACGGTCGCCCACGCGCAGCGGCGCGGCAATGGATGAATAACTGCTGTCATAACCAGCAGTAAGACCCGAAGGCCAGATCGGGTCATCGGCCCGGCGGATAACAGGGACATCAGCCATCAACGCATCGGCCATGGAATAGATCGCATCAGGATTCGAGAGGCAAACATTTTCGAGCTGGCTTGCGTCAGCGCCATGCACGGCAGAGAGGCAAAGATCGCCATCCTGCAATAACCACACAGCCGAAATATCTATCGGCAGGTTGCGATCCAGTTCAGAGAGAATCGTTTCGAGTACTTCATCCACACCAACGTTGTCAGAGACCAAACCCGCAACTTCGCGCAAACTATCGGATATTTGGCGGCGCCATTGCTCGGAGCTGTATAAGTCCGCGTTGCGGATGGCGGCGGCCATCGTATCGGCCACCGCTTCGAACATCATCTGGTCGTCTTCTGTGAATGCATTAACCTTGTCAGATTGAATATCGAGCAATCCAACAACCTTATCGTTAAAGAGAAGCGGCACGCATAATTCAGAACGTGTATTCTTCGGCGGCAATGGCGAAGGGATATAACGGTCATCCATCGTTATATCATTGACCAGGATCGTCCTGCCCAGCCGCGCCGTCCACGCCATAATCCCTTTGGTGTTGTCTAAAGAAAGGGTAAAGCCCTCCAGCTTTTTACTGCGTTTGCCGCTGCCCGCTTCATAGGCAATGATCCGTCTATTTGGGTGGACTGTAAACAGGGATACATGCGGATACCCAAACTTGTCGTGGATGAGATTTGCCGCTTCGCGCATGATGGTTGAAAGATTAAGCGTGGATGTCACACTCTTGCTTACTTCTGAAACAAGTGTGAGCTGGTCGGCGCGGCGGCGCAGGCGGCTGTATAAACGCGCGCCATCCACCGCGCGCGCAATATTATCCGCCAGCGCATGGAGAACCAAAAGATCGTTTGGATGAAAAGTCTTTAGCTGGTTGCTCTGCACATCCAACACGCCCAGCACGCGGTCTTCTATTTTTAAGGGAATAACGACTTCGGATTTTGTCTCCGGCAGGCTGTCAATGAATCTGTAACGAGGATCAGCGCGGACATCGTCGCACACGATCTGCTTTCCGAGCAAAACAGCTTCGCCGATCAATCCCTGGCCTGCTTCCACTTCCAGCGCAATGACGGCTTTCTTCCGCCCTTTGCGCGGCCCCACCGCACTCGAACGAAAACGCAGCGCATTGGAATTCGATTCCAATGTAAAGATGGCAACATAATAATAATTAAAAGTTTTTTGAATAAGCTTGGTGACACGCGCCGCAAGTTCGTCCACATCGAGCACATTCGCGATCTGCGTGCTCACCTCGCGCACGAGGTTCAACTGCCTGAGTCGGAACTGCTCGACCTCGGCGCGATGCGATGCAACCAGACTCATCGCCACCATTTGCGCGATTCCCTGTAACAGGTTCAATTCTTCGGATGAAAAAACGGTCCCCTTCGGACGGGTGATCTGAATCGCCCCAAGGGTAATCCCCTGGTCTTCGAGCGGGATTCCTGCCAAGGTCCCGCGTGAAGCGCTGTCCTGAGCCCGTCGAGGGGCGCTGTTTTTAGTATAGAGTCTCCCTGTTTTGATTGCGCGCTTCATTCCATCCAACGCCGGCTGGGGAGGAAAGGCTTTTCCATCCTCCCAATCCGGCAAACGGAAAATATTCTCGTTCAACCAGACATCCACATTACCGTTTATCAGGCGGGATGTCATGGCGATGATGCGGTCACGCTGCGCGGTAAATGAATCCTCGTTACGGATCTGTTCCCCCAGGCTGGCAAGCTGACGCCAATCCCATAATTCCGAAGGTTGTGTGGCTGATGGTTGTGATGTGGAGTTCATGCGGATCATCCCCTCCGCTTGGTCATGGTCAGCAAGTTTCCTGTCGTAGAATTCGATTCATAGGAAACTTCATCCATAAGCTTCCGCATGAGGTAAACACCAAGTCCCCCGATCTGACGTTCGGATAAACCTGCATTTAAATTCGGTTGTTTTACTTTGGACGGTTCGAAGGATTTACCGGTGTCGCGCATGGTAATGACGAGGGTGTCGTCCTGCATGTCGCAAGTAATGTCGATAGATGCATCTGCAATGCCTTCGTACGCATGCTCGATAATGTTGGAGGCCGCTTCGTCTGCGGCCAATTGCAGGGAGTAGACTTCCTTTTCAGTAAAGCCGCCCTCACGTGCAATTTGCGCTACGAGATCGCGGATCTCATCCAAGTATTCAAATCTGGCTGGGAATGTTATTTTGGACATAAAAAACAAATGCCGCCTCTTTCAATTCGTTGATGAGGCGGCACTTCTCGTTTATTCGGTCAAGAACGCCATAAGGTTCTGTTAGAAACTGCCGACTGCAGCAATGGTGTCATCGAAGGTTTTGAAGAGTTCGGTGAATCCTGCCAGTTCGAGCGCCTCCCGAATGCGCTCGGGAACCCCAACGAGAACCAATTCGCCGCGATTATAGCGTTTGCAATTCCTTTGGGTGGCAAGCAGGGCGCGGAAACCTGCACTGGACATATACTCAAGGTCGCTCATGTCAACCACGAGCTTAAAACGGCCGTCTTTATTGGCTTTCTCGAGCGCCTTTGAAAAATCGGGAGCAGTAGCACTATCTACACGGCCTTTTACTTTAAACAGATCACAATGTTTAAATTCCTGCGTTGTGATTTCCATTTACTCCTCCGTAAAAAAATAATTTTTTTATTCCTTAAATTGGATAAATTATATCACGTTCTCTCAAGCCAACTTTTCATTTTTATCGGGCAATAATTACACGCGAACCAGGCCAAATCGCTTACAATAAGCGATATAACCCAGGAGATAAAAAAAATGAGAGGCGAACCCGTCTTTGTAATGCTGGTGGAAGACAATATTGATCACGCTGAACTTGTGATACGAACATTGGAGAATCACCGCATTGCCAACCAGATCAAACATTTCTCAGATGGACAAAACGCACTGGATTATCTGCTCAGGCACAACGGATATCAGGACCCCGATTCCAGTCCGCGCCCGCACCTGATCCTGCTTGACCTGCGCCTGCCGCGGGTGGACGGCCTTGAAGTACTTCGCCAGATAAAGGAACAGGAAGAACTAAAGAATATTCCTGTGATCATTCTGACCACATCAGAAGCTGAAAAAGATGTGGCGCGCGCCTATGACAACCACGTCAACAGCTATCTTGTAAAGCCAGTGGGTTTTGAAGAGTTCAGTAAACTGATGGATGATCTTGGGTTCTATTGGCTGGGCTGGAATACACATCCGCATTTGTAAAATACCCGTTTGAAAAAAAATGGCACATGAACCGATCAATATCTTATTGATAGAAGATGAAGACCCACATGCAGAATTGATACAACGGGCCTTCGAACGTCAGGATTCCCGCATTCATATCCAACGCGCAAGATCGCTCACCGAGGCGCGCGCGCAAATGCTCGAACAGGAACCCGCGCTCATCATCGCAGATTGGCGTCTGCCGGATGGCGAGAGCATGGAATTATTCCCAAACCAGCCCGACCCGCTGGATACTCCCATCATCCTTATGACAAGTTTTGGCAACGAGCGCATTGCCGTGGAAGCGCTCAAATCCGGCGCATTGGATTATGTCGTTAAATCAACAGAGTCCATGCTGGATATGCCGCACCTGGCCGAGCGCGCCATCGAACAATGGGCCGCGCGCGCCGAACGCATCCGAATGCAAAAGGCCCTGCGTGAAAGCGAGGCCCAGTTCCGTCTGCTGGCGGAGAATGCCAGTGATATGATCGCCCGCCTGACCATTGACGGGAAAATGCTTTACGTTTCACCCGCCTGCAAAACCATACTCGGATACGCACCGGAAGAGTTGGCAGGAAAAAACAGTTTCGATCATATTCATGAAGAGGATCGCGCGTTGGTAACGGAACTCTTCAGCGGAAAGGAATATGATAAAACATACACAGTCGCCTACCGCGCAATGCATAAGGATGGACACTACGTCTGGCTGGAATCATCCGCCCGCATCATCCTGGACCGTAAAACTGAATCCATTATCGAGATACAGGCCGCGTCCCGCGATATCACCGAACGAAAGAATGCCGAAAAAGCCCTGCTGGATGCCCACGATAGTCTTCAGGAAGCGTATCAAAGAACCATAGAAGGCTGGGTCCATGCGCTTGACTTACGCGACCGCGAAACTGAGGGGCATACCAAGCGCGTAACTGAGTTGACCATAAAGGTGGCGGAAACTCTCGGGTTTTCAAAAGAGGAACTTACCCACATCCGGCGCGGCGCGTTGCTGCATGACATGGGCAAAATGGCGATCCCGGATGAGATATTGCAAAAACCCGGTCCATTGAATGAGGTGGAATGGGAAAAAATGCGGATGCATCCAATGTACGCCTATGAAATGCTTTCCCCCATCTCATACCTTCACGCGGCCCTCGACATTCCCTTCTCGCACCACGAACGCTGGAATGGCAGCGGATATCCCCGCGGTTTAAAGGGAGAGGAGATACCGCTTGTTGCCCGTCTCTTTGCAATTGTCGATGTGTGGGATGCATTAAGCAGTGACCGGCCATACCGCAAAAA
>JACRBH010000216.1 GCA_016234535.1 Chloroflexota bacterium
GATCTGGATATCCTGAATAAACTTGGGACCATCCTTTGTTTCGATTATCGTGTCCCGTACAAGACATTCGTCCGCAACCAGCATCTTGAACCGATCCTTGGCTTTCTTCGCAATGTAGTCGGCAATTGCCCAGCGCCGTCCAGTGAATTGGAATAGAGGCGTTCCACAAATCCGTTTCCCCCACACCGGATTTCCATGTTCGTCTCGTACCAATCGTTTGTGGTCATCAAGTTCGTACCCGGAAACCTCAGCATCGCAGAAGCGTCGCTTATCCCCCAGATCATCAATGGTGGAGGCAACCTTGACGAATCCACCAGGTAAATTGATTTGGATGGGAGAACCACACGCAGGGCAGGTCAAGGCTTCAAACACCCGACCATCCTCCTCGTCAACGAATTTTCTACGAACCACAGCATGTTCCCAGCCAGCGCCATATTTTGCGGATGTATGTGCAATGACTGCCACAGCTTTCTGTCCCATCTTTCCGTCCTCGTAAAGTTGGAGAAACTTATGCACATCGTTGACATCGCCAGGATCATTTGCGTTTCGGCCAATGCGAGTCAACTCCATTGCCGTTGCGCCCGGAATGGTTTCTTCGATTTCTCGAATCCACTTGGGAACAAGATGGGGCGGACAAAGTACAATCGCCGGATAAGCACTTAATAACTCTAAAGTTGCAATACTCATGATCGTGCCACCAGTTCCCATTTCTTTCTGCATATTTCCAGTTTTATGAAGCTTTATTACCCTGGCTAATGCAGTTGAGATGTGTCTTTGCGCCGGCAACAATCCCGCCTTTTCCTGCCCTGGCAACGGCTTACGTTTCGTCCCTAATGTGTCCAACACGGCGATCTCTTCCGGTGTTGGATCGAAGTTATATAAGGGATGATATGTGGAGAGGATGTGAGCGCCGAGCTGATCGCCGTACTTGTGCATAAATTTCGAGAGCGGTTCAACCGTATCAATGATCTCGATCCCACTTTGACGCAGGATAGCCACGGTGGACACAAAACGGTCTCGAAAGACTTCCGATGTTGTATTGCCCTTCTTGTCCGTGGTCTCCTCAACCTTTTCAGTAACCTTCACCACACGACCCTTCACCAGCATCGGATTGACGTCATCATCATTCAAGCGCAGAGTCCCCATCATGCCGGAGGCCATCAACATGGCGATATGTCCCTTCTTCAAGGGCATGACAGGTTGTTTGAACTCCCCCAATCCGCGTGAAGGATTGAGCAGGTCAAGCCATTCCTTTGTGGAATGCACGCCGCGTTTCTGTGTGGCATCCACGATTTCCTCCGGTTGCCAGTCCAAACGGGAGAAACGGATCGACTGTCCGCCAGCGCCTTTATCGGAGGCAGGTAATAATTGGTACATCGGTTCATTCACTTCGCCTAACATGGGAGGTTCGATGTCGGCCAAACCCTGTACCTGCATGACTTCATCGTTGGAAGGCATCTTGAACTTTATTCGCTTCACTGCCAGCACAATGACCTGATTGAATCCCGTTTCAGGGTAACGATAGATTGTGATGTTCTCGTAATAGCCAGCAAGATGGGAAGCCACATCCAAATCGCGTAGAAGTTGGTGAGGCACGATATACACCAACACGCCATTACGTATTAATTTGGGCGTGGTGGATTTCAGGAACTCCAATTCCAATCGTTTCTGGTCGCCCAAACGGTCATGGCTGTAGGGCGGATTGAGGAATAACAGAGTGATGGACTCGTTGGTAAGATGACACGATTGCCAGGGTGTATTGAACAGGCGATCCATCTTTTCAACAGCCAGCGCAGCACGAGCTGGCGATAACTCTGCCCCCCAACTTTGACAATTCAGGGCTTTTGCCAGGATGGACGCGGCTGTGCCTTCACCTGCACAAGGGTCAAGCAATCGACCAGTCTCTGCGGGCTTGAAATATGTTTTGAGCAACTCAGCGACATGAGTCGCAGTTGGATAAAAACCGGCCTTCTCTAATGCGGGAGGACGCATATCAATCTCCTTTTAGAAAATAAAATCCCCCACACCGAAAGGCATGGGGGATCAGGTTGAATTTGGTTTGTTACTTCACACGACAGAACAACCGTCCGGCAATATTTACAAAGCCGAGGGGATCATTCTTTTCCAGATGGACGAACTCTGGAATTCCACGAGACCAATCCGACTCCGAATGACGGAACTGGATCACAAGGACGCGATGTTCATTACGCGTCTCATTCCACAACTGCCACACCTCGCCACGCCCGTCACAATTTACGAACTCAAAATGTCGCAGGGCAGCTTCTGCCAGCGTTTGTTTCTTGGATTTCATCGGCAACTTCACATCCACGAACTTCAACAGGTACTGCCAGTCGGCCTTGCGCAGCTGTGCCAGCCAGTATGTTGGATGATCCGCAGGGATATTCGGATCGAAGATCTCATCAATTTGAATGGATTGAAACATTTTGTGTCTCCTAAATCGTCAGGACTTTCTGTTCAAGCAGGTTCTGCACTAATTCCTGCCAGGGCTTTGCCAAATCCATCCTTACCCCACCTCGACAGTCCCCACCTGTTTCGAGCCGTTGGATGAAGCCGGCATCCAGTCCATGTTCCCATAAGGTCTTTGCCCAGGTATCAGGAATAGGAAAGGCCAGCGCTTCCTGCAAACGTTTCGCTGCCAGCATCTGCAATTCTGTTTCCACCTCCCTGCCTTGTTCAAAGACCAGGGCATAGGCAGAGTCGTCCCTGGCTTCCCATTTCCCAGGCAAAGCCTTGCGGCAAATGATGCCCGCGTGCAGGACATTGAACTCGGTCAATGGCTGGGTCATCATCTTCACTTCACCATCCGCCAGGACAGACGTACCGCGCATGGAACATGAACCACGCCCACGTATCAACGAAGCCCACAGACTCTCAACGCTGGTTTTATATGCAGCTATGCCCACGTACACAAGTGTGTGTTGATAGGGTCGATCCTGCATGAGGGCATAGCCTGTAACATCAGCGCGGGTATGGGCATTGCTCAATGCTGGAATTTTTCCATCAGGAAATAGATGCCGTACTGAAGAGGATATTTCATCCACAGGCTCGATCTTCCAGACATACACACCTGCATTGGCGCGTACCAGTTCCTGATTGATCTCCTGCAACAGTTGATGCGCATTCAAGCTGACGTTGATACAGGTAAAGGTGACTTCGATTTCATCCACCTTGATTTTCACCATACGCGCATTCAGGTCCACGACCGCGCCGGCAGGTATCCACTCCTTGATGTTTTTCAAAGATGGAGGCAGCTCTGCATCCTTTGCTGGGGTGAACCACAATGCGCCATGAAAGGGCACATCCGCTGCAGGTTCAAAGGTTCCATACGGAGCGCGGTGACGTTCCCGTCCAAGATACTCAACATCGGGCAGGTCATTCAGAGCAGGCAGCCAGTACTGTTCATAGGAGGAGACCAGCACTTTGCCATTTTGCATCGCAATTTTTTGTGCTTGTCCAAACTCTTCAATTCGTTCCTTGATGTACTCATCTTCATAAGGTTCGGTCCATTCGTACATGGGTTATTCCTCGTTTGTAATGATCAATTTGAAATCCAGCAGCCCGAAGACTTCGCCTTCTTCCGGATCATCGCTGGCAGTGACAACGGGCTGATATTCTGTGAGATAGCGCCAGTCCAGAATATGGCTTTCTTCGGAACAGATCCCATTTTCAGAAAGCAATTCGGAGATTTCATCGGCAACCGAGTCAGGGTCAGCTTCATCGGCGACTGCGATCTGAATGGTCAGGATGCGGATACGTTGTTTTGGTGCTACGGCGTGCATGATTCCTCGCTTTCTTCGATGACCGGTTCAGTCTCACCTACCGGCAAGATGATCGTCAGCCAGGGGATGGCATCTTCATCCACATCGGTTTCAAGTCCAATGAAAACTGATACACCGGGGATCTCGTTTGCCATCGACTTTGCCAGTGCAAGTGCATCGGGCAGATTGCCGTCCATCATTTTTGGTACCATTCCGAATTGATGAGCGATGAGGTTTCCCTTTCGCCAGACTTTGAAGACGCCGTGGACTTCGTTGTATTTTTCCTCGGGCCAGGTTTTCAGAACAAAGTGATAGTCCTCCAATGCGACATCCAGATTAGTCCAGCTGATCCCCATGCTGGAGTCAAGATGATCAAAGACGTTGTGCAGAAGCCCGGCGGCATCGGTGCGAGTGATCGGTTTTCCTGCACGGCGCGCAGACTCCAGCATGTCATCCACCTGCCAGACGTGCGCGATCTTATCCTGCCAGTATTGATTGAGAACACTGAGCACATTGTTGCTTGTAACATTGAGTTCAAATGCTATGGCATCCGCCATTTCTTCGAGAAC
>JACRBH010000217.1 GCA_016234535.1 Chloroflexota bacterium
GCACCAGTGCTTTATCGTATTCAGTCCAGTTCTTGACACGGTATAATATTTTCTGGCGTGGGCGTGGCTTTGTTTGTTTAGGCATAAACCCAAAGTTACATGCTCACGCCATTTTTGTCAAATCTTCATGCACCAAAGCCATAAAAAAATACAAAATTAAATAAAATTCGCCATGAGATTTAAGCTCTCATGGCGAATTTTATTTTAGGGGGAGGTATCCATAATTATATTTGAATCAAAGTCATCATTTTATTAAGATTTTTTTGTGCATTTATAAAATCCATTACTTCCCCCCCAAATCCCTGGGTGAAGCGGGTTGCATCTTCCCTATTTGAGAAACTCAAAATGGATGGGCTGCAACAAAGGACTACAGCGCTATTGAGTACATACCATGCCTGGCTGACATTAAGCATTTTGCCATAGACAAAATCAATGGTCATGGCAGTGCTGACATTTGAGTTATTAGACAGCGCCATCATGCCACAGTGCGAACAACAGGCTGATAGTTTCTTCCCATCCTTTTGTTCAATAATGAACGTAGTCCTTGCATTCGTTTCCCCTCTGCATTGTACACAGCGATCGGAGGAGCTTTCGATCTGACTGATGCCGCCGGGGATCTTGGCAACCACACCCATTTGGGACAGTTCCTGAATCTCCCGGTAGGCTGTAGCCTGTGAGATGCCAAGTGCTTGGCGCAACTCTTCAATGGATAAATCCTTTTTTTCCTGAACGAGTTTCAATATCTCTCGTTGACGGGGGGATAAATTTTTCATGGGTTGACTCCTTACAACAGATATGATAAAGTCGAATAAGTTTATCATTATTTATCAGAAATTATCATTCATAAAACATACAATTTGCTTTTATTACTGCCTTTCAAGTGAATTGTATCAGATTCGAATCTTCAGGAAGAATGTTTCATATACAGAATGTCACAGCATACTCTTATTAAAAATGGAGGTTCACAATGGCTCATGATCATTTTCAAGAATACGGTTCTGATGTACCTCAGCGCATTCTTGTTGTAAATAGGGGATCCCTCCTTGACGAAGGAGTTGTACGTTTGATCAGTTCAAGATCAGATTTGGATGTTTCAACCATCGATTTCGAAAATGAGGAAGTTTTGGTGAACGATATCGTTTCCAGGCACCCTGAAGTAGTTGTTATGGGGCAGGGCGGAAGTGTGAAACTCGAAAAATTATACAAGATGTTGACCAGTGTCCCGACTCTGGAAAAGTTGCGCATGATCATTTTTCATTCAAATGATAATTCAGTGGATATTTTTTCGCAAGAAGAACTTAATTCCATTCGCGGTGATGATTTTCTTCAGCTCGTTCATGGAACTTAATTGACCTAATTTACGCATAATCTATAGGGTGCTGTCAATACTGTAAAGCGCCCTAATTTTTTATAACCAATTGTAGACATAAATTACGGCTTTAGCGGTATATGGATTAGAAACTCAAACATCAATATGATGACTGAGTCCTACCCTGGAGGCATTCATAAGTGTTCGACTCTGGCTAGGTTGTTCTCCTCACATTCCTAGCCAGATGAAATCCCGTGGCGTGTATCTCATCCTTCGCCACGGGAATATTTTATTTTATGACCCGCTCAAATGTTTTTGTGGCAGGATTAATATAACAACCCAAAGAAGAAAAATGACAACTGTAACTTACTCCGTCCCCGCCATTGCGCGCATTGCACACGCACCACCGAAATAGAATTAAAGGAATTGGAAGGCGTCCAATCCGTGGATGCAGGCATCGAAACAAAAAAAGTCGAAATCACCTTCGACGCACCCGCAAATGAAGAACAGATCAAGTCCTGCTAGCTGAGATCAAGTACCCAATTCAAGGATTGATTATCCTTTAATCCCCATTGTCACACAAACCACAATTTCACAGATCAACATGAAGAACATCACAAAAAACATTGCAGTCGCTATTTATATTCTTTTTCTGATCGTGTTTACTGGTTCCGTCATTGGAGCTGCCACACGTGCGGACTATTTGATTCCAGCCGCAGTCCCCTTTTCACTGGTTTTGATTCTGATCCTGCGTTTCATGAATCCAAAATACGAGCGCATTGCATGGGCCGCATTCACAGTCTGGTTGGGAAGTACTTATGTTCAATTGGGCAATCCGATGGAGTACGGACTTTTCTTCGCTTACATCATGCTTGCATTGCTGGGGGTTTTCAAATCCCCCTACTATCTCGCTATTGCATGGTTATTTCACCCCGTTTGGGATTTCATTCCACGCGAACTACCTGAGTTATATATGGACCTGCCCGTGGCTTGTACCTGTTCGATATTCCCATCGGCCTCTATCTCCTTTTGGGCTCAAAAATCAAAAGGTGGATTACATAAGGAATAATCCCACTCTTGAAGTAATGGGTGTGACCTGCACGAAATGGTAATATGGCAGTTGTTATTGGATTATTTGGAAATTTACCTGGTTTTGGACTTACCCTGTCGTTCAACCAGCCTCCCAGCCAATATTGGTAATAACAGTGAATTTGATTACACTCACAACATACTTTAACAGGAGAAGATAAAAATGATAAAAAGAATACTTGTACTTTCGATCCTAGCTGCCATGCTCGCTGCCTGTGGCAGCCCTGCAAAACCAGCGGCAACAACCGCCCCGGTGACTGAGAGCAAACTCAAGATAGTCGCATCCACAACCTGGGTCGGCGCTTTTGCTCTTGCCGCTGGAGCCACCGATATAACTGTGATTGCCCCATCCACAACTCAACATCCACCGGATTATGATCCCAAACCATCCGACCTTGAAGCCATAACCAATGCTGACTATGTATTGTATGCCGGGTTCGAGGGATTTGCCGCGCTTATGCAGGAAGCAGTCGGTGGAGATACATCCAGGTTAATTACCGTCATGACCGAAAACTCCCCGGAAATGATCCACGCGGAAGTTGCACGCCTGGGCGAATTGTTTGGAACTCAGGAGGCCGCCGCAAGATATTTGGAATACTTCGACACAGAATATTCCCTCCTGACCGGTGATGTTAAAGCAAGGATTGGAAAACACCCTGAAGTTGTGGTGGCTCAGGCATTCGTTACACCCTGGGCAAAATTTGCCGGACTGGAAATAGCTGGCACGTATGGGCCAATGCCGCTTACACCCGACGAACTCAAAACATTGGTCGACAAAAAGCCTGTTGTGGTACTAGATAACTGGCATATGGGCGGCGGACAGCCGATCGTGGATGCCACCGGAGCACTAAAGATTGACCTGATAAATTTCCCGGATGAAAATATGGACTTGCTAAAGGTCTTCCATACCAATGCCGGCCGTATTCAAGATGCCTTCGCAAAACAGGCATCTATTGCTCAAATGGAAATGCCAGCCGACCCCTTCAAAGTTAGCATAGCCCAATACGTTATGGACGGCGCAGGCTTCCACGAAATTGCAATTGCATTGAGTGAAACCCAAACCATTGATCCGGAATACCTTTCCACTGTAAGCAGCGTCAGTAAGGTTCTATCAAAAACCACCAGGCCCGCTGAGTTAACCGATCAGGCACAGGCCTTTATTGAATCGCTTGGTTCCTTTGCCGCCGCACTGGAAGCAGATAACGCCGCCGGCGCAGCTGAATTATCCGAAACGGTGCATGATGCCCAACACGAATTCTCACACTCCATTGACTACTGGCTCGAAAACATTGCGCCTTAAGGCATTGTTATTTGGGATCTTAATCGTGGACGGTCTCCACGAAAAGGAGGCCGCCCACGCCCATTCCACCTACCTGCGCTCCAATCCCGGTACCGAAGCCATCATCACATCAGCGCCGGCGCGGCATGGATGATGTGATCGCCGACCTGCACGTCAAAGTGCCTGACCCGGCAGAAATGATCCAGAAAGCCGAACCCTTCCAAAGTCCAGTTTTGACCGTGCCCGTTAATGGGGTTTTGTCCGGGGTGTTGATCGCTCTGTCGGTGGAAATATTCCGTTGGAGGGGAACCATCAAGCAAGTACAGCCAAAATATTTTTACATCTTCATAATCATTGCGGGGATTTTCATTGCGGTTGGGTTGCTTCTCGGTCTGCCAATGATAATTTCTTTCATATCGTTTTAGCCGTATGTGTAATCTTGGGGGAATTAAAAACTTTTGCCCTGATAATATTCTGAGAAAATGTAATAATTTTCGCACGCTTTGAGAATTATATATTACAATTGCGCCCATTATTGATTTTCGGAATCCATTTCCTGATGCCAAAAGAACAACCAACCATCCCGCAACTTTTTTTCAGTTTTTTGCACATGGGGGCGACAGCCTTCGGCGGCCCCTCCATCGTGGCATATATTCGCAAAATGGCTGTCGAACAAAAGAACTGGATGGACGCGAAGGAATTTAACGCTGGGGTAGCTTTTTGCCAGTTGATTCCAGGGGCGACAGCAATGCAGATGGCGGCTTATGTGGGTTTGTCTTTGCGTGGTGTGACAGGTGCGGCATTTAGTTTTATTGGTTTTGGGTTGCCGGCATTTTTTCTAATGTTATTTTTTGCAATGGTTTATACACAGACGGGTAATTTGCCTGTTGTGCTGTCTGCATTCAGCGGCTTGCAAGCTGTGGTTGTAGCAATTATGGCCAACGCTGTCTGGTCATTTGGCAAGGTGACTATCAAAAAGTGGCGTCATGCAGGAATTGCTCTGATTGCGGCAGGACTCTTCTGGTGGAATATAAGTCCGTTACTGGTCATTAGCGCGGCGGCCCTGGGCGGGTGGCTGGTACTTACTCCGCCCGGTGGTGAAGAATTAAGTATGGGAGAGGTAAGCGCCAGTCCCATTTCTCAAAAGCCTATATTGATCCTGCTCACTTTGATTGCAATAAGTTTGGTAGTATTGTATTTTTTGAGCCCCGATTTGTATAAACTCGCTTTATTAATGATAAAGGTGGATCTGACTGCATTTGGAGGAGGTTTCGCGTCTGTACCCGTGATGTACCATCAGGTTGTTGAAGTCAACCATTGGCTGGATGGGCAGACCTTTATGAATGGGATTGTTCTTGGTCAAGTCACTCCGGGGCCGATTGTCATTACAGGAACTTTTATCGGCTACATTCTGCTTGGGAGCATCGGGGCGCTGGTGGCTACATTGGGAATCTTTCTGCCTTCTTTTTTATTGGTAGTGGGATTGGCGCCTTTTTTCAACAAGGTTTCGAAGACCTCCATCTTTCATAAAGTCATTCGGGGTGTGATGTGTTCTTTTGTCGGCCTGTTGATCTCGGTCACTGCGCGCTTTGCGGTTGAGATTCAAGTGGATGTGCTTCATATCCTCCTGGTAGTCAGTGCGCTGTTCGCCCTATTGCGCAAGGTGGATATATTGTGGGTTGTTGTTATTGGAGCAGTCATTTCAATCTGGCTGATCCATTAAATCAAACTTGATTCTTTCAAGTAATCATCAAATAAGGAGAAGAAAATGTTCAAAAATCTATTATCAATTCTTTTGATTGGGGTGTTCTTCCTGGCGGGTTGCGGCAGTCCGGCAACAGCCACGCCGGCCGCAGCAGCGGTGGAAGAAGTAACCCTGAAGGTCTTTGCGCCGTCATCGCTGACAGATGCCGCCAAGGAACTGGCCGCGAACTTTGAAGCCAGCAATCCAAACGTAAAAGTCATCATCGAATTTGGTCACTCCCCCACCCAGCGCCTGCAATTCACCGAAGGCGCAACTGGAGACGTGTTCATCACAGCCGCTCAGAAGGATATGGATGATGCCATCACCGATACAACTGTTGCCGCAGGAACTGCCGCGGTGATTGCGTCCAATCAACTGGTGATCATCCTGTCACCCAAGAATGCATCCAATTTGCAAAAACTGGAAGACCTCGCCAATCCCGGTGTAAAACTGCTGGTGGCGAATACCGATACTCCAATTGGAAAGGTCACCCTGCTGGCCTTTGACAAAATGAACGAGCAATTCGGGGACGGCTTCAAAGACAAGGTCATGGCAAATATCGTCTCCAATGAGCCTGGCGTCAAGCCAATCGTATCGAAAGTCAAGCTTGACGAAGCCGATGCGGGGATCGTCTATATTTCAGATGCTGTCAGCGCGCCGGATCTCAAGACCATTGTCATACCAGCAGAACTTAACATGGTGACGAAGTTAAACGCCGCACCGCTCGCAAAATCGGAAAACCCTGCTCTCGCGGCAACTTTCACGGCTTATCTAGTTTCAACTGAAGGGCAGGCAGTTTTACAAAAATGGGGATTCCTACCCGGAACACCGTAATATGCCGTATCACGCCCGCATCCACCATGTAAAACCCATATTAGGTTTTCTGCTGTTAGGAGGATTGACCGGAATCCTGCTTGCCGCTCCTTTGGTTGTTCTGCTATTTCGCGGAACAGAGGTCGGCCTGCAAGGATACCTGAGTGACCCTTCCGTATTGGATGCTGCGCGGCTCAGTTTATGGACAAGCGTTATCAGTCTGCTGATAACGCTTGTCTTGGGAACGCCTCTCGCCTACACTCTGGCACGTTGGTCGTTTCGACACAAAAATTGGGTGGAAATAGTCATCGATCTGCCAATCGTCCTGCCGCCCCTTGTGGCCGGGATTGGTCTTCTGCTGACATTTGGGCGCAATGGTTTCCTAGGCTCCATCCTTGACCAGATGGGAATCCATCTGCCTTTTACAACCATGGCCGTTATTTTTGCCCAGACCTTTGTTTCAGCGCCATTATTTATCCGCGCCGCCAGGTTGGGCTTTGCAAACATCCCGCCCGAGCTGATCGAAGCGGCCTATACAGATGGGGTTACAGAGCTGTTCCTGTTCTGGCACATCATGCTGCCGCTTGCCAGCCGCGCCATGCTCAACGGAATGATCTTGAGTTGGTCGCGCGCCTTTGGGGAGTTCGGAGCCACCGTAATTTTTGCCGGGAATTTACAGGGGGTTACTCAAACCATGCCTTTGGCCATTTTTCAGGGATTTGAAGTAAATTTAGGAACGGCCCTGGCCATCTCATTATTGCTAATCTTGATGTCTGCTGCTGTGATTTTCTCTCTGCGTAAAGTTGAGAAAGAAACCATTTTATCCAACTAAGATTCGGCGGTAGTACAAACATATTCCGAGGGAACTGCCGTGATTCTTTCCTGTTTTAGGCCATCTGTGTGTAGCGATATTAATACCGCGCCATATGTGGCGACTTATCACGGTAAGTCCCAGATAGTCAATCTCAGTAAATCACAGATTGATCGAATGCAGATTTAGTCTGCAATTTTACAGAGGCAAAGCGGAGTGAAGTCCGCGCTCCGGAAGAAATTCGTGACTTACTGAATTTAAATTTCGGACAGATTCTATTAAAAATTGTTTTAATTACCAGAATGGCTGGTAATGCTTATAGGTGTAAGGGTCAATAAATTAATAACTTCCATCATTGCGAGGAGGGTGAACTTCCCGACGAAGCAATCTCCCTCACAAAAAGGAGATTGCTTCGCCCTATCGGGCTCGCAAGGACGAGGTTGCGGGAAGTTATATTTTTACGAACTCTAAGCACAAGAAATGACCTGTGCTTGAAGCCCTCACATTCTTTTCAGGAGGTTTACCATGGCAATTGACCCGATTTGCGGTATGGAAGTTGATGAGAGCACAGCAAAGTATGTCAGTGAATACAAAGAGAAAACATATTACTTTTGCGCCCCAGGCTGCAAGCATACCTTTGAAAAAGACCCTGAGGCATACATTGGGGCAAACCGCATGCCCTTCATATCGATGGATGAAGTACCCTCAGAGTGATTCATCCGGCTTGATTAAGCGCAGTCAGATATAAAAATCCCCGGGCTTTGAAGCCCGGGGATTTTTATATCTATAGGTGGAATTTGCTTTACTTTACATCGAGAACAAACGATACCTGATATTTACTTCGGCCGCCATACGTAAATTCAAACCAGGTCTTATACCTGCCCGGTTTGGGGAAAGTAATTGAATATTGAAGATTGTTCCGGTCGACGAGTTCCGGACGCAGGAAGGCCGTCAGCTTTTCATTCACAGCATAAAAATTGATGTAAAACCCGGACATCACCCCTACATCTCCTGTGCGAACCTGGCCCTGTGAATCCGCCACCTCAAAATTGATATTCTCAGGCTGCCCGGCAGTAAGCGTCCCATCAGATTTCAAACTAATCAATAGATCGCCGCTCTGCTTGGAAATGTTCGTGTCCGGCACCAGCGTTATTGGATCAGTCTTAACTGACCCAACATCAACTGGCAGGGTCAGAGTCTTTGGGTTGCCGCCGCGTGGTGCGAAATCTACAAACACAATGTATTGTCCATTCGCGGGAAAGACAACTTCCGGCTGAATCTTTAGTGGCTCAAGAGTCATCTGATTATTATTGTCAGTGTTATTGTTTGGGGCAGGTGTCCCCATTGCGCTCATTCCGCCTCCACCGCGGTTTATTGCAGCTACATAAGGGTCCACGACCATAGGAACTGCCTGTATGGACGCCAGGTTTCGGGGGACGACAGCAACATACGCATAGGAATAATAATTTCCAAATTTGGAGAACTCAAACTCGGTCAACGGGTTGCCGAATTGATCGAGGATTTGAATATCAAGCGGGATGGACGTTCCAGCCTTGATCTGCTCCTCATTATTGGCAACAGCATGGTAGATCGCAAACGGAGTTATCCCGCCCTGCTGCGGCCGCAGCCAGCCTCGCGAAACGTTTAGGAAAATCAATAATGTAATCACTGCCCCAGCCAGAACCGGTGTGAATTCGATCACTCTGCGCATCGGTGTCTTCGGCAAATGCAGCGAATCAATTTTATAGCCGCGCAGCCGCAGGCTGTTCGAAACCACAAGCACACTGCTAAAGGCCATTGCGCCAGCCGCCAGCATCGGATTAAGATAACCAAGCGCGGCGGCCGGGATTAGCACCACATTATAGAAAAACGCCCAGAACAAATTCTGACGGATCACTCCCAGCGTTTTGCGTGAAAGTGAGATCGCGCGCGCAACACCGCGCAGATCGCCGCTCATCAGCGTCACAGGCGCGGCGGCCATTGCCACATCCGTGCCAGTGCCAATCGCAAGACCGACATCCGCCTGCGCAAGCGCGGGCGCGTCATTCACGCCATCGCCGACCATCGCAACAACCGTTTTGCCGCCCTGTAGTTTCTTCACCTCCGAAGATTTACCCTCGGGTAAAACCTCGGCAAGCACAACATCAATCCCAACTTGTTTCGCAATCGCTTCCGCAGTCTTTTGATTATCGCCCGTGATCATCGCAACCTTCAACCCCATGCGATGCAAATCGGCAATCGCATCCTTTGAGCTGTCCTTGATCGTATCCGCCACGGCAATAATTCCAGCCGCCTGATTATCAATTGCAACCAGCATTGCTGTCTTTGCGCTGGATTGAAGATGCGCCACCTCAGATTCGAGTTTCCCTAACTGGATTCCGCGCGCCTCGAACATTCTCTTGTTCCCAACGATCACGCTTCTTCCCTCGACCTCGGCCTGCACGCCATGCCCGGCCTCTGCCATAAAACCGGCAGGTTCCACCAACTTCAACCCCTGGGTTGTGGCCTCCGCCCAAATCGCCTCGCCCAGTGGATGCTCGCTGCCTTTCTCCACCGAAGCCGCAAGGCGCAATAACTCATCTTTGCTAATCGACATCTTCTTATCAACAATGATGTCTGTAACCGCAGGTTGACCTTTCGTTATCGTCCCGGTTTTATCCAGGACCACTGTCTGCACTTTGCCTGCGCGTTCCAACGCCTCACTGGTGCGGAACAAAATACCCATCTCCGCGCCTTTGCCAGTCCCGACCATAATGGCAGTCGGTGTGGCCAGCCCCATCGCGCACGGACAGGCAATCACAAGCACGGCGACCATAAAGATCAGCGCACGCGTGAAGTTATCAACCGTGGAATCAGCCGGCAGCGCAGGCCCAAGAAAATACCAGGCAGCAAAAGTAAGCAACGCACTGACAATCACAAAAGGCACGAATATCGCCGAAACCTGATCGGCAAGTTTTTGGATGGATGCCTTGCTTCCCTGAGCATCCTCCACCAGTTTGATGATCTGTGCCAGCGCTGTCTCTTTACCGACTTTGGTCGCCTCAAACCTGAGCAGGCCAAGTTTATTAATGGTTGCGCCAATGACCGGATCGCCAGACTTCTTTTCAAGCGGCAAAGACTCGCCCGTCAGCATGGACTCATCCACCGTGCTGCGGCCTTCAATAACCACGCCATCCACTGGAATGGTTTCGCCGGGTTTAACGAGAACTACATCCCCCACGCGCACATCGTCCACAGGCACTTCAGCCTCGAGTCCGGCACGAACGACATGCGCAGTTTTGGCGCGCAGTCCCATCATCTTCTTGATTGCTTCAGAGGTGCGGCCTTTCGCGCGCGCTTCCAAAAACTTTCCAAGTTTTATCAATGTGATGATAACAGCCGCAGTTTCGTAATAAACATGTCCTTCCAGCAATCCAAAGGTGATTGGCAGGGAATAGAAAAAAGCCGCCGAAGAACCCATTACGATCAGCACATCCATATTCGCGGATTTGTTGCGCAACGCCTTGAACGCGCCAACATAATATTGCCAACCGACATAAAATTGAACGGGCAGGGCAAGCGCCAGCATCAGCCAGACGAACCAGGGTTGTGCTTCACGCATCCCGCCCATTGTAGTATCCAAATAAACAAAAGATGGCAGCAGGCCGAAATCCTTGCCCATCGAGAGCAGGAAAAGTGGCACTGTAAACACCAAACCAAAAATAAGCAAACGGCGCTGTTCGTTGACTTCATGCTCGCGGGCAATGGCTTCCGCGTCTTCGGCCTGCCCCCCAAGCTCCACTGCCTCAAACCCCGCAGATGAAACTGCGCGGCGAAGTTCAGCCTGTGTGACAATGGTCGGAACATACTTCACGCGCGCCTTTTCAGTCGTATATGTAACCTGCGCTTCGAGCACACCCTCAAGCTTTACCAATACCTTCTCGAGCCGCCGCGCGTCATTGTCATCTGAGAGACGCTTAATGACCAGATCGGCTTCGCCGGTGGCAACGCCATATCCCGCGCGGTTAACGCGCGCAATGACATCTGTAAGTGCAAGTTTGGCAGGCTCAAAATCAACGGTAGCACGCTCGGAGGAAAGATTTACCACCGCACCTTGCACACCATCGAGTTTTTTTAAGTTACGTTCCACTGTGGCGACACAGTTCGCACAGGTCATACCGGTAATGGGGAGAGTTAGTTGCTTGGTTTCAGCCATGGGTATTCCTCGTAAATTGAATACTACGAATCGTAACAATAAAAGGTGATTCGTAATATCTGGAAATTTGGGTTACTAAATTGTTATCAGACCTTCAGCGGGATAATCGATCTCAGCTAACAAGGCTTTGATCGAATCTTCGCTTGCAGGAGTATCAAAAGTGATCTCAACCTTTTTGGAGTTGACATCCGCCTTCACAGATTGAACACCCTGTAAATCAGATAATTCCACTTCGATGGTATGGGTGCAATGTGCGCAGGAAATCGCGGGGACGGTATAAGTTACTGTGGTCATGGTTTATTTCTCCTTGGAATTTTTATTTTTCGTGGAGGCACAGCCATGCGATTACTCATCTCGCCATGCCATCACAATTTACACTTTATTTGCCATTTCAAATACTTCGGTAATTTCCTTCAGAACTCGTTCGCGTTCCTTGGGGTCATTTCCTTTGATGGCGGTTGTTACACATGAATTCAAATGGTCTTCCAGAATCTGTGCGCTGACCTTGTTCAAGGCTGCCTCTACGGCCTGTATCTGGCGAATGACGTCAATACAATACGCATCTTCCTCCAACATGCGGATGACGCCGCGCATATGGCCTTCAACAGTCTTCAATCTTCGGATTGTATTGTCATTTTCCATTTTTACCTCGACATTCCAGATGCGGCTATCAGCCTCGGCCTTACCCCCCCCAGGGGGGATGGGCTATGGCTTATAATATCATCTGCTTCAAAAAAACGTCAACTGTCAAATGTCACTTTTACAAGGTGTAAAATCAAATCATGAAAATTATGCCGGCGGATCTAAAACAGGTGATCGTCTTTCAAAACGCTACTGATGATGATCTGAAACTGATTCTAAAGAACAGTATCACCCGTCCGATTGAAGAGGGCGGATTTTTCTTCTTTCAGGGCGACCATGCACAGTACCTGTATATCCTCACCAGCGGACAAGTCAAACTCATGCAATCCAATCCCAACGGACAACAGGTCAACCTGCGGACGATCTACCCCTGGCAAATGTTTGGCGCATTGGGAGCTGTCCGCGAAGAGGCAACTTACCCTGCGACAGCCAAAGCGCTGGAAGATAGTACAGCGCTGGCAATTGACAGCGGCTTTCTACATGAAATGCTGAGAACTCATCCGCAAATTTCCTTTGATCTCATGAATTTAATGACGACTTATATTCAGGAAATGCAGGCTCGCTATCGCGAACTCGCCACCGAGCGGGTTGAACAGCGCGTTGCGAATGCTTTGCTCAGGCTGGCGGCACAAGTTGGGATTCGATCTGAGAAGGAAACCGTGATCGAACTTTCCTTCTCACGGCAGGATGTAGCCGAAATGACCGGCACCACCTTATACACAGTCAGCCGCCTGCTCAGCGACTGGGAACGAAAGGGAATCATCGAGACCGGCCGCGAGCGCATCAAAATCATCAAACCGCACGATCTGGTCAGGATTTCAGACGGAATGGAAAAATAGGACGGGCAACCGCCCTATTTTTATTTGCGCCAGCGCAAAGACAGGCGGGGGAAACAAAGTTATTCTATCAGCATGATAAATCATGGTTTGGCAGTTCCATGTACCAAAGTCGCAGATTTGTTGAAGTCCAATCCGTTAGCGGTCAGTTTTTTTATTAACCAGCAGACCGCCTGCGTGGGATGTTACCTCGCAAAGTTCTGCACTTTGGAAGATGTGGTTAATGTATATCACCTCAACAAACAATCCTTCTTTGAGGAACTTGCCAAAATCATGGTTCGAAAATCTTAATAAGGAGAAAGAAATGAAATCGTTCATTAAATTCCTGATATTCGGTCTTTTGTCAGCCGCCTTTATTGCAGCCTGTGGAAGTTCCAAATCAACCACCGCTAAAACATATACCGAAGCAGAAGTACAAGCTGCTTTTGAAAAAGGCGCATGTGGAACCTGTCATGCAGTCCCCGGCATTGCCAATGCCGTCGGTGTGATCGCCCCCGGTCTCGCGGATATAAAAATGATGGCTGATGAACACATCAAAAGTGAAAGTTACACAGGCAAAGCGACCACTGCTGAAGAATACATCAGCGAATCCATTTTTGATCCAAATTTGTTCATCGCCCCGGAATGCCCCACTGGCGCATGTACTCCCAATGTAATGCCTGCCAAATTATCTGACACATTGAACAAGGATGAGATCAATGCCATTGTTCAATATCTCAGCATATTACCGGCAGGCGCGTACGGAACATCCGTAGCCTCAGCCGCAACGCAGGCACCAACAACCGGCGTCGACATTGTCCGTGACCCAACCGACCTGCCCGCTCCCCTCGAAGCAAGCGAACCCAGGATCGTCCGCGTAGACCTTGAAGCCATCGAAGTCGAAGGCCAGCTCACCGATGGAATCACATTCACCTATTGGACATTCAACGGTGCAGTCCCTGGCCCATTCATTCGTGTGCATCTCGGTGACACAATCGAAGTCCACATGAAGAACAGCACCACCAGCACTATGAATCACTCGGTTGATTTCCACGCTGTTACAGGTCCCGGCGGAGGCGCAGCC
>JACRBH010000218.1 GCA_016234535.1 Chloroflexota bacterium
ATACTTTTCGCGCGCACCCCGGGTCGGCCCAGCTTGCCATTATTGCCTGGCATAGCCCGATCAGTGGTTATGTTTCGGTCAGCGGCGCGGTCAGTGATGGGGATCCTGGCGGCGGCGACGGTATCCTATGGTATATTGACAGGAACTCAACGAATGTGGCATCTGGCGGGTTTTCCAACGGCGGCTTACAAACTTTTGCAAGCGGCATAAACGGAGCAGGCTTGAACACACTGGCTGTAGTGGCTGGCGATACGATTTACCTTGCCATTCATCCCAACGGCAACTATTATTTTGATTCCACCCGCGTAGACATTGTTATCAGTAGGACCACCGCTCCTACGCCAACGACAATAATTACATACACGCCATCACGTACGCCGACGGTATCTCGAACACCAACTAAAACGCAAACACCAACGCGCACGTTGACTCCCACCAGCACGGCTACTTCTACGCCTACACCCCAGATTCGTTGGCACACTGGTAATAGAAAACCTATTGCTTATGGTGTAAGAGCAAACATATCCGCCCCATCACAAGCACCTTACCTGGAGCATAGCGGTGAATCTAATTGGGTATCTTTGGGTGTCCCTCATCTTTGGGTTCAAACAGGTTGGCGTTATTATAAATGGTATGATACCAGCGAGAAAAGCTATAGCGCGTGGAGCTATATAGAATATGATGACCCTGTTGTTGGAAAGCAGGATGACGATATGATAATACACAATTGGGGTGACACACAAGAGTACAGGGTGGAATGGAGTGGCACAATGTGGTGCGTGTTTATTGGTAATGTTTATTATGGCTGTTTTGACACAACTGCATTGCCGCCTATAGAAGTTCAGGCAATTTCTGAAGTGCATATTAGCCCGCTAAATGAATTAGATGTCAACTTTTCAGAGGTTTATTACAAAAGTCTAAACAATACATGGGTGTTATTTAATCAAGCAGTCTGGAAAGAAGATGCTCCATATGTTGTAGATAAAATTCATACCTACGAGTATCATAATTATGGACCCTAACTAGAGGTGAAAATGAACCCCAAAAATCTATTTTCAAAAATATTTTTGATTGTTGTCGGAGTCGCTGTCGGAGTTGTAGTCAGTTTGTCAGCAAAGACAGGGGCACAAAATGATGTTGTCACATATCTGGAAGAAAGATATAAACAACAAAACATACCTATTGCAGAAATAACAGTACTTCAGGAGTCTCCTTTGCGGCTTCAAATTGTTATTCAAACCGCAGGTGATGGAAGAACAGGCACGCCAGATGACCCGATAAACTTTCATATGGTGGAAAGAGAGGTTGTTTTAGCTGCTAAAAAAGGTTATTTTGTTGGAAGTTTTTCCAGGGTTTTTGTGAATTCAAAGGGTGAGAAATTCCCTAAGGCTGATACTCCAGTGTATACAGACCCCGACACCCTTAATGTCGCTCCATCCCGAATCGCCGATAACGTTACAAAAGATATGGTTAGCGAAGATCTAAATTTATATGGAATGTCCTTAGTAAACATGGATGTTTCATCTTCGGATGGATTGCAGTCTTTAACTTTGCAAGTATCATCGCTATCACTGGAAGAAGCTAATCGCGCGGGACCTGAATTAGTAGCTTCGCTTCCCGATTTGATACATAAGATCAACGCTCAGGGAGCGCAGATTCAGATTTGCAGGTTTGAAATAAGAGATGAAAAAGGAGAAATTCTCCTAAACTATTTATTGGATTTACAATTGCATTCCCAAAGTTGGTGGGCAGACGAGAAATTTACGGATACTTGGTCGGAAGGTCCACCGCCATAATTATTCTTGTTAGCATTTTAATTTGCTATAGAAGCTGCGCGACTTGATCAAGTCGCGTGGTTTTTTATTTCCCAGAATCTTCTCTCGCCCCGCCTCAAATGGGTTATAATTCAGTGACTGAATTTTGGCTTGCAAAAACTATGGAATCAACTAACGACGAAATCCGCGAACTATCCCTGCTTGAACAGATCGAGAGCGACCCGAATGTGAATCAATCCGCACTGGCTACCCAGCTTGGCGTGGCGGTTGGCACGGTCAATTGGCATTTAAAACGCCTCATCGCCAAGGGCGCGGTCAAGGTCTCGCGCGCCGAACGCAAGAAACTGCGCTACATTATCACGCCCGAAGGCCTTGCCCTGCGCGCCCGTCTCGCCGTGGATTATGTCGAGCGCTCCTTTTCGGTCTATCGAAAAACCCGTCAGCGCGTGAAGGATCATGTCGCCGCCATTCGCCGCGCGGGATATGACCGCGTCCGCATTACCGGCTCGGGCGATGTCGCGGATATTTGCAAGCTCACCTGCCTTGAACAGGGTATTGCAGTTGTCACCGATAAATCAGCGCCTGTATTGATTTTGGATGGATACAAGGTGCGGCTGGAAGGATTGGAATGACAGACAGGCACATCGTCATCACCGGCGGCGCGGGATATATCGGTTCACTCCTGACCTCGGAACTGCTCCGCGCGAATTACAGGGTCACAGTCCTGGACAGTTTACTGTTCGGCGGCGAGAGCATTGTCCCGTTTCTGAGTCATCCCAACTTCCACTTCGTCAAAGCCGATGTGACCGAGCCGCGCGCGGTCCGCGATGCGCTCAAGGGGAATTGGCAGAAGCCAAACGCGGTTGTCCACCTGGCGGCGATCGTTGGTTTCCCAGCCTGTCAGGCCGTAGGGAAACAAGTGGCGTGGAAGTACAATGTCGAGGCCACGAAAAATGTCTATGGTCAGTCAGCAGATTTGGGCGTGGAAAGAATCGTGTTTGCATCCACATACAGCAACTATGGCATGTCCACTGATGGCAAGCCTGTCACGGAAGAGTCCCCATTAAATCCACAATCCATTTATGCTGAGACGAAAATTGCCAGCGAAGAGTTTTTGCTCTCGCAAAAAGATTCATCCTGCGCGCCGCTGTTGTTCCGCTTTGCGACGTTGTATGGAATTTCTCCGCGCACGCGTTTTGACTTGATCGTGAATCAATTTGTGTTGGAAGCGTTCACAAAACGCCAACTCATCATTTATCAGCGTGGATACTCGCGTTCGTTCGTGCATATCCGTGACGTGGTGCGCGGCGTGATGATGGGACTGGAAGCCGAACAGGAAAAAGTGCGCGGGCAAATTTTCAACCTCGGCACTGACAACGGAAATTATTCGAAGAATGATATTGTGCAATTGGTGCTCAAGCGGATGCCTGAGACGGTTGTGCAGTTCAAAGACATGTCCTTCGGCGGCGACATGCGCGACATCACCGTCTCTTTCGAGAAGATCAAGCGCGTGCTTGGCTTTGAAACAACTCTAAACGTAGACAACGGTGTGCGCGAAGTTTTGTTCGCGTTGAAATCTGGTTTGATCCGAAACCCCACTGATGATAAATATAGGAATGCACAGTTTATAGTGCAGTAAATTAAATGGTTGGAGTCCGAAGTCTCCAGACTTCGGCATTATTTCCAACATCTGGAGATGTTGGATTCCAAATTAGGAGATATTCATGGCAGAAAATTTTTGGCAAAATAAAAAAGTGATCGTCACGGGCGGCGCGGGCTTCCTCGGCTCATTTGTCATCGCGAAATTAAAAGAACGCGGCGCAACGGATATCTTCATCCCGCGCATCGAGGATTACAACCTCGTCGACCCGAATGACATCAAGCGCATGTACACTGATTCTCTCAAGGGTGTTGACCCGAAGAACGTGGTCATCATTCACCTTGCCGCGAATGTGGGCGGCATCGGCGCGAACCGCGAACATCCCGCCGACTTCTTTTACGACAACTTGATGATGGGCGTTGAGTTGATGCACCAGGCTTACAAAAATGGCGTAGGCAAATTCGTGGCTATCGGAACGGTATGCGCTTATCCCAAGTTCACGCCTGTCCCATTCAGAGAAGATGATCTTTGGATCGGCTATCCCGAAGAGACGAATGCTCCCTACGGTCTCGCTAAGAAAATGATGCTCGTTCAGGCACAAGCCTATCGCGCGCAATATGGCTTCAATGCGATCTTCCTTTTGCCGGTGAATCTGTATGGTCCGCGAGATAATTTCAACCTGGCGACTTCGCATGTGATTCCCGCGCTGATCCGCAAGGCTGTCGAAGCGGGCGAGCGCGGCGACAAGGAACTGCAAGTCTGGGGCGATGGCTCTCCGACGCGTGAATTTTTATATGTGGAAGATGCCGCGGATGGCATCGTCACCGCTGCCGAAAATTACAACGGCGACCTGCCTGTCAATCTCGGCTCTGGCTATGAAATTTCGATCAAAAACCTGAGCGAAATGATCGTCAGACTCACCGGCTTTGAAGGCAAGCTCGCCTGGCAAACCGATAAACCCAACGGCCAGCCCCGCCGCGGACTCGATGTTTCCCGCGCAAAAGAATTATTCGGTTGGGGCGCGCAAGTTTCATTTGAAGAAGGCATGAAGCGCACGATTGAATGGTTCAAGGAAAATCGAGACAAAATAAAGTGAATTGGACTGCGGACTTTAGTCCGCAATTTGCAACATGAGCGGACTGAAGTTCGCGATCCGAGAAAAAATGACCGAAATTACAAAGCACGAACCTCACACGATATACATCAAGCCATCCAAAGGTCTTGCTGCACTCAACTTGCGCGACCTGTGGATTTACCGTGAACTGATCTTCTTCATGGTCTGGCGTGATGTGAAGGTGAAATATAAACAAACTCTTTTAGGCATGGCATGGGCCGTCATTCAGCCTGTGATGACCATGCTGGTATTCACGTTCCTATTTGACAAAGTGGCAAAACTTCCAACGGAAGGAATACCCTATCCTGTTTTTTCATTCACGGCTTTGCTGCCGTGGGGATTATTTGTTGTCGCGCTCAATCAGGGCAGCCGTTCGCTCGTGGCGCACAACAACATGGTGACGAAGATTTACTTCCCGCGTCTCATTCTGCCCATATCCTCAGTCTTTTCGGGGCTGGTGGATTTTGCCATTGCCTTTGTCATTTTGGTTACCCTGATGTTCTACTATCAAGTTACCCCCGCCTGGAATTTACTTTGGACACTTCCACTGTTTTTATTATTGGCAATTATCACCGCGCTTGGTGTGGCGCTTTGGCTTTCAGCGATCAACGTGCAGTATCGTGACGTAAATCAGGCGCTCCCGTTTCTGACTCAGTTTTGGCTGTTTGCCACACCCGTGGCATATTCGGCCACTGTGATTTCTGCGAAATGGCAGATCTTATATTTCCTGAACCCGATGGCAGGCGTGGTCAACGGTTTCCGCTGGTCATTGCTCGGCATTGTCAATGGACCTGATATTACGCTCTGGGTTTCAACCGGTATTTCAATTTTGATTTTTGTCTCTGGCCTTTTCTACTTTAGAAGCATGGAAAAGACCTTTGCGGACACGATATAACCTCGTCATTGCGAGGAGGGTGTTCTTCCCGACGAAGCAACCTCCGCCTTTGGAAATGAGATTGCTTCGGGCAAGAAACAAGAGCGCCCTCGCAATGACGTAAATGAGAGTTTATGACAATAGCAATTAGTGTAAAAAACATCGGCAAGCAATATAAGATTGGCGCGGCGGAGTCGAAATTCCGCTACAACATGCTGCGCGACGTGATCGTGGATACTGTCTCTGCGCCCCTTCGCCTGGCGAAGGCAATGATCGGAAAGTCCGACCGCAGACTAAACCAGAATTATGTCTGGGCGTTGAAGGATGTTTCCTTTGACCTCGAAGAAGGCAGAGTCCTCGGCATTGTGGGACGCAACGGTGCGGGCAAAAGCACCCTGCTAAAAATCCTCTCGCGTGTAACCGAACCAACTGTGGGCACAGTCTCTGTGCGCGGACGTGTCGGTTCGCTTCTTGAAGTCGGCACAGGCTTTCACCCCGAACTCACGGGGCGCGAAAACATCTACATGAACGGCGCCATCCTCGGCATGAGACGCGCCGAGATCGATTCCAAATTTGATGAGATCGTGGATTTCTCTGAAGTCACCCAATATATTGATACGCCCGTCAAGCGCTATTCATCGGGTATGTATCTTCGTCTTGCGTTTGCAGTCGCCGCGCATCTTGAGCCTGAAATCCTTGTGGTGGATGAAGTACTCGCGGTGGGTGATGCGGAATTCCAAAAGAAATGTCTCGGCAAAATGGGTGACGTGGCACAGCAGGGCCGCACGGTTTTATTCGTCAGCCATAACATGTCCGCAATTCTTCGCCTCACACAGGAAGCGATTGTTTTGAACAAAGGTCAAATGCTCATGCGCGGACCCACGCAGGAGGCTGTTGATTTTTATCTGTCATCGGGGCAGGCGCAGGCAGGCGAGCGGGTTTGGGCTGTGGAAGATGTCCCAGCGGCGAGTCAGCCATTTAGACCGATCAGCTTGAAGATTAAGAACAGAAGCGGGAAGGTCGTGGATACTGTCCGCTCCATAGAGTCAGTCACCGTCGAATTTGAATATCAACTTGATGCGCCCATCACGGGTCTGCGCGTTGGTTTTTATCTCAGCACCATGCGCGGTGAATATGTGCTTGCCTCTTTTGATACCGACGAACCGCAGCTCTTCGAGAAACACGAAACACGCAACACGGGACGTTACGTCAGCCGCGCTGAAATCCCCGCCGATATTTTCAACGAAGGCCGCTACAGCATTGGCGTGAACGCGAGTTCGTTTGGCGTGCGTCGTTATTTCATGGATGAAAACGCGATTGCATTCAACGTGGATATTTCCGGCGCGCCTGGTATGCATTGGTCTGAGCCGCGAGTGGGACCTGTGCGGCCAAGACTGAATTGGGCGATTGAAAAGATAGGCGAGCAGTAATTGGTAAATAGTAATTACCAATCACCAATTACCAATATGGCAAAAACATCAACCCTCCGAGAATTATTAGGCGACCTGCCTTTCACTGCCGAAATCGATTGGATGCTTCGACAGCGGAACCGTCCGCGTAAAGATCATTTCAATCTGGATCGTTTGCAAAAGTCTTTACCTGCGGCGGTTAAAGTTGTTAAACCATTCGCAGAAAGCGCAGCGCCTGGCAAAAAAGTTTTATTCTTCGCCACGCTTCATTATTGGATCGAACAATCTGCGTATCTCGGTTTGACTCTTGCGGGCTTGGGACATAAAGTTACCTTATTGACTCTGCCTTACTCTGAGTGGCATAAGCAAAAGGATAATTTCACACAACGCCAGCGCATCCTTCACACACGCGATGCCCATTCGGCATTATCCCCATTAATTGAACACGCATCTCTTCTTGACCTCAAGCCTGATTCTGTCCTCCCGGAGAGAATCCAGGCTGACGTAAAAGAGATCTCGCTGTGGGACGCTCAATACACTCTCATGCGCGAAGAAGTGGACATGAATAACGCCGATGACCGCGCGTTATATGACTTGCGGATTCAGCGCAACACATTCGCCGCCAAAGCCGCGTTTGAATATTTGCATACTAACAAACCAGATGTAGTTTTAATTCCAAATGGATTAATTCTCGAAATGGGAATTGTCTTCCGCGTGGCGCGTTACTTGAACATCGATGCGGTCACATACGAATTCAACGATCAACGCGAACAGATTTGGCTCGCGCAAAACTCATCCATCATGCAGCAGGACACGAACTATCTTGTTGATGCACGCTGCCAATTACCAATTACAGATTCCATGTTTGAACGAGTCGCCGACCTCGAAAATGCCCGTCGTGGCGCGCGCGTGTGGGGTAAATCCAAACGCTTGTGGCAATACGTCTCTTCGCAGGGCGCAGACGCAACACGCAACACGCTCGGCTTGGATAGCCGCCCTGTAGTCCTGCTTGCCGCGAATGTTTTGGGTGACAGTCTCACTCTTGGACGTGACATCTTCGCCGCCTCGATGACCGAGTGGATTACGAAGACCGTTCAATATTTTGCGAAACGAACCGACGTGCAGTTGGTCATCCGCGTGCATCCCGGCGAGAAACTTGTCCCGCAGGCCAAGTCCATGGAGACGGTTGTGCGCGATGCCCTGCCTGAACTTCCCAGCCATATTCATGTCATTGGTGCGTTGGACAAGATCAACACCTATGACTTGATCGAAATTGCCGATATTGGTCTGGCGTACACCACCACCGTCGGACTCGAAACCGCGATGAATGGCCGTCCCGTCATCTCCTGTGGACAAACCCATTATCGCGGACGAGGATTCACGCTCGACCCAAACTCATGGGACGAATACTATGCAACCCTTGAAAAAGTTTTGGCGAATATCCCCGCCCATCAATTAAACGAAAAGCAAACTGAATTGGCTTGGAATTACGCCTATCGTTTCTTCTTTGAATATCCGCGCCCCTTTCCCTGGCGTTTGATGAACTTTTGGGACGACCTCGAAGTTTGGCCTTTGGAAAAAGTGTTTAGCGCAGAAGGTCTGGCGCAGTTCAAAGACACATTTGATTTTTTGGTGAACGAACCATTCACGTGGAAAAATTAACCACAAAGGAATGAAGGGTCACAACACCTGCCCTGGCGGGCAGTGCCAGGGCAGGTGTTGTGACCCTTCGTGGTAAAAAGAGAAATTACATGACCAACGACACAAAACAAAAAGTACGCGAATTCTACGACGAGATCGGCTGGCAGCAGGAAGATGACGGGAATTATCAAAACGCCCGCTACGAAGACCTGCGTCCCGTTTCGCGCGAATACATCCACAAGACTCGTCTGCGTGTAATGAATGGACTTATTTCCACGGGTAAATTCCTTTTGGATGCAGGCTCTGGTCCCGTACAATATGAAGAATACAAAATCTATTCGCAGGGATATCAAAAGCGCGTGTGTTTGGATATTTCCATCCAAGCCTTGCGTGAAGCGCGTGAACGGATTGGCGGTCACGGTTTGTTCGTGGTCGGCGATCTCGCGAATCTGCCGTTCAAACAAGAGTCTTTTGACGGCGCAGTATCCATGCACGCTATTCATCATCTTGCGCTGACAGAACATCCGCGAGCGTATGCAGAAATTCACCGTGTCCTCGCAACTGGACGAACCGCAGCCATTGTCAACGGCTGGCATGAGCCGCGCTTGACAATGGCAGTTGAACCACTGATTAGTCTCAGGCGCAAACTGTCAGGCCGTTCCGAGAAAAAGAAAAAGGAATGGCAGAACGATGAAGACGCCACAGGCACGTTCGTTCAAAAAATGACTCCCGAATGGCTCAAGCGTGAGATCGGCTCGAAGATGAATATCGAGATCAAGCCCTGGCGCAGTTTGAGCACCCGATTTTTGCGCTGGTTTGTCCGTCCCTTTGGCGGAAGAATATTTTTGAAATTTGTATTCTGGCTGGAAGATGTATTCCCGAAGTTCTTTGCTGAAAATGGACAGTATCCGTTGATCGTAATTAAAAAAGACTCATGATAAGTAACCGATGGTTTGTAATTGATAAGCTAAATAGTGTTCGAGTGTTTGTTGAACGCGCGTTGAGCGTGTACGATGATTACAATCGAATTGTAAATGGTGAATATGAATTTTCATATGATTCTGAGACAGATATTGTAGATTTAGAGGGAAATGACCCTGATGCTCTTGAGCCCGAAGATGTCTTGTTTGGTGAATATGAACGAGCCAATGATATGTTACTAAATTATCAAGAAATTGTAGTTCGTGCGGCATTGAATGAACTAAACTCTACTGTTGAATATGAACTTAAATTGGTAGCTTCCTTTACTTTATCCAAACAAACAGGCAAACCATTAAGTAAGAGTTGGCAAAAGGATAGAGACGGTGCGGTAAAAGTAATTGAAAACAGTTACGCGCTTAAACTTTTAAATCTACCTGGATATGCGGAAGTAGAGAAGGTTCGAAACATAATAAATGCTTACAAGCATGATGATGGTTATAGTAGAAAAGATTACGAGATGATATATGATGATGGCGAGAATTTTGCGGAGATCCAGAAAAGATATAAGTTAGATGTAGATGATGTTTTAAGATGCATAGATTCAGCTAAAGACTTTGTTCAGGCTTTGCCCGGTGTAAATTTGCAATTAGGAGAGGATGTAAGCAAGAGGCTTCACATCTATCCAAAGTCTAAAAAGAAAGATTGACATTCGTAAGGATTAGAACAAAATGCAAAGATTTACAGACCAGCAGCACCTCACACAGGATCAATACAAAGATTCGTCCAACCTGGATGCGCGGATTGCGCTTCATCAAAAATTCAGCACGAATCCTCAAGGCTGGCATAACTGGGTGTTCGACCAACTGCTTCAACTCCCAGCCAATGCGAATATTTTAGAATTGGGATGCGGCAGCGCCGTCTTGTGGACTGAATCTGCAAAGCGGATTCCCGCAGGCTGGACCATCACCCTCTCGGATTTTTCCGATGGAATGCTTGATTCAGCGTGGCGGAATCTGGTCGTTACGGGGCGCAGTTTCAAGTTCGAGAAGATCGATGCGCAATCCATCCCCTATGCAGACGGAACCTTCGACGCGGTCATTGCCAACCACATGCTCTATCATATCCCTGACCGAGGGCGGGCGTTGAAGGAAGTGCGGCGTGTCTTGAAGGATGACGGCATCCTGTTTGCCGCCACTCTCGGGAAGAATCATATGCGAGAGATGTGGGATTTGCTCGAACGCGCGGGCAGTGTCAAAAGATATATAGTCACTTCGGCCTTTGCGCTCGAAAACGGGAAGGAGCAAATGCAGGAATTTTTTCCGCATGTGGAATTGTCCCATTATCTCGACAATCTGCGAGTAACGGATGTTTCCGCGATGATGGCATACATCTGTTCGATGGCATCCACCGCAGACTTTCAAGAGGATATGTTCCGATCCATCGAGCGCGAACTCACAGAGACGATGAAAAAGAACGGCCAGATCTTTATTGAGAAAGCCGCGGTATTGTTCAAGGCGTCGAAATAAACCGTAAATATGCTTGACAGGTTGCAAACCCGCCAAACAGTTAACAAGGAGAATTCATGAACTGGAAAAATCAAGTGGTACTCGTCACCGGCGGAACGGGTTCGTTCGGCAAGAAATTTACTAAAATCCTGCTCGAAGAAAAACAGCCGAAGAAGGTTATCATCTTCAGCCGTGATGAATTGAAGCAGCATGAAATGCAGGTCGGCGGATATAACCAGGAAAACCTGCGTTATTTTATTGGAGACATCCGCGACCGCGAACGTCTCCTGCGCGCCATGCATGGCGTGGATATTGTCGTTCATGCGGCGGCGCTGAAGCAGGTGCCTGCCTGCGAGTACAATCCGATGGAAGCGATCAAGACCAACATCATGGGCACGGCGAACGTGGTCGAAGCCGCGCTGGATGCTGGTGTGAAAAAAGTGTTGATGGTCAGCACCGATAAAGCTGTCAGCCCGGCGAATCTTTACGGAGCCACGAAACTTGCCGGGGAGAAGTTGACCATTCAAAGCAACGCC
>JACRBH010000222.1 GCA_016234535.1 Chloroflexota bacterium
CGACCAAGCCTTTCTCCAAATTTTGGTTGACTTTACGACGGTTGGCGCGAATGATCGCTCAGGCAGTTGAAAATTTATTTGACCTAGATGATGTCGTTTCTCGCCATCCTCGTATCACCTTTTCGTGATCTACTGATTATAGCAAAATATATGTAATCCTACTGAAATTTATATGGATATTGATAGTTTGTGCGATTTTTTATCACGTTGCCATGCAGGCACGAAAACAACAAAAAGCCTTCAATTCATTGCCGCCGAGAGCGCCTATACAGTTCGGTAGGGGAAACCGCCTCGGGATACACAACAAAGGGGCAGTCATGATGACTGCCCCATGGGGTTTTGCCGCCAATAGGCGGCTTTTTTTATTCCGCTCTTTTCCCGTTTCCAAATCTTGTACGCCTTAACAAAAATAGCGATTAGGACAATCGCATTTGGATTTTTCATCCGCTAATCTTCGCCAATCTGCATGAACTTCTCAAATGATCGGTGTGAATTAGTGAAGATTAGCAGATTCTTGAATGAAAGCCCTAATTTCAGTAAATCACGAATTTTTTCTGGAACACGGACTTCAGTCCGCTTTGCCTCTGTAAAATTGCAGACTAAAGTCTGCACTCCGCTCAATCGATGATTTACTGAATTTTGAGCATTAGGATTTTCTAATGCGATTACCCTAAAATAGTGATTGACGCATGCTTGGAAAGCGTATACTATTATTTCATAAGCTTTGGCTGGCGGGTTGTTCGGGTTCTGAGGAAATTGTTGAAAGCCGAAGATTATTTCATTTATACTAGGCGGTAATAATGAGCCAGTATACAGATATTATTGCTCGTTTCAAAAGGGACAGTAATGAAGATAAACAAGCCGCCGGGAGACGGGGCGTCACTTCATCAGGCCGATGAGAAATTGGTCGGGAAAAAAAAGAAAGAACCGATTCTGCCTTTAACTAGGGAGGAATCCCGCCGCCTTATCCGCGAATTGCAGGAGCGCCAGACTGAGTTGAAGATTCAAAATGAAGCGCTGATCCAATCGCGAGTGGAGGTCGAAGCGGTTCTTCGTCAATATAGCGATCTCTACGATTTCGCCCCCGCAGGCTACTTTACGCTTGGCCGCGATGGGATAATCCGCCAGGCAAACCAGGTTGGGGCGCATCTGCTCGGCGTTGAGTATAACGATTTGATCAAGCAGGGTTTTAACCGGTTTGTTTCCGACAAGTCCCTGCCTGTTTTCAATGCATTCTTTGAAGTGCTATTATCAGGCGAGGGGAAGAAGAATTGTGAAATTGAATTTGTAAAGAACGAAAATGAATTGCTTTGGGCGGATATGGAAGCCACATGTTTCGAGGGCGGCAATGAAACCCGTGCCATGCTGACAGACATCACCGAGCGCAAGAAGGCGGAACATGCGCTCAAAAAAAGCGAAGAGCAATATCGCACATTGATCGAAATGGCCTCGGATGGGATTTTCCTCGCCAACAGTGAAGGGCGATATATCGAAGTGAATTCTGCCGGGTGTAAATTGCTGGGCTATACCCGGGCGGAAATTCTCCAATTAACAATGCGCGAGATTGTGAAACCCATTCCGAACAGGGATGATCTGTTGAAAGATCTTAAGGATGGGGAAACTTTCCTGATTGAATGTGAGTTGATCTGTAAAGACCGCGCCTCCGTGCCGGTGGAAATCAATTCCAGCCAATTTCCTGACGGCCGCTATCTGGGTATTGTCCGTGACATCACCGAACGCAAACATACGGAAGAGGCGTTGCGCCGTACCAATGAAGCACTTGAAGCTGCTCATCTTAAACTCCGTCAGTCACTGGCTTACGAACAACAACTGGCACGCACAGACAGTTTGACGGGCATTTCCAACCGTCATCACTTTTTCGAACTTGCCTCGCGCGCATTCAGTTCCGCCGCGCGCTATCAACGCCCGCTTGCCATCATCATGTTTGATGTGGATCATCTCAAAGAGGTGAATGACTCTTTCGGGCACGCCGCAGGCGATACGATGCTTATGCAGATCGCGCAGGTCGCGAGCGCAGAGATGCGCAGTGTCGATGTGCTGGCGCGTTATGGCGGCGATGAATTTATAATCCTGTTGCCCGAGACCAGCGCCAGACAGGCCCAATTCATCGCGGAACGTATCTGTGTGAGTGCGCGCCCGCTTGGAATTACACTTAGTATTGGCATTGCAGAATTTCAACACAACCCGCTCGATGAGAATGTTGATCGCATGATTAATCGAGCTGATAAGGCATTGTACAAAGCAAAAGAAAAGGGGCGTAACAGCATTGTGATCTATTCGCCTGATTTATAGAAATATGATCCTGCAGAGTGGCGTGACCCGCAAACATTCCACTCAGTCTTTCCGGGTACGCAGCGTCGACTCGTTTGACCGCTACGGCGGCGATGAGTTTGTTATCCTGTTGACGCAATCCAATACGCAAGCTGTGCTCGTTCTTGCGGAGCGCATCCGTGCGAGTGTGACATCCATTCATATAATAACACCTGGAAGGGGCCTGCCACTGTTATGCTTAGAGATGACATCGCAGAGATTTGGAATGGCTGTTCTGATGACAGCGTTGAAAGGATGGTTCAGCGGGCTGAAAAGGCACTGTAGTATATGCCCCAACCAGGCTGGCCGTAATCGTACTGTGATCCTTCATCCTGAGGAACGAGGGATAAAACTGAACAAAAATGATAACTTGTGAGGCTGGAGACAATGGTATCATCATACAAATGTGTGTTGTCGAAGCTGCAACCATCGGAAAATTGACCAATGGATCCAATTATCCCACCCAAGAAAACAGCCTGGCGATCATTCCTGATTGTTATCCTGATAATTTTTTTAGTTGAAGTTATTTTAATGGGGGCATTTCGCCTATTCCTGGAAAGCGATAATATATGGATCGATGTTATTCTTGACGCGGGTTTACTGGCCTTTTTTCAATTTCCATCCCTGTATTATTTTATGGTGCGCCCCCTGCAGCGGGAAATTGAGGGGCATCGGCTGGCCGAAAATGAACTCCGCAAGGCAAAGGAGTTACTTGAAATTGCAAACGGGGAGATCCAGAAATCGTTGGAACGGGAACAGGTACTGGCGCGTACAGATGGGTTGACCGGCCTGTATAACTATCGGCACTTTTTTGAACTTGCTTCCCGCGAATTTAGCGCGAGTCAACGTTACCAGCGCCCGCTTGCCATCATTATTTTTGACACGGACCGCTTTAAGCAAGTCAACGATACATTGGGACATTTGGCCGGGGATAAGATGTTGGTCAAGGTGGCGGAGACTGTTGCCGGGCAGATGCGCAGCGTGGATGTTCTGGCGCGTTACGGCGGCGATGAATTCATCATTCTGTTGCCCGAAACCAGTGCGCAACAGGCATTTCACATTGCCGAACGCATCCGTTCGGTCGTGGCGGCCACACCCATGGGAAACATCGATACTGGCCAGTTTTTTATTACATTGAGCATTGGCGTTGCTGAGATATGGAGTGATCCGCTGGACCATGGCATTGAACAGATTGTTCACCGCGCTGATCAAGCCTTATACGCCGCCAAGCAGGCCGGACGTGACCGCGTCATGATCTTTCAGCCTGGGTAGTTACGAATTTATACTGAAATATAATCAGCAGATCGCGAAAGCGTAGTAACGACTTCAGTCGTTCGGGGAAAAAGCGACGAAAGTCGCTGCTGCGAATATCCTTTCGTGAAGTACTGACAATGATTAAAAAGAAACAGGTATCCTGTTATTTAGCATTTTTTTCCATCAAGGTTAGTGGATTTGTGTTTTGACCGTCCATCAATAGGGATCTGGCTTGAGTAAACAAGGTGCGGTCAAAACTTGGAATGAAGCGGGGTCGATTCCACTTATAGAATTTATTTGCCGGTACTTTTATCCAAGGGACAATGACCTTTAGGATGTGCCTATGCAAAACACACATAAATCCAAAATTGAATTGTTTAGCCTGGAACGTTATATCTGGGTATTGGTCATTGCGTGGACCGTCACTGTGGCTGGATTGCTGGCCTGGAGCGCCGTCCAAACCCGCTTGCGAATCCGCGAAATGGCGGTTAACGAAGCGCGTGCCAACTTCAACAAGGATCAGGCTTTTCGTTTCTGGGCAACCTCGCATGGCGGTGTCTATGTTCCCGTTGACGAGAAGACTCCGCCGAATCCTTATCTGAGTAACATCCCGGAACGCGATATTGAAACTCCGGCCGGACAGCATCTCACATTGATGAATCCGGCTTATATGCTTCGACAGATGAATGAAGAGTTTTCGGACCTGTATGGCGTTGCCGGGCATATTACCAGTTTGAATCCGTTGCGTCCTGAAAACGCCCCGGATGAATGGGAGCGGCGGGCCTTGGAGGCATTCGAACAGGGGGAAACAGAGGTGCTTGAATTTACAGAAATGGATGGCGAGCCATACCTGCGATTAATGCAGCCGATGATCACCCAGGAGGGATGTTTGAAATGCCATGCGCATCAGGGGTACAGGGTGGGTGATGTGCGGGGCGGTGTTGGTGTTTCGCTGCCAATGGATTCCTTATTGACCAGGGAACGGCAAATAATCATTGTTCAGGGTTTATCCTTGGGGCTGGTGTGGCTTTTGGGTCTCGGTGGAATTGGCCTGGGTTCGCGTGAAACTCTGTGGCGCGTTCGAGAACGCAAGCGGGCGGAAAAGGCGCTTGAATCGGTGAATCTCGAATTGCAAACTGCATTGGCCCGTGAAAAGCAATTGGCGCGCACTGATTCTCTGACCGGTGTTAATAACCGCCGCCATTTGTATGAACTCGCCGAACACGAAATTGAAGTCGCGGTACGCTATCAGCAGCCGCTGGCTGTGATCATGTTCGATATTGACCATTTCAAAAAGGTCAACGATATATTTGGGCATCTGGCAGGCGATCAGATACTGGAACATGTTGCGCAAACTGCCTGTGCCCAACTTCGTTCAGCCGACCGCATTGGCCGATATGGCGGCGAGGAATTTATCATCCTTTTGCCGATGACGAATGCGCAACAGGCCTGTCTGCTGGCGGAGCGCATCCGTTTGGAAGTGGAAGCCCTGCGTGTTCCAACATCAAAGGGAGATGCCTCCGTCACGCTCAGCATCGGTGTGATCGAATTGATACATGGCCGGCCATCGGAGTCGGTGGAGGAAATATTTCGCCGCGTAGACAATGCAATGTATCGTGCCAAACAAGACGGCCGTAATTGCACAGTGATCCTTACATCCGAATGATCAAGGGAATTTGCTCATGAAAAATTATGATGAGAAAGAAAACCATTCACCCGGTTTGTTTATATTCATCTTTGTTGTGATGGTAACGGGTATTTCCATCATCGCCTATTCCTCCTATCAAAATTACGAACGTCAATTTCGCATACAAGCGGACCAGCAGCTTTCTTCAATCACAGAGTTGAAAGTGAACGGGCTGGCAGATTGGCGCAATGAGCGGTTGGAAGATGCATCGGTTTTATATCAGAACCCGGCTTTCAATGAATTGGTACAGCGCTATCTTGATGACCCTGACGATATGCAGGCGGCGGAACAACTTCAAACGTGGCTGGGTACGATTCAGGCGCATTATCAATATGACAAGGTCTCCCTGTTCGATACCAACACAGTGGAACGGCTTTCAGTGCCCGCTGCCCCGGAAGCAATGAAAGAGATTTTGGTCGGGGAAATGCCTGCTGTGCTGGAATCAGGCGAAATAACTTTTTTTGACTTCCATCGCGATACGCCCGATGATACGCTGCATCTCGCAATACTGATTCCTGTTTTTGAAGGGACGACCCCGAATAACAGCCGTTCGTTGGGGATTATTTATATGCGGATTAACCCTGATGTTTATCTCTATCCATTCATTCAGGAATGGCCTACAACCAGTCAAACCGCCGAAACCCTGATCGTTCGCCGCGAAGGGCAGGATGTTGTGTTTTTGAATGCACTTAAATTCGATGAGAGCGCTGCTTTGAATTTGCGCATCCCTCTGGAAAAAACTGACAATTTAGCTGTAAAAGCTGTTCTTGGGCAGGAGGGAATTGTACAAGGCCTGGATTATCGCGGTGTGCCCTCCATTGGCTCTGTTCGCGCAGTGCCTAATTCTCCCTGGTTTCTTGTGGCGCGCATGGAAACCGCCGAAATTTATGCGCCGCTTAAAATGCGCCTTTGGCAGACGATCATTTTCTTTGGCGCATTGATTGCCAGCGGCGGAACGGGACTGGGAATGGTCTGGCGTCAGCAGCGGATGCGTTTTTATCGTAGTCAGGCTGATGCGGCGAATGCCTTGCGGGAGAGCGAAACCTATATTCGGGCGGTTATGGATAACCTTCCCATGGGTGTCGCTGTGAACACTATTGACCCGTCGGTGGAGTTCACTTATATGAACGACAACTTCCCCAGATACTACAGAACAACAAGAGAGGCGCTTGCCGTCCCAGACGCTTTTTGGGAGGCTGCTTACGAAGAACCGGTCTTTAGGAAAAAAATGAAGAAGACAGTGCTGGATGATTGCGCCACTGGCGACCCTCAGCGTATGCAATGGATCGATATACCGATTACCCGCAAAGGGGAGGAAACAACTTTCATTTCCGCCATGAACACGCCGATCCCCGGCAGGCAATTGATGATATCAACCGTGTGGGATGTCACCGAACGCAAACGGGCGCAGGATGCGCTTGTAGCCAGCGAAGCGAAATACCGTCACACGTTGGATGCCATGCTCGAAGGATGTCAGATCATCGGGTTTGATTGGCGTTACCTGTATCTCAACGATGCCGCGGAAAAACAAAACCGCAGGCCCAGGGAGGAACTGCTGGGCAAACAATATATGGACATGTGGCCGGGTATTGAAGAAACTGAAGTTTTTGCAGTGCTTCGTCGCTCCCTGGAGGAACGCCTGGCGCAATCCATCGAAAACAAGTTCACTTTTCCCGATGGCAGTCAGGGATGGTTTGAGCTGAGAATATATCCTGTGCCGGAAGGAATCGTCATCCTTTCGATTGACATTACCGAGCGCAAGCACGCGGAAGAACAACTTGTCCGATATACCGAAAAGCTCGAAGAAATGGTGGATGAACGCACACATGAACTGCGCGATGCCCAGGAGCAACTTGTGCGCCAGGAAAAACTCGCCACTCTGGGTCAATTGGCCGGCAGTATCGGCCACGAACTCCGCAACCCGTTGGGTGTTATTTCGAATGCGATCTACTTCCTCAAAGCGGCCCAGCCGAATGCCAGTGATAAAGTAAAGGAATATTTGCAGATCATGGAAAACGAGACGCGCACTTCGGACAAGATCATCACAGATCTGCTGGACTTCACGCGCATCAAATCTGTCGACCGTGAAGCTGGTTCTGTCTCCGAATTGATTCGTCAAACACTGGAGCGTTTCCCCGTGCCCGCGTCTGTGGCTGTGACTCTCGAAATCCCACCCGACCCGCCCAGTGTCTATGTTGACCCCCATCACATCATTCAAGTGCCGGGCAACCTGATCGTTAATGCCTGTCAGGCCATGCCGGATGGCGGACAATTGTCACTATACAGCAATGTGCAAAATGATATGATGAATATTACAGTTAAAGATACCGGCGCTGGAATCTTGCCGGAGAATATGAAAAAACTTTTTGAACCGCTTTTCACCACCAAAGCCCGGGGCATTGGGCTGGGGCTTGCTGTCAGCCGCAAATTGGTTGAGGCAAACGGGGGCAGGATCGAGGTCGAGAGTGAACCGGGCAAAGGCAGTTCATTCAGCGTGTATCTGCCGATTCGCAAGGAGGCACAATGAGTCAAGATTTACAAATCCTGATCGTGGATGATGACCGGCGTATGACTCGCACGCTGGCCGACATCCTAAAAGTTTCAGGATATCAGCCAATGGAGGCCGCCTCCGGGCCGGAGGCGCTTGAAAAAGCCAGCATGATGCGGTTTGACTGTGTGCTTAGCGATATAAAAATGCCGGAGATGGACGGGGTGGAGTTGCACCGCCGCTTGCATGAGATCCGCCCCGGTTTGCCGGTGGTGTTGATGACGGCTTATGCCGCCGATGATCTGATCCAAAAAGGTTTGGAGGAAGGTGTGGCGGGGGTGTTTGATAAACCCCTGGATATAAATCACCTGCTGGGTTTCTTCACGTCGCTGGCAAAGAATCGCATGATCGTTATTGTGGATGATGACGAGGTTTTCTGCAAGACGCTAAATGAAATTTTGAAACAGCGCGGCTTCAAGGTAATGCAAGTCACCCACCCGCGTGTTGATGTAAATTCGATGATCACGGATGCGCAGGTGGTACTGCTTGATTTGAAATTAAATGGAACCAGCGGACTGAATGTCCTCAAGGATATCCGCAGGGTTAATTCAACCATTCCCGTGTTGATGATAACCGGACACCGCGAGGAAATGGCTGAATCCATCAAGGCGGCCATGGAGATCGATGCTTATGCCTGTTTGTATAAGCCGCTTGAGATTCCGAAACTTCTTGATATGTTGAGCCGGCTGCAAAAGGACAATTTAAGGGGTTTGATGAAGGGAAATTAAGCCCATGTCACTGCATGAACTGTGTCGTTGCGAAGACGTTTCCCCTGGCGGCAGCATAATAACCGGGGATTGCCTCAATGGAAGTGTGCCGTTTTGCAGCGGCGGCATCTTTGGGAGTACTTAAAAATGAATAACCAGACTCCACGCATCCTGATCGTAGATGATGACCCGAACATGCTCGGGACCGTAAGCGATATTTTTAAATTAAAAGGCTTCGAACCGGTCTCTGCGCTGACAGATTCTGATGCGCTGGCTCAGGTCCAAAAACATCATATTGATGTGGCGCTGATAGACCTGCGGCTGGGGAAAGCGTCTGGCCTGGATGTGCTGAAGAATATCAAAGCGCTCTCCCCCGAGACGGAGTGCATCCTGTTGACCGGGCATGCCACCCAGGATTCAGCGATTGATGCGGTCCAGCTTGGGGCTTTTGGATATTTTCAAAAACCTTTTGATATGGGGCAGATGCTGTTATCCATTCAACGGGCGGTGGAAAAACAAATAACGCAACACGCCCTGCATGATAGTGAGGAACGCTATCGCGCATTAACTGAACAAATCCCCGCCATCATTTACCTTGAAGATGCCACAAGAAAGGCCGGGCATACGCTCTATATCAGCCCGCAGGTGGAAACGATCCTTGGGATCACCCCGGAAGAATGGATGCGTGCCGGCGCTGACCCCTGGGTTGACCATATTCACCCGGATGACCTTGAACGCGTTGCCACCGAGTACGATCTGAAATGTTTTCAAAATGGGGAGGCATTTGACTGTGAATACCGCATGATCGCATCTGATAAACGGATCGTATGGATTCGCGATGAAGCCAAAACGCTTTTGGATGAACAGGGAAAACCACATCTGATCCACGGAATCATGCATGACATTACCGATCGCAAACAGGCGGAGCAGGCGCTAAAGCAAAGCGAAGCGCGTTTCCATGCCTTGATCCGAAACGCCGCCGACCTGATTGTGGTGATCAACCCCAAAGGTGTAATCCTATACACCAGCCCATCTTCAGAGCGGATCCTGGGATATTCGCCGCAGGAAAGCCTGGGTCGAAATTTTCTCGAATGGGTACATCCGGAGGATATGCATATCGCTTTATCCTCCCTTGCCAGCAGGGCCAAAATACCTGGCACCGCACAGGAAAGTGTTGAAGTACGAAGCCTTCATAAAAACGGAACATGGCGCGTGATCGAAGTGCTGGGTACGAACCTGTTGGAGGAACCCGCTGTGCAGGGCATCGTCCTGAACATGCGCGATGTCACTGAACGTAAGTATGCGGAGGAAACTGTTCGTAAAAGGGAAGAACGATTTCGCGCCCTGATCGAACACAGCGCTGACGTAATTGCCCTGTTGGATGCCAATGGCGTCGTGCTTTATGAAAGCCCGACGGCCCGGCGCATTATGAAGTTTCAGGGTGAAGGCCGCGTGGGGGCGAGTATTTTCGATCTTTTGGTCGATACTGATCTCCAACCCCACAGGGAATTCTTCGAAAAAATTTTAAAGCACCCCAACCTGTCAATGGACACCGTGTTTCGTTACTGGCGCAGCGACGGCGCAATTTACTGGGCCGAGGCCACACTTACCAATTTGTTGAATGAACCCAATGTAAACGCCATCGTTGTTAATTATCGCGACATCACCGAGCGTAAACAGGCGGAAGAAGCCCTGCACCACAGCGAACAACGGTATCGCGGATTGTTCGAGGATACTCCCATTGCAATTTGGGAGGAGGATTTTTCGGAGATTAAAAAGTACCTGGATTCTTTGAAAGAGCAGGGTGTAACAGATTTTCAGGAATATTTTTCACTGCATCCTGATGCTGCATCTGAATGTTCGTCAATGATAAAAGTTTTGGATGTAAACAACACGGCTGTGCAAATGTTTCGGGCTGAAAGCAAGGAAGTATTGATTGAGCATACCAATTCAGGCATAAGCAAAGGCGAAGCGGAACATAACCACGAAGACTTCATAGCCATCGCGGAAGGAAAATTCAGTAATAGCTGGGAGGGGGCGGACGAAACACTTGCAGGCGAACCAATTGAAATAAGCTTGAGCTGGTCTGTTGCTCCCGGCTATGAAGATGATTACTCCAAAGTCATGGTTACGACTCTTGATATTACCGAACGCAGAAAGGCGGAAGAAGCCCGTCGCGAGAGTGAGAAACGCTACCATGAGCTGTTCGAGGATTCTCCCATTGCGCTAGTGGAGGAGGATTTCTCGGCAGTTAAACAATTGTTGGATGCTTTGCGGCAGGAAGGCGTAAGTGATTTCCATGCGTATCTGGCGCTTCATCCGGAAATAGTGGCTGAATGCGCAGAGAAGGTGAAGATCAAAGAGGTAAATAAGGCCGCGCTGAGAATGTACCGGGCAGACAGTAAAAATAAGATGCCCAGCAACCTTACCGAAATCCTTAGAGGAAAAGCCATCGAAAATTTTGGCAGCCAACTCGCAGCTATTGCGAATGGTCAGGCCGAGTTCAGTTGGGAAGGGATCAACCATGCAATTGATGGCAGCCAACTAGATGTGGATGTGAACTGGTCGGCAGCGTCGGGTTATGAAAAAGATCTGTCAAAAGTGATCGTCTCGCTCCAGGATATTACCGAGCGTAGACGGACGGAAGAGGCGCTGCGGGATAACGAAGTCCGGTATCGTATGTTGTTCGAAAACGCGCCTGTGGGTATCTTTTCAGCGGATGCTCAGGGGAAAATTATTGAAGTCAATTCTGTAGCTTTACAAATATTAGGATCGCCGTCGGCGGAGGCAACAAAATCCATCAACCTGCTAACCTTTCCGCCATTGGTAACGGCGGGTTTTTCGGCTGATTTTAAAAATTGCGCGGAAAAACGCCAGTCCATTTTCGCTGAATTTTCCTATACAAGCAACTGGGGAAAATCCATTCTTGCCCAGTATCATCTAACTCCCATTCTGGGCGAAAACGGACAGATTTCCCAGATCCAAATCATTTTGGAGGATATCACTGAGCGCAGGCAGGCTGAGGAAGCCCTGCGGGATAGGGAGGCTTCATTACAGGCCGTACTGCAATCCACGGCTGACGGTATTTTGGCTGTCAACAGTGAGAACAAGGTACTTTATGCCAATGAACGGTTTGCCGAGATGTGGCTCATCCCGCAATCAGTACTGGCAACAAAAGAGGACTCGACCCTGCTTCAATACATCCTTGATCAATTGATTGATCCTCAGGGTTTTCTCCGGAAGGTTCAGGAATTATACAAGTCAGACGGAGAAAGTTTCGATACCCTGTATTTCAAAGATGGAAGGGTGTTTGAGCGGCTATCGCGTCCCATGCTGGAAGGAACGAATGTACGAGGCAGAGTCTGGTCGTTTCGCGATATCACCGAGCGCAGGCGGTCGGAAGAAGGACTGCGCCGCGCCGAGGAAAAATATCGCAACATCTTTGAAAATTCAATAGAGGGCATGTTTCAAAGCACACCTGCCGGAAAATTCATTACTGTGAATTCCGCCCTGGCCCGTATGTGGGGATATGACTCGCCTGAAGACCTGATCACCACTGTCACCGATATTGCCAGACAGATTTACGCCGTCCCTGAAGTTCGCGCTGAACACCAGCGCTTGATAAGGGAACAAGGCGGCAATCTATCCGGGTTTGAATACCAGGCGTATCGCAAGGATGGCAGTGTGATCTGGGTCCTGGAGAGTGTGCGCTCTGTATACGATGCGGATGGCGATCTTCTCTATTACGAAGGCACCATTGAAGATATTTCAACCCGCAAGCAGGCGGAAGAGGCAGTGCGTGAAAGCGAGGAGAAATATCGCCTGCTGGTGGAGAATGCCGGTGAGGCGCTTTACGTGCTTCAGAACGGGCTGGTTGTTTTTGTTAACCCGATGTTCGAAAAAATAGCCGGGCTTCCAGCTTCCGAATTAATTGGCACATCCATATTGGAGTTCATTCCGGAGCCAAAGGATCGTTTTTCAGCGATCAAAAATCATCAGCGGCTTTTACGCGGAAAAATCGAAAACGCACAATGGGAAATTAAAGCGCGACTCCGTTCAGGGATGGAGAGGTGGATAAATGTGAGCGAAGTCCGCACCACCTGGAAGGGGGAACCGGCCACCCTTAATTATGCCACCGACATCACTGAACATAGGCAGGCGGAGGAAGCTTTACGCAATGCTGGTTCGTACAACCGCCGCCTGATCGAAGCCAGTATTGACCCGCTGGTAACCATAGGCCCGGATGGCAAAATAACGGACGTGAACAGGGCTACTGAGGAAGTGACCGGTGTTCCACGGAAAAGCTTGATCGGCAGCGATTTCTCGGATTATTTCACGGAACCGGAACGCGCGAGAAACGGTTATGAACAGGTTCTGGCGCAGGGAATGGTAAAGGATTACCCGCTTACAATCCATCATGCCGGTGGAAAAATGACGGATGTACTTTACAATGCAACGGTCTATGAAAATGCGGATGGTAAAGTGGAAGGTGTGTTCGCCGCAGCGCGTGACATTACACAACGCAAACAGGCGGATGAAGCCATCAATCAGCGGGTGGTGGAATTGGGGCTGCTTTATGAAAGCGGCCTGGCGTTCAGCCAGTTGCTTAATCCAAAAGAGATCGCAAAAAAGATCATTAATCTGCTCGAACAAAAAATGGACTGGCATCATACTGCCATTCGATTGTACGACCCGGAAACAAAAACCCTTAACCTGCTGGCATTCAATCAGCCGAACCTGATCAATGTTGAGGAAATCACAGCCGCAGAAAAGCAGCTTAAAACAAGAGTGGCGCGGTTGGATCAGGGACTAAGCGGCTGGGTCGTTCAGCATGGCCAGACTGTACGCACTAATGACCTGGCGAATGATAATCGTTACGTTGAATCCCTGCCGGGGATGCAATCCGGTCTTTATGTTCCGATCAAACTGGGCGAGCATGTGATCGGTGTCATCAGTATTGAAAGCGAAGTATCAAACGCGTTTAGCGAAGCCGATGAGAGGCTGGCAGATACTTTGGCGAATCAGGCAGCCAGCGCGCTTGAAAATGCGCGTCTTTTTGATGAAACCCGCCAGCGCATTATGGAACTGACCGCGCTGCATCACACCGGCCAAACTTTACTGGCCGCCCGCCTTAACCCTGAACAGATATATTCTGCGGTGCATGAGGCCGTGGCACAGACGATGCCCTGTGAAGCCTTTGTCATTGTGCTGGATGATGATGACCACCGCGATTATCATGCAATTTACTTTTTTGATAAAGGCGAACGCTTCCCGCCGCGGCGGCTGCCTCGTGAAAAAGGGTTAAGCGGAAGTGTTATCTCTTCCGGAAAAACAATTTTGATCGATGACATAGTCGAGACGCCTGTTCAGGCAATTCATTTTGGCTCCAGGGAGTCCGTGCGTTCGATCCTGGCCGTTCCGTTACGCAGGGGAGACACGATCACTGGCATGTTATCCACACAGTCGTATCAACCGCATGTTTTTGGCGAATCGCAACGGGTAATGTTGGAAACGATATCCGCCCAACTTTCCTCAGCCCTGGAGAACGCGCATCTTTACCAGCAAACCCAGGCGCGCATCAACGAATTGGAAACCCTGCATGTTATTTCCACTTCCCTGCGTACCATTCAAAATACGAATGAAGCCCTCTCGACCATATTGGATAACATCCTGGCAACATTGGAGACAGACGCTGGCTCGATCCTGCTCTACGATCCATCCAGCAATGAATTACATAATGTTGTTGCGAGAGGCTGGTTTGAAGAACTGGCGGCGACGCCGATCAAAGCTGGTGAGGGTGTGGCTGGCACAGTTTTTGCAAGCGGGGAACCGTACTATTCTGCCGAGTTCATCAGTGCCTCTTTGCTGCATGTCTCCACGCGGAGCAGAATCCCGATGGGCTGGGGCGGGGTCTGCCTGCCGATCCGCACATCCACAGAGATCATAGGCGTAATGTTCGTTTCTGTACAACTGCCGCGTCAGATCAGTTCACAGCAGATCAGATTACTCGAATCGCTGGTGGATATGGCCGGCGCTGCATTACAGCGTATGCGGTTGCATAATGAAACCGCCCGCCGCGCCGAGGAGTTTGCCACCCTTTATGAGACGAGTAAGGTGCTTTCCGCTGAATATGATTTGGTCTCCCTGCTTAAGGTGATCGTAAACGGTGCCAAGAGCATGCTGCAAGCATCCACGAGTGGCATGTATCTTTACCATGCGGACAGCCAGGAACTGGAATTAATGATGGAAACCTCACCCAGCCTGCCCATTGGGACGCGCCTCCAGTTTGGAGAAGGGGCGGCCGGCAAGGTGGCGCAAACCCGCCTGCCCTTGCGGATCGATAATTACTCAACCTGGGAAGGCCGCTCTCCCAAATATGCCAATGTCAGCATTGGAGCAGTGATCGAAGTTCCTATGCTGTATGGCGGCGAGTTGATCGGTGTATTGACTGCCGATGAGGATGAAAAATCGATCAGGAAATTTACCGAGGCAGATGAACGCCTGCTTTCGCTCTTTGCTTCGCAGGCGGCCGGAGCCATCAACTCGGCGCGCCATCATGAAGATACCATCCGCTATGCCGAGGAACTGGAAGAGCGTGTGTTGGAGCGCACTGCCGAAATCGAAAATACCCGCCAGCGGCTGGACCTTGCCGCCAGCGCAGGCGGCATCGGCGTGTGGGAAGTGAACCTGAAAGACTATACTGTTTTTTGGGATAACCGGATGCACATGATCCATGGCACTGGCACCGCGGATTTCGATAACTCGCTCGATTCCTGGTGGAAGATGCTCCATCCGGAGGATGTGAAACGGTCACAGGTTCAGTTCAAGACCGCCCTGCAAAAAACAGGGCTGTTTATGGACGAGTATCGAATTCTTCACCCAGATGGTTCAGTGAGGCACATCGCCGCGAATGCCATTGTTCTTTACAATGAGAGACACCGGCCCGAACGCATGATCGGTGTCAACATGGATATTACCGAACGCAAACAGGCTGAGGAAGCCATGCATCTTGCCAATTTGGAAATGGAGCGCGCCTTGCGTACCAAGGATGAGTTCCTGGCAAACATGAGCCACGAATTGCGCACCCCGCTGAACGCCATTTTGGGTATTTCGGAAAGCCTCGAGGAACAATTCGCCGGCCCGCTCAATGAAAAGCAACTTAAATACACGGGCATCATCCGTGAAAGCGGGCGCCACCTGCTGGAGCTAATCAATGACATCCTCGATATTTCCAAGATCGAGGCGGGCCGCATGGAACTCGATGTTCAGAATCTATCGGTTGAAAAAATCTGTCAGGCCAGCCTGCGGATGGTCAAGGAACTGGCGCAGAAAAAAGAACAGAAAGTTTCATTCGAAATAAAAGGCGATGTAAAAACCATTCTGGGCGATGAGAGGCGTTTGAAACAGTCGCTTGTAAATCTGCTTGGCAACGCGGTTAAATTTACCTCCCCTGGCGGATCTGTTGGCCTGGAAGTGAACGGCCATGCAGATGCGAACGAAGTCACCTTTACAGTGTGGGATACAGGCGTTGGGATTGCCGAGAGCGACATACAATACCTGTTCAAACCGTTCGTTCAATTGGATTCTGGGCTATCGCGTGAATATCAGGGGACGGGGTTGGGGCTTGCGCTGGTTGCGCAGATGATTCGTCTGCACGGCGGGCGGGTCCATGTGGAGAGTGTTTTGGGGCGGGGCAGCCGGTTTATCATTACCCTGCCCTGGATGAGCGAACAGCAAAATGCGCGGGTGAAGAAGACTGGCGAGCTTCCGCCTCTCAGCCTGAAGTCTGGTAAGATGCGCAAAGGGAAGATCCTGCTTGTGGAAGATACGAGTGTTGTCATTACCCTCATGAGCGAGTATTTGGATTTCAAGGGATATAAGGTGTTGGTCGCGCGGAACGGTGTGGAAGGGGTCCAGCTTGCGAAGCAGGAACATCCCGATCTCATTCTTATGGATGTGATGATGCCGGTCATGGATGGCCTGGAAGCCACGAGGCAGATCCGTACAGATCGCTCCATGAAAAACGTCCCGATTATTGCGCTGACTGCGCTGGCGATGGCTGGTGACCGTGAAATATGCCTGGCCGCCGGGATGACCGACTATATGAGCAAACCCATTAAGATGCAGGAATTGGCAGATATAATTGAAAAATACCTGGGCACAGATGAGCAGGCAGCACAGGCCGGGTAAAGGCTGGATAATTTGAGTTGCTAACTGACTGTAGCGCGACATCTATGTCGCCCATTTTGCAGGATAAGTCTCGCGCTAGCGCGTAAGCTGAGTGGCTAAATAATAGACGTTATCGGAAATAACTTATATGCCACCGTCCCGAAGGTTTGAGCGAGTAAATTTAATGCCGAATAACTACCTTCGGGACGTTTTTTCTAATTACCGATAACGTCTAATAATCGTTGAAGACAAGGAGTAATTATGCCAAGTACAGTTCTGATCGTGGATGATGAACCGGGCGGCAGATATACCCTGGAGTCCATTTTGGAGGAACAGGGGTATCGCATTGAAATGGCAGAGAACGGGATGGAGGCTCTTGAAAAAGCGCGGCAGCTTTTGCCGGATGTGATCCTGCTGGATGTCATGATGCCGGGCATGGATGGGTTTGAAGTATGCCAGCGCATCAGAAAAGACCCCGTTCTTGCGGAGATTCCCATCATCATGCTGACGGCGCTGGATGACAGGAAATCCTTTTTGAACGGACTGGAATCGGGAGCGGATGATTACATCACCAAACCTTATGACCGCTATGAGTTGCGCGCCCGGCTGCTCGGCATTACGCGCCTCAACCGCTATAAAAAATTACTCGATGAGCGCGCCAATATCGAACACGCGCACGAGCAATTGCTGTCGGCCTATGATGCCACCATTGCAGGCTGGTCGCGCGCCCTGGACTTGCGCGACAAGGAAACCGAGGGACATTCCCAGCGTGTAACTGACCTTACGGAAAAACTTGCAAGGATGATGAACGTCGACGAAGTGGACTTGCTCCATTTGCGGCGCGGTTCGCTTCTGCATGATATCGGGAAACTGGGCGTGCCCGATTCAATCTTATTGAAACCTGAAAAACTGACAGATGAAGAATGGGAACTCATGCGCAGGCATCCACAATATGCGTATGACATGCTCTACCCAATCGAGTATCTGCGCCCCTCGCTGGATATTCCCTACTGTCATCACGAAAAATGGGATGGCAGCGGCTATCCACGCGGGTTGAAAGGCGGGGAAATTCCGCTGGCGGCCCGCATATTCGCCATTGTGGATGTGTGGGATGCGGTTACTTCCGACCGCCCCTACCGCCCCGCATGGGATAAAAAGAAGGCGCTCGAATATATCCGCGAGCAGACCGGCAGGCATTTTGACCCGCAGGTGGTTGAGCTTTTCAATAAGATGATCGATGAAGAAAGATAGGATATTTTAGGATGTCGTTGCGAGGCGGCGCTCTTCCGCCGACACTTGAGCTGTACGCCAGTGTCGGCGGGAAGAACAAGTTCCGCCTCGCAACGACATTAGACTTTATAACACTTTATTGTAGAGAAAAGGAAAAAGGGGTATCCTTCCAATTCTGCGCCAACAGAAAAAAGAAGGAGACCCCTCCATGGACTATTATGCCAGATTTTCCCGAAACGCAATCCAGTTTCTTGCCC
>JACRBH010000022.1 GCA_016234535.1 Chloroflexota bacterium
TCCGCAATTTGCGGGGCCGCGCGAAGCGGCAGATCCAAAATCCATTATTTCATGAGGAGAATGAAACATGGCAAAAAAAGATAAAGATGACGAAGACTTCCGCCCAACCGGCACAATCGCAGTATTGGCGATCTTTGTCGTCACACTCATCGCGATCTGGGCAACGATCTATATGATCCTTGTCGGTCGAGGAGGCACATTATGAGCACCCATCAAATGCACGTCCATCCTTACGAGCGCAACTGGATGTATTTCAGTGCGGTCCTGCTTGTGTTGTTTGCAACAGCTGTCAGTGTGGCCGCTTTTGGCATGGGTATTCAAGTGCCCGCCCCCGAACAACGTGTTGATCCCAGAACTGTGGCAACCGACCCAAACAGCCCGTGGTCAAACCCGGGGTTAAGGGAAATCGCGCCCGGCAAATATGATGCCTATATTTTGGCTCATGCGGTTCCGAACTGGGAATTTCTACCCAAGGAACTTTCCATTCCCGTTGGTTCCAGCGTGACCTTCTATGTAACATCATCTGATGTCCAGCACGGCTTTAAGGTCCAGGATACAAATGCGAACTTCATGGTTATTCCTGGTCAGGTTTCAAAGCTGACCGTCAAGTTTGACAAGCCCGGCACGTACAATTACATTTGTACTGAATACTGTGGCAGCGGGCACGGCATTATGTATGGCTCAATCACAGTTACGCCATAGGCAGCAAAGAGAGATACCATGAAACAATATCAATTATCCACTGGCGAAAAGAAATTCATTGGCTTACACCTTTTGGTAGCCATGCTTGCGCTTGCCGTTGGCAGTTTGTTTGGCCCCCTGCAAGCCTTTGAACACGCAGGCTGGGATGTTTATCCCCTTATCAGACCGTTGATCAAATCCTACTATCAGGGACTCACCGTTCACGGCGTTTTGAATGCCCTGGTTTGGACAACCTTCTTCATCATGGGCTTCCTGACCTTCAACGTGATGTTCGGTTTGAAGCGCCCGCTCAAGAACATGATTTTGAATAAAGTCGGCTTCTGGGTTATGGTTGTCGGTGTGGTCACTGCCGCAATTCCGATTCTTTTGAATCAGGCCACTGTACTCTTTACCTTCTATCCCCCACTAAAAGCGAATTGGGCCTTCTATGTTGGCTTAACTCTGGTTGTAGTCGGTAGTTGGGTTGAAGGCTGGGGTCTGTTCATGACCTATGTTGCCTGGCGCAAGGAAACCCCCAACGAACGCACCCCCTTCATTGCCTTTGCCAGCATTCTCACCTTGGTGCTTTGGCAAATTTGTACCATCGGCATTGCTACAGAAATCCTCACCATGCTTTTGCCGTGGTCGCTGGGGTTGATTGAAAATGTTGACCCGCAACTGGCTCGTACCTACTTCTGGTTCACCGGACATCCGCTTGTGTACTTCTGGCTTCTGCCCGCATACATCTCTTGGTATGCCATGCTTCCCAAGCAGGCCGGTAATGGCAAGATGTTCAGCGATTCACTCGCCCGCCTTTCCTTCTGGATCTTCCTCGTTCTCTCCACGCCTCTTGGTTTCCATCACCAATATGTGGACCCCGGCGTTCCGCCCGTTTGGAAGTTCCTCCACTCCATGCTCACCTTCGGCGTATTCTTCCCATCCATGATGACCGCCTTCACCGTGGTTGCCTCCCTCGAACATGCGGGACGCAAGAACGGCGGCAAGGGCGCTCTCGCCTGGATCGGCAAATTGAATTGGAGTGATCCCTCCGTAGCCGCCCAACTTTTGGCCGGCATCCTGTTCTTCTTCGGTGGTATCGGCGGGTTGGCGAATGCTTCCTACAACGTCAACCTCGTTTTGCACAACACCGCTTTCGTTCCCGGTCACTTCCATCTCACAGTAGCCACTGGTGTGACTCTGAGCTTCATGGGTATTTCCTACTGGCTCCTGCCTTATGTCACTGGCAAGAAACTTTGGATGCCCAAACTGGCGGTTGCACAGGCATGGGTCTGGTTCGTTGGCATGATCATTTTCTCCAACTCCATGCATGTTCTGGGCCTGCTCGGCGCTCCACGCCGCGTCCCGCTTGGTTTGGCGCCCTACGTTCCTGCTGAATGGAACAGCCGCCTCTTCCAGGTTGGTGTTGGCGGCGCCATTCTCTTCATCAGCGGTATCCTCTACTTCACTGTCATGCTCAAGACTGCGTTGAATAGGGAAACTGTCACGGAAGAAGTGGAAGTCCCCATCGCCGAACCCATGCAAGATCCCGCTCTCGGCCCCGTCTGGCTGGACCGCTGGGCACCCTGGATTTATGGCACACTGGCGTTGGTCGTCATTGTGTATGGTCCGCAACTCGTGGAAATGATCTCGAATATCGCGCTCACATCGCCCGGGTTCAAACCCTGGTAATTTGAAAGACAGGTGACAGTCATCCTTGAGATGGCTGTCACCTTCATATATTTATTTGTTTCGCAGCCTTTATTATTTGTCTTTATTCTTAATGTTTGTATTTCACGCGAAATGCTTTGAAATAATTTGAAAAGCAAATGACACCTTCCCCAACAAAAAAACAATTGACCGATACCCTGTCCGAACGCAACCCCAGCGTGGACTGGAAAGCGCGCCTCAATTCCCCAAGCCGACGACTGCTCAATCTCTTCGAGGGCATTTCCCTGCGCCTTGAAGCTCCCATCAACTGGCTCATCAACGATCCGCGCTTCAACCCTCTCTACCACACAGGCACAATCACCATCTTCCTGCTCCTGGTTATTTTGCTGACAGGCATCTACCTAACCCTGTTCTATCCATTCGGATTTACGTTTTCCTACCTCGCCGTTTCCAAGATCGAAGCCAACTTCATCGGGCGCATCATCCGTGCCATGCACCGCTATGCATCTGATGCAGCGGTCATCTTCGGCTTCCTGCACGGCTGGCGCACCTTCTTTCAGGATCGCTTCCGCGGTCCGCGCTGGCTGGCCTGGGTCACGGGCGTTGGTATGGCCGTTGTTGTGTGGGTCATTGGAATCACAGGTTACTGGCTGATCTGGGATAACCGCGCACAGATCCTGAACCAAAGCCTGTTCAACATCCTCGACAATTTCAAAGGCGGGCAAGCCTTCATCCTGGACTTTATCCGTGGTGAAGCGGCAGGCACGGGTTGGGTCTTCATGATGATCGTCATCGTTCTTCATCTTGGGCTCTCCGCACTCACTGCTTATTTCCTGTGGCTGCACCTCAAACGTATGAGCCGCGCAAAATGGCTGCCGCCCAAATATTGGATGGTTATTTCCATCGTTGTACTCCTGCTATCTTCAGCACTCTTCCCACTCGGAATGCTGCCCCCGCTCAATGCCGCGCAACTGCCCGACCAGGCTCCAATTGATTTATTTTATTTGTTCTATCTATCCGCCTTCCTGCGCGGACCGCAGGCTCTCTTTTGGAGCATCCTGCTTTTCATCCTCGGCATAGCCACCGCCCTACCCTGGATCATGCCGCGCGATAGAAAACTCAAACCCGTCAAAGTGGATCTGGCCAACTGCGACGGCTGCACTCTTTGCGAACGTGATTGTCCTTATCTCGCCATCAAAATGATTCCCCGCACTGATGGCGCGCGTGCCAAATTCCAGGCTGAAATAGATTCCAATTTATGCGTTGCATGCGGCGTGTGTATCGGAAGCTGCCCCGACAATGCCCTGACCTTTGGCGACATTCCGCTCAACCCGCTTTGGAAAACAACCCTGAGCGAAATTGCAGAAAAGAAAAATACCAAAGTCGTTTTCACCTGTGAACGTCACGCCCTGCATGGTGTTGGAAAACACTTTGAAGACCCAAATACCTACATCGTTCCCCTTACCTGTATCGCCATGGCGAACCCCAACCTGGCCGCACAGGCACTTGAAGCAGGCGCAAGCGATGTCCAATTCATTGGCTGCCCTCCCGAAGACTGCGCCAACCGTGAAGGCAATGTTTGGTTGAACGGCCGCATCACGGGCGAACGGCTTCCAAAACTCAAGCCCAACTTTATCCCCCTCGTTCACACTGCCTGGGTGGCGCCCACTGATTTTGGCAAGGCAATCAAATCACAGATTAAGTCCGAGCCGAATACATTCACGTTCACACCCAACAAATCGCATCTGCGGTTTATCATCCCGCTGCTTGGCGTGATGGCAATTATCACTGCATTCCAGATCTGGCTGAGCGATGTGCCGACTCAATTCTTCAGCGCGGATTCAGCCATGCTGGCGATCCAGATGACTCACCACAGCGGATATGCCATCCACGACGTAGCGGATCAAGCCGCGCTCGAGCCTGATCTTGACCATCCGACACGCCTCACGCTGGAAGTGGATGGCAAGCTCATCTTCGATGAAACATACGAAAACCAGGATAATAATATTAATCAGGGCGTGCGTATCTTTGAACAAGTCACGCTGCCTGTCGGAAAACATCACATCCTGGTAAAAATGTATGACAGACCGGATGAAAGCATCGAACAGGTGTTGTTCGATGAAACGATTCCGCTCGCCCCGCGGCAATCCCTGACCATCAATTTCAGAGACATACACCTGAGCGACCCCAAGGCTGGCCAACATTTATATTTTGAAACAGCTTCGGGGGTTAATGCGGGGTGCCGCATTTGCCACTCCCTTGAAAAAGATGAAGTGATCATCGGGCCATCCTTCTATGGCATTGCAGACCGCGCCGGAGACCGCGTGCCCGGCCTGACCGCAGAAGAGTACCTGCACCAATCCATTGTGGATCCGAACGCTTTTGTTGTACCCGGATTTCCCGAAGGGCAAATGATCCAGAATTTTGGAAAGATACTCACCGAAGAGGAAATTAACGATCTCGTCGCCTTCCTGATGACGATGAAAGAAAAATAGCACATGGACGATGAACGATGGACCATAAACCATGATCCATCGTTCGCCGTTTACGGTCATTAAAAAAAGAGGAAACATGAAACGACTTAGCATTATATTTTTAATATTGGCCATTGGGCTCTCAGCTTGCGGGCGAAAAGACCCCGCGCCGCTTGGCGCAGATGCACCTGGTGATAATGTGCCAAACATCGTTGGCTCATACGCCCTCAATGGCTTCGACCCGGGCGGTGAGGAATATGGCGGCACGCTCTCCATCACCGACGGTGAACAACCCAATGAATATAAATTGCAATGGCTGGTCACCGGTGCCATCCACGAAGGCACAGGCATACTTGCAGGGAATCAATTAACGGCAACCTGGCACAGCATCTCAGAAACAGACCAGACCATTTCCGGCAGCGCGAGCTATACCGTTACCATTAACGGAGAACTTTACGGCACACGCTCCATTGATGGGGTGGAAAGTCCCGGAACAGAAACTGCTTACCCAAATCCAAAATAAATATTTACTGCCAGCAAACCCTTTTCGTTTGTTCATTTCACTGATAAAAATTCTTCACACCGTAAACTTTTCAAGATCAATCAGGAAGTTTATTAATCAACATAGTTCGCGCAAAAAATCGGCCTTGTTTTTTCAGTATGTAAAGTAGTAAAAACATTGGGCTTAGCCACGCACTGAAATTTAGTGCGTGGCTATTTTTTATCACAAGGGGTATTTTTGCTTTAATTAAATGATGTTACGCAGTGTCGTTCTGCTCAGAACGACACTGCGTAACATCAATAACTAAAAGGAAAATTGGTGATTGACGACGTGAGAAATAAATGATAAATTTATCAAATATTATCAATAGTAACAGAAGGTACAATGATCAATAACACTGGTTGTAAAGGTAAATTATGTTCCGAGCCAATCGTCAAACTGACTATGCAATCCGTATGATCCTGTCTCTCGCAAAACGAGAAGCAGGAACTCGCGCATCCACATCCGACATCCAAAAGGAAATGGCAATTCCCCACTCTTTTGCCCAGCGCATCATTGCGGACCTGGCAAGGGGCTCCTTCATCCAAACATTCCCTGGCCGAACTGGCGGAGTAACTCTTGCCCGCCCGGCCAACGAGATCAACCTGCGCCAACTGGTGGAATATTTTGAGGATGTATTATTTGATACCAATTGCAAACACCTGGATCAGGATTGCCCATTTGACATGTCCTGCCCAATTTGCGTTCAGTGGAAACAAGTGCAAAAAACAATGATGAACGAATTGGAACGGGTTAATTTTGAATACCTTGCAAGTCAACCCAACCATTCAAAAGAATACTCTCATTGGACTGGTTAACCAACACCCCCCTAATCCCACAAAAATAATAAAACCATACCACACAAAACAATAGGAGAAATATCGAAAAACATTGAGAAAAAAAATCATAATAAATGTTGAGTTGCTTACTAAACAAATCAAATTTTTCTATTCGGAGAACTAATCATATGGATCCAATCACCCTCTCACGGTGGCAATTCGGCCTCACAACCATTTACCACTTCTTGTTTGTGCCTCTCACCCTTGGGCTTTCCTGGTTCGTAGCATTCTTCCAGACCCGCTATTACCAGACCCAGAATGAGGCCTTCCACAAAATGGCAAAGTTCTGGGGAAAGCTCTTCCTTATCAACTTTGCCATTGGCGTTGTGACCGGCATCGTACAGGAATTCCAGTTCGGAATGAATTGGTCTGAATATTCCCGTTACGTTGGTGACATCTTCGGCGCTCCCCTTGCCGTGGAAGCGTTGCTGGCGTTCTTCATGGAATCCACATTCCTCGGTGTGTGGGTTTTCGGTGAAGGCAAGGTCTCACCCAAAGTTCACCTCACGTCCATCTGGCTGGCAGCCATCGGCTCCAACCTCTCTGCATTGTGGATTCTGCTCGCCAACGGCTGGATGCAGCGCCCTGTCGGCTTTGTCATCAACGAATTAACAGGTCGCGCTGAACTCGTGAATTTCTTTGCGCTGGTCGGCAACCCGAAAGGCTGGCTGTTCTTCTGGCATACCATCGCCGCGGGACTCACCACCGCCAGTTTCCTCATCCTTGGCGTGAGCGCCTATCACCTTATCCGTAAACAACACGTGGATATTTTCAAGCGTTCCTTTCAGGCGGCGACCATCGTCGGCTTGATCGCCAGCACACTGGTCTTCTTCGGCGGTCACACCAACGGACAGTATATGTTCGAGACCCAGCCCATGAAATTCTCTGCCATTGAAGCGCACTGGGAAACCTCACAGCCCGCCGATTTCTCCATCCTCACCATTGGAGATTTGAGCGGCAAGCGCGAAGTTTGGTCGTGGCGTGTTCCAGCGGTGTTAAGCTTTTTGGCCTGTAACAACTTCGAGTGCGAAGTCCGAGGCGTGAATGAAATCCAGGCCGAATACGAGGGGATGTATGGCCCCGGCGATTATGTCCCGTTGATGGTTGTCACCTACTGGACATTCCGCTTAATGATGGTTGCTGGTTTTGTGATGATGCTGCTTTCATTCCTGTTCCTGCTCTCCATGCGCGGAAGATATGAAAATGCCAAGTGGATGAAGTGGGTTCCCTGGGTGATCATTCTGCCTTACATCGCCAATGCCAGCGGATGGATCCTCTCCGAAATGGGTCGGCAGCCGTGGATCGTGCAGGGCTTGCTTACTGTGCAGGATGCCATCTCCCCGAACCTCACCACCGTTGACCTGCTCATTTCACTGATTGGTTATGTCGTTGTCTACGGAACGCTCGCGGGCGCGATGGTCTACCTGATGAAAAAATATGCCATCGCCGGGCCCGATGCCGCCATGCACGAGTCCGTTGATGTTGCTCCCGCCCGTGTCGGCGCGGATGACTAGGAGAACACCATGTCTTACGAATTTCTTCAAATCCTCTGGTTTATTCTGATCGCAGTCTTGTGGATCGGTTTCCACTTCCTCGAAGGCTTCGACTTCGGCGTGGGTATGTTGTTGCCCTTCCTCGGCAAGAAAGATACAGAGCGCCGCGCCATCATCAACTCCATCGGTTCTGTGTGGGATGGTAATGAAGTCTGGCTGCTCACTGCGGGCGGTGCGACCTTTGCCGCGTTCCCACACTGGTACGCCACCATGTTCAGCGGTTTTTATCTTGCGCTGTTCCTTCTGTTGATTGGTCTCATCATCCGCGGCGTGGCGTTTGAGTACCGCTCCAAAGATGCCAATCCCAAATGGCGCAATACCTTCGACTGGATGATCGCCATTGGCTCCTTCCTTGCCGCGCTTTTGCTCGGCGCAGCCTTTGCCAACCTCGCGCGCGGCGTACCAATTGACGAGAACATGATGTTCACAGGCAATCTCTTCACTCTGCTCAATCCATACGGTCTGCTTGGCGGCGTGACCACGGTGGCGGTCTTCCTTCTGCACGGCGCAAACTTCCTCGGCCTCAAGCTTGAAGGCGAGTTGCGTGAACGCGTGAATGTCTTTGCCAAAAAGCTTTGGAGTGTAACCTCCGTTCTTTACATTGCACTCGGCGTCTTCACCTACGTTGCGGGCTTCTGGGCGCGTGGCATCGTCAACCCTGGCGCAGTGCCAATCGCCGCCGTGGTTGTATTGCTCATCACAGGCTACTTCCTCAACAACAAAATGGAAGGATGGGCATTCATCATGACCTCACTCAATATCGTACTAACCCAGATCACCTTCTTCACGATGATCTTCCCCAACGTGATGATCTCCAGCACTAACCCCGCATGGTCGCTGACCATCTACAACGCCTCATCCTCGCAATATACTCTGACCGTCATGTCCATCGTCGCGCTCATCTTCGTCCCCATCGTGCTCGTCTACCAAGGCTGGACGTACTACATGTTCCGCGAGCGCATCAAATCCGATAAGAAAAGCCTCGTGTATTAATGTCATTGCGAGGGTGCTCTTCCCGAAGCAATCTCATAATTTGATTTGAAAGCTTGAAGGTTGACGAGGGTATACTTCGCTCAACCTTCAAGCTTTTAACTTGGACACTTCGTACCTGACACTTGGCACTTTCCTCATGCATCGCCGACTCCTGACTCTCACCCGCGACACCCGCCTCTCCCTGACATTAACGGTCCTTTCTGGACTTTTAGCTGGGTTGCTGACCATTTGGCAGGCGTGGCTCCTTAGCAGCGTGATAAATGCCGTTTTCCTTGAGAAGCAGGCTCTCGCGCAGGTGACGCGTCCGCTCTTCCTCATCCTCATCGCCATCAGCGGACGCGCCCTCCTAAGCTGGCTCAATGAAATCGCCGCAAACGCCGTCGCCGTCAAAATCAAAACGGACTTGCGCAATCGTCTCTTTGCGCACATCCTCAAACTCGGTCCCGCCTATGCCCGTGGACAGCGCACTGGCGAGCTAACTGCCGCCGCCGTCGAAGGCATCGAAGCGCTTGACGCATACTTCAGTCAATATCTCCCCCAACTTGTTATCACAGCCCTCGTTCCTCTTTCCATTCTTTTCTTTGTTTTCCCAATTGATTTACTCTCTGGCATTATTTTTTTAATCACTGCCCCGCTGATTCCATTTTTCATGATCATGATCGGCAAAGGAGCAGAAGTTGTCACCAAACGCCAATACGAAACCCTGCGACTCCTGAGCGCCCACTTCCTCGACAGTTTGCAAGGACTAACCACCCTCAAACTTTTCGGTCAATCCAAAGCACAGACTCGCACCATCGAGCAGGTCAGCGAAAAATTTCGTGACACCACAATGAGCGTGTTACGCATCACATTCCTTTCTGCCCTCGCACTTGAACTACTCGCAACACTCAGCACCGCCATCATCGCCGTCGAGATCGGCTTTCGCCTGCTCTACGGCAACATGGACTTTCAACCCGCGCTCTTCCTGCTCGTGCTCGCCCCCGAGTTCTACATGCCCCTGCGCGCCCTCGGCGCAAGATTCCACGCAGGGATGAATGGCACTACCGCAGCAAAACGAATCTATGAAATATTAGATACTAAAGTGGACAGTAGACAGTGGACAGTGGACAATAATCAGTCCGCCGAAATATCTTCGATTGCTTTCGATAATGTCACATTCATTTATCCAAACGAAACTACTCCAGCGCTCGAAAATATAAACCTCACCATCCAACGCGGACAACAAATTGCATTAGTCGGTAAAACAGGCGCAGGCAAATCCACCCTCGTCCAACTATTACTTGGCTTCATTCAACCCGCACAAGGCAGCATCAATTACCAATTACCAATTACTAATCACCACAATCTGCCTTCTGCATTCCGCCTTCATCATTCCATCGCCTGGGTTCCCCAACGCCCGCACCTCTTCCATGACACCATCGCCGCCAACATCCGCATCGGCAAAGCGGACGCGACTCACGCAGAGATTATCATCGCTGCGCAAGCCGCGCACCTGCATGAATTTATTGACTCGCTTCCAGACAAATATGAAACCATCGTTGGAGAAAGCGGAGCCCGCCTCTCCAGCGGACAAGCCCAACGCGTAGCCCTCGCGCGCGCCTTCCTCAAAGACGCCCCCATCCTCATCCTCGACGAACCCACCTCCAGCCTCGATCCTGAAACCCAATCCCTGCTCGAAGAATCAACGCGCAAATTAATGCAAGGCCGCACCGTCCTCACCATCGCGCATCGCCTCAACACCATCTTCCAATCCGACAAGATCATCGTCCTTGACGAAGGTCGCATCATCGAACAAGGCACGCATGGCGAACTACTTGCGAACAATGGCATGTATGCGAGTATGGTCAGAACCTATAAAAACGTCGAAGGTCAAAAGTCGAAAGTCAAAAACGTTCAATCAAACATACCCGACCTTCGACCTTCGACTTTTGACCGCCTACCCAATCACCAATCACCAATTACCAATCACCAATTACCGATCCTCCCCCGACTCCTACAATTCCTCAAAGGCAACTGGCATCGCGTTGCGCTCTCCGTTCTCATCGGCTCCATCACCATCGGCTCCAGCATCGCGCTCATGGGCACATCGGCATGGCTCATCTCCACCGCCGCCATCGCAACCTCCGTTGCGGATCTTGGCGTCTCTGTCGTTGGCACGCGGCTCTTCGGCATCACGCGCGGCATCTTCCGCTACCTTGAGCGCCTCGTCTCACACGATGTCACCTTCCGCCTGCTCTCCCGCTTGCGCGTTTGGTTCTACGAAAAACTCGAACCTCTCGCCCCCGCCCGCCTAATGGAATTCCGCGCAGGCGATTTACTCGCCCGCATCATCGGTGATGTGGAAACTCTGGAAAATTTCTACGTTCGAGTTGTCTCTCCCCCATTGACCGCTGCCATCGTTGGCATTTTTACCTCGATATTTCTCGCCTCTTTCTACCCGCCGCTTGCTCCTGTTTTCCTGATATTTTTTCTCAGCCTCGGCATTGTCCTCCCCGCCATCGCCCAGATCACCAGCCGCAAATCCGCCGAACAGACGATCACCCTGCGCGGAGATTTACACACCCGCCTCGTGGACGGAATCCAGGGCATGGCCGATCTGCTCGCCTACGGCCACGCGGATGAACGCCTGAATCAAATCGCAGCCAATGGACTGGACTACGGCAATGCCCAACGCCGCATGGCACAAGTGACAGGCATCCACGCGGGATTATCCACTCTGCTTACCAATCTCGGCATGTGGACAGTACTGTTCTTGTGCATTCCACAAGTGACAGCGGGCAACCTCGCTGGCCCTATGCTCGCCTCGCTAACCTTGCTTACCTTCGCCTCCTTCGAAGCCGTCACCTCGCTACCTCTCGCCGCCCAAATGTGGAACTCATCCCGCGAAGCCGCGAAGAGATTATTTGAAGTGGTGGATACTGTGCCAGTGGTCAGTGGTCAGTGGACAGTGGACAGTAGTCCATCGCCAAGCACAAATTACCAGTTACAAATTACCAATCTCTCTTTCACCTATCCCAACCAATCCACCCTCGCACTTCAAAACGTGACCTTCGACCTGCGACCTTCGACCTCCCTCGCCATCGTCGGGCCAAGCGGGGCGGGTAAATCAACCCTCGCCAATCTTTTATTACGCTTCTGGGATTACAGTTCGGGAGAAATCACTCTCAGCGGAGAATCTCTCAAAGAGCAGAATCAGGATCAGGTACGGGAAAGAATCGGTCTCGTCTCCCAAAATACCTATTTCTTCAATACATCCATTTATGAAAACCTGCGCTTCGCCCGTCGTAAAGTCACAAAAGAGGAAGTGGAAGCGGCGTGTAAAGCTGCTCAAATCCACGACTTTATTTTGAGCCTTCCAAAGGGCTACGACACGATGATCGGCGAGCAGGGATTGCGCCTCTCAGGCGGTGAGCGTCAAAGGCTGGCGATTGCGCGCGCGCTCATCAAGGATGCGCCGATCTTGATTCTGGATGAACCCACCGCCAACCTCGACCCGCTCACCGAAAAGCAGGTTCTCGAAACGCTATTCAATGTGATGAAGCGCAAAACCTCACTGCTTATCACACATCGCCTGATTGGTCTCGAAAACATGGATGAGATCATCGTGATGAATCATGGTCAGATCGTGGAACGCGGCAAACATGGCGAATTGAAAAGCAGGAATGGCTTGTATCGCCGCCTATTGGATTTGCAGAATCGCATACTTGAAGATGTTGTTTGATGAATGATCACTACAAAAGTCATGTGCCCATTTAAAAACTCACATTGCGCCATCACTATGAGAGTGCTATAATACCGCCACTTCCCCTGAGTTTTGAAAACGCACTTTGTATAACCGCACACAACACATAATCGCGCGCGGAAGAACGTAACGAGAACCTTGACCAAAACCCCTGATTCTTCAACAATATCCTAAGGAAATTTACCAGCCCATACAAGGGCGCTGGTTTTTTTGCATTCATATCCCAATCCCCCCACTCAAGAGAAAACATAACATGAAAATACTTGAACTAGAGAACGAACCGCTGTCGAAACTTCGCAGCATGGCAAAAACCCTCAATATTCCAAATTTCAACCGCATGAAGAAGGAGTCTCTCGCGATGATGATCCGCGAGGCCGAGGCGCAAAAGGAAGGCATTGAGCTGCGCGGCGGTATTTTGGAGATCATGAGCGAAGGGATCGGATTTCTGCGGGCAACCAATTACCGCATCAGCGACCAGGACGTTTATGTGTCGCAGGCGCAATTGAGAAAGTATGATCTGCGCGCAGGCGACCTGGTGATCGGGCAGGTGCGTCCGCCCCGCGAAAGTGAAAGGCACTTCGGGCTGCTCAAAGTGGAATCGATCAACGGGTTGGAACCAGAGACCGGCGGACGCAGAGTTGTTTTTGAAAACCTTACTCCCATTTTTCCTGAAAAACGATTTGACCTTGAAATTGAACATGACACACTTGCGCCCCGTCTCATCAACCTGATTGCACCCATCGGCCGGGGCCAGCGCGGACTGATCGTTTCTCCTCCCAAGGCGGGCAAAACCACGATCCTCAAGCAAATTGCGAATTCCATTTCAACCAAATACCCCGACGTGCATCTCATCATCGCATTGATCGGCGAACGCCCGGAAGAAGTCACCGACATGGATCGCTCCGTGGATGCGGAAGTGGTGGCTTCCACTTTCGATGAGCCGGTCACATCCCACGTCCGCACGGCGGAACTTGCGTTGGAGCGCGCCAAGCGTCTGGTGGAGATCGGACGTCATGTGGTAATCTTAATGGACTCGATCACCCGCCTCGCCCGCGCTTATAACCTGGTGGTGAACCCGTCGGGCCGTACACTCTCCGGCGGTATGGATCCATCCGCGCTGTACCCGCCCAAAAAATTCTTCGGCGCAGCGCGCAATGTGGAAGACGGCGGCTCGCTCACCATCATCGCCACCTGTCTGGTGGATACCGGCTCCCGCCTCGATGATGTGGTATACGAGGAATTCAAAGGCACCGGCAATATGGAATTGATCCTCTCGCGCAAATTGCAGGAACGCCGCATCTTCCCCGCAGTGGACATCGAACGCTCGTCCACCCGCCGCGAAGACCTGTTACTTGGACCCGATCTTCTCCAGCGTGTCTGGCTCATGCGCCGGATGTTCATCCAAATGATCTCTCCTCCCCCACAGGGCGCAGGCATGGATAATGCGGTTGCCACCGAAGCCATCATCACCCGCATGGAACGCGCAAAGAATAATGTGGAATTTCTTGAAAATCTAACACGAGATGCATAAAAATTTGGAGTACACAAGTCCCTCTGTAAAGTATTCAGAGTATATATAAAGAATGAAAAATATTTTAGAAAAATTCAAATCCTTCTTTGCATCGTTTGGCAAACGAACCCCTGGGAAAACAGATCGATTCACGGTCATCAGTTGGATTGTGACTGTTTTTGTTGTTGTTGCCTTGTTGGGGTCAACGATATTTTACAAGAATACCCGCGCTGCAACCTTTACACCTGTTGCGCAGCCAACAAGTGAATCAGGCGCTGGTCAAGTTCAACCCGGCGTACCAGTTATCGGGGCGGATGGAGGCGGGGTTTCATCCATCGATCGCGAACTGCAATTAAAGACGAATATCCCCGAACGTCCACGGTATGAAGCGGTCATCTATCGCGTTACGCGCGGCGATGCGATGCTTTCCATTGCGGATGAATTTAAAATAAAATCCGAGACCATTCTTTATGTCAACAAGCAGTTGGAAGACAATCCGCATAGCTTGAAGCCCGGCATGGAGTTGACCATTCCGCCTGTGGACGGGTTGTACTACGAATGGAAAGACGGCGACACCTTTGATACCGTTGCTGAAAAACTCTACACCACTGCGGATGAGATCATTAATTTCCCCGGCAATAAGATTGACCTCACCGATCCAAAAATTGATCCCGGCACAGTGGTAATGGTTCCCGGCGGCTCACGCGAATTACGTAATTGGGCCGCGGATTTGCAAACCATGGGACGCAGTAATAACGGCAGTACGGGCACATCCGATTTTGGCAGTAATGCCTGCGGCGGCGGGCCTGTGGCATCCGGCTTTGGCTGGCCTGCTGATGACCATAGCCTTTCTGGAAATCCATATGGACCCGGCCATCTGGGTATTGATATTTCGGCGCCGGAAGGCTCCAACGTTTATGCGGCTGGTTCCGGCATTGTGACAATGGCGCAGGGCGGCTGGAATTATGGTTATGGCAATGTGATCCAAATTGACAATGGCAATGGCTACGTGACAGTGTATGCCCACTTAAGTCAGATCAATGTCAGCGTGTGCCAGGCTGTGGGACAGGGAACTTTGATCGGTTACTCCGGCAACACAGGCAATTCGTTTGGCGCGCATTTACATTTCGAGATCCGCATTGGCGGCACGAACGTCAATCCGTATGATATTGTTCAATAGATAACATTCCGTCATTGCGAGGGCGACGCCCGAAGCAATCTCCAAATGATGAGCGAGATTGCTTCGTCGCGAAAAACAAGAGCGCTCCTCGCAATGACGAGATGGTTTTTCCCATGAACAAAAACTCCCTCAACAAAGCGCTTTCCAAATTAAACATCGGCGGCCTGCGTTATTTCGATTCCATCGGCTCCACGAACGATGAAGCGCTGGCATGGGCGGCGGAGGGAGCCAAAGACCTATCCATTGTGATTGCGGATGAACAAACACAGGGACGCGGCAGACTCAACCGGAAATGGTACACGCCAAAGGACAGCGCCCTCGCTTTTAGCTTGATCCTGCGCCCTGCTTCGCGCTCGCATCTCTCGCGGACCGTTGGGCTGGCTGCGCTTTCAATTGCAGATTCCTGTCGTGTGCTGGGTCTCGCTCCGCGCATCAAATGGCCGAATGATATTTTATTGAACGGCAAAAAGACTGCGGGAATTCTGGTCGAAACAGTCTGGTCCGGTGAGGATGTGGACTCGCTTGTGATCGGAATGGGAATCAATGTCCGCAAAGAATCCACTCCGCCAGAAGATCTCCTGCAATTTCCCGCCACATCTCTTGAAGATGAACTTGGAAAAGCGCCCCCCGCGCGTGAAGAGATCATTCTTTCCATATTGAATGCATTCATCCACTGGCGCACACGCCTGGGAGCAGACGAGTTGATAAAAGCCTGGGAGGAGATCCTTGCCTTTCATGGCGAGCAGGTTCAGGTGCAGGCAGGGACCGGCAATCCGATCACCGGTGAACTGCTTGGGCTTGAGTCAGATGGCAGCCTGCGCCTGAATGAGGTCAATGGCAAATCCATAATAGTCCGCTTTGGAGATGTCAGCCTCAGGCCAGCGGTGATAAAATAAGTGAAGACTAAATAAAGAGGCAGCCATGTTCGATAATCTCCGTGAAGAAGCATCCAAACCATTCTACGAAGAAGAGGCAAAATTCCAATCCGATACAGGGACAACATTGGATGAGCCCGCCATTCCCAGCCGCTTTCTAGGGATGACAGCCGTTCAGCGATTCGTCATTGCGTTTATGTTTATGATCGCGGTGTGCGTTATTGGAGTGATGGGTTTATTTGTAATGAACAAGATCGGATTCTAAAAACTGAAACGTGGACTTCAGTCTGCGCAATTAAAAAAACGGACGCGGTTGATTGCCGCGTCCGTTTCGTATCACATCATCTTTTGCTGAGCTTCTTCCTTCTCGCCGCCATTTTCGCCAACCTGCGCCCCGACCTTCTTCAAGTCTTCTGCGGATGTGCGCGCCACAGATGCAACGCCATCCCCTTCCTGCGGTTTGATGAGATGCACGCCTTTTGTAGCGCGTCCCGATTGCTTCACTTCCCTGACCTTCATGCGCAAAGTGACGCCATTGGCAGTCATGATCGTCAGGTCGTCTTCTTTTTGCACAACACGCGCCGCGGCGATCTTGCCGACTTCCGCTATGGCTCTTGGGTTTATCGTTGATATACCGCCAGTCGCCCGTCCTTTTGCGGTGTAATCTTCAAGGGGAGTTTGCTTGCCAAAACCTTTTGTGGTCACGATCAACAATGAACCATCTTTTTCAACCACATCCATGCTGGTGACCAAATCATCTTTCTTAAGGCGAATACCCTGCACCCCGGCGGCCTGACGTCCCATGGAACGGACTTTGGTTTCGCTAAAGCGCAGAGCCTGTCCGTTTTCGGTGACGATGATGATCTCATCCTTGCCGGAAGTTAACCGCGCCCAACCCAATTGGTCGCCCTCCTCCAAAGACATGGCAATCAGACCCGAGGGGCGAACCGAAGCGAACTCTTCCATCGTCACACGCTTGACCTTGCCGCGTGCGGTCATCATCATGCAGTAGCTGTGCGAGGAAAAATCCCCCACCGCCATTGCCGCTGTCACCTTTTCATTGGCATCAAGCGATAACACATTAACCAATGGAATGCCTTTTGTGGCGCGCTCCGAATCCGGGATCTGATATATCTTCTCGGAATACACCTTGCCTTTGTCTGTAAAGAACAACATGGTATTCAAACTGCGCGCAGGGATGAGCATGACCACTTCATCTTCGTCTTTGGTGGTGTGTCCCATTACCCCGCGCCCGCCGCGGCTTTGCGAACGGAAGGCCGTCGCCGCCACGCGTTTGATATATCCGCGCGCGGTGAGGCTGATCAGCACGGCCTCATCTGCGACAAGGTCTTCATCGTGAATATCCTCCCTGGCTTCCGCGGCAATACGAGTGCGGCGGTCGTCGCCATATTTTTCAGCAAGCTCGTTCAAGTCAGATTGAATGAGCGCCAATATCTTCTTCGGGTGCGCGAGCAAGTCTTCGAGACCTTCAATGACCGCGCGCACCTGTTTGTGTTCCTCTTCGATCTTCCAACGTTCCAGAGCGGCCAGTCTGCGTAACTGCATATCAAGGATCGCCTGTGCCTGCAACTCGCTCAATTTGAAGCGTTTCATCAAGTTGGTCTTGGCCACGTCGGCGTCTTCAGCTTCGCGAATGGTCTTGATGACCGCGTCAATATTGTTGAGCGCGATCAAATATCCATCGAGGATATGCAAGCGCGCCTGCGCCTTGGCAAGCTCAAATTTCGAGCGGCGCGTAATAACAGTCTGCCGATGCTCGATGAAGATTTGCAGCATTCGTTTGAGAGTCAACGTGCGCGGTTCGCCGTCCACCAATGAAAGCATCTGCACGCCAAATGTGGATTGCAAGGCCGTGTATTTATAAAGCTGGTTGAGAACCTTCTTCGGCTGCGCGCCGCGTTTCAGCTCAATGATGATGCTCATGCCGCGTTGGTCAGATTCATCCCTCAGGTCCGAGATCTGATCGATCTTGCCGTCGCGCACCAGTTCCGCGATTCGTTCGATCAAAGTGGATTTATTGACCTGATACGGAATCTCAGTAATGTTGATCTGATACCGCCCGGCCTTGGTCTCTTCGATATGGGCAATACCGCGCATCACGATTCGGCCCCGGCCTGTTCCATACGCCGAGTGAATTCCCTCCATCCCGACGATCATGCCGCCAGTCGGAAAATCAGGCCCAAGTACAAACTTCATTAAGTCATCAACAGTGACATCGTCGATGTTGTCGTAATTATCAATCAGGTAATTGATCGCGCCGACCAGTTCACGCAAATTCTGCGGCGGGATGTTGGTTGCCATACCCACGGCAATACCGGATGAACCATTCAATAATAAATTCGGCAGCCGCGCAGGAAGGACAAGCGGTTCTTCGAGTGAATCATCAAAGTTGGGGCCGAAGTCTACCGTATCTTTTTCGAGGTCAGCCAGCATCTCCTCTGCCATCTTTTGCAGGCGGGCTTCGGTATAACGCATGGCGGCGGGAGAGTCACCATCCACGGAACCGAAGTTACCCTGGCCATCCACAAGCAGGTAACGCATGGAGAAATCCTGCGCCATACGCGCCATTGACTCATAGACCGCCGAATCACCATGCGGATGATATTTACCAAGAACTTCACCGACGATACGCGCAGATTTTTTATACGCTGAATTCGAGCGCATACCCAGCTCGTGCATGGCATACAAAATACGCCTATGGACGGGTTTTAGTCCGTCGCGGGCATCCGGCAAGGCACGCGCCACGATCACACTCATGGCATAATCCAGGTACGCTGTGCGCATCTGGATATCAATATCTATGTTCTCAATATTTCCTGCAATTGCATTTTCTTCAGCCATAAAATATCCTTAAAAGTGGGCAAAACTGCATCAAAATGGCATAAAAAGACACGAAGGTGGGGAAAAACTTCGTGTCCGTATTAGATGAAGGAAGCATTATTTGTTAGTGCAATTATACCATCCCCAACCCTTATTCTAATAAGTTGTTACTGACTGTTTTCATGGAACACTTCACGTCTGGCATCCGTGCTTCCCTGAGCCGAGGGAAGGGGCACCACCTCTGAAACCCAAGGTGCTTCGCTCAGCATGACAGTTGCATAACTTAATAATTGACGTTACGCAGTCCAGCCCGTAGCACGACATTTATGTCGCCCATTTTGAGAGGTAAATCTCGCGTTACCACGTAAGGTGAGTTAATAAAAAATAAACCCGCATTACGCGGGTCTATTTTCGTGTGCCGAAGGAGGGATTTGAACCCTCATGAGCGTAAGCTCACTACGCCCTGAACGTAGCGCGTCTGCCAATTCCGCCACTCCGGCTTTAGGTGTGCGGGTTGTATTTTATCTCAAAAGGTTGTTTTGTCAAATATCAATGAAGATTCTTGTCACGGTTATTCCAAGGTCAGGAAAATCTTAACGCAAAACCCGCGAATGCCGCCATAAATTCAGAGCCGCGTCAAGCGACCTTGGAAAAGCCGTGAGATTCCTGTTGTGCAAAGGTTGTCAGATCCACAGACAAAGCTTCTTTTACTGTTGAGGTCTGGGAACCTATTTTTATTTTTCATCGTCTCCTTTCCAATCCTTTCATAATTGTATTTTCGGCCGATTACAGTACTGATAGGGGATATATCTTTTTGTTTCCAGGATTGTTATAGTTGGTATCAAGAGAAAGGAGTTGCGCTATGTTTGTAATCGCCGCCGTTATTTGTATCTTGTTGCTCGTTCTGGCCGGCTCTGACTTGTTCGTTTCCCAATACAACCCGGACGAACTCAGCAACATGGGAATCCAAAAGAAATGATGGATGACCACCCAACCCCTTAGCCCGATGCAAATCCAAAGACGCATCGGGCTATTTTATTCCCACAATTTACCTACCGAGCGGTCGGTTGATTTGTTTTAGGATATAATGCCAATATTCACAGACCGTTTGCAAGGACAGGTAAACCATGAATGTTGTACCCCTTCACACAAAAATCGACAAAACGATCCAGATCAATGCTGGTGTTATTGTGCTGGAAAATTCAACCGGATTTCCCCGCAATGAAACCAACCTGTATTTAGTTGGATTGGACGGAAAGATCATTTGGAAGGCTGAAAAGCCCGATCCGGGCACTTTCTTCACTCGGGTCAAACTTAATGACGATGGACTTACCTTCTCTGCCTATACACTCAACAGCCATGCCTGTGAACTGGAATTAAAATCTGGAAAACTTATTAGTTTTACAACTTTTCGATGATCAAAGGCTTTCTTAATCTTCCCTGGTTTGCGTGGGCTGCACTTGCCCTTATCATTGCAACGATCTATTCATTCGTGTGGCCGCAGAAAACTGCAACCATGACCACAGGTTTCCGCTACCTTATTATCCGCTGGGCCCATGCGCTGGTGTGGATTCTACTGGCGGTCAACTTCATCCTGCGCGGAATCTCCCCCACCCTCAACGGCGCGGCAAATTTGGCCGCAGCCGCCAGTGGATTAGTGTATATCCTATTCGTGACGATGACGTTCGTGGTGATGTAAGTGAATTTTTCAAATTTCGATAAGCCCCCGTTCGGATTTGTACTCGTTTTTTTGTTGTTCAGTTTACTGTTCCTCTCGAATACCTACAAACTCTGGTTCAAAACGGACTCGTACTATCAGGATGTTTACAGCAGCCTCACCAACGAAAAAACTCCGTACCCATTCAAGAATTTCTTTCTAAAGCGACTGGAAAACAGAAAACGATGGGAAGTGGAGCAGAAGATTTTTAGCGCAATTGGTTTTATAGCGGTTATCGGCGCGGATATTTTGGTGATTATGGCTTATACAAGATAATTCGTATTTCGGGAAAACACATCATGTTTATGAAACCTCCATTACTCTTTGTTATTTTTGGTTTATTAGCAACATTGATCCCTATATATAACGCATATAAATTTTGGTTTGACCCAGAGAGATATCATCAGGAAACCATCGATAGAATGGAATCTGTACCAACCCATCCATCAATGAGAAGCTTTGCTCTTAAGAAAATAAAAAATAAGAAGGCATGGATTCTTGAGGGAAGAATTGTGAACGCTATCATGGCAATTTTCCTACTTGGAGTTGATGGGTTATTAATTTATGCTTTTATTTTTGGTAAGTAAAATATTAACCTCACAAGGAGAAGTAATTTGAAAATCATCGCATGTATCAAGCAGGTACCCGACTCGGAGGCGAAAGTCAAAGCCGAGGGCGGGCAGGTATCGTGGGGGGACGCGCCGTTGGTCATCAACCCGTTCGACGAGTACGCAGTCGAAGGCGCGCTTCAGCAGAAGGAAGCCTTGGGCGGCACAGTGACAGCCTTGTGCGTCGGCGGCGAATCAGCCAAGGATGCGCTCAAGCACGCGCTCGCCATGGGCGCAGATGACGCAGTCCTCGTCTCAGATGCGGCGCTCAACGATCTCGACACGGTCGGGGCAGCGCGCGTGCTGGCCGCAGCCATCAACAAGATCGGCGGCGCAGACATGGTCATCTTTGGCCGTCAGACCCTCGACAATGGCGCAGGACTCACCCCCGCGCAGACCGCCCGCATTATCGGGTGGCCAATGCTTGGGTTGGCAGGCCAAATCAAAGTCGACGGCGGAAGCGTGACCGTTGAACGAGTCCTCGAAGAAGGCCGGCAAACTGTCAGCGCGAAAATGCCCGTCGTGTTGAGCGTCGTCCAAAGTATTGGCGAACCGCGCTACCCGTCGTTCATGGGCATTCGCAAAGCGTCGAAGGCAACCATCCCCATTTGGTCGCTGGCCGATCTCAGTACCGCCGCGCCCGCGCCCGTCATCACACGGGCAGAATTGATGAACCCGCCAGCGCAGGAAAAAGAAGTTGAGATGATCACAGGCGACAGCCCCGCCGAGATCGCCGACAAACTCGCCGACAAAATTCTCGCGGAGAAAGTGCTATGAAAACTTTTGTTTATATCGATCATTTCAAAGGCGAGGTTCAGCCTGCTTCATGGGAGGCAATCGGTCTCGCGAAAAAATATGGCACAGCCTTGGCCTTGGTGTTTGGCGCGGATACTGATGAAATTTCAAAAGCCGCTTTTGAATATGGCGCCGATGAAGTCATCGTTGTGGATGATGCCGCGCTAACAGATTACCGCGCTGAACCGTATGCCTCCACCCTGTCGGCGCTCGCTTCTTCTTCGACCCCGGACCTGATCCTGTTCCCGACAACTGCTCGAACCCGTGAGTTGGCCGCCATGTCCGCTGTGGATTTGTCCACAGGCGTGTTGACCGATCTCACAGGTTTTGAAATGAATGGCGATCAAATGGTTGCCACTCGTCCCATTTACGAAGGCAAGCTGTTGGAGAAAACTGTTTGCTCTGGCAAGCCTGTCATGGCCACCATTCGCGGACGTGTATTCCCCAAGCCCGCGCGTGAAGCCGGCAAGACAGGCACACTCACAAAAGGTGAAGCCAAGACCGAAGCGCTTTCAACCGTTGCAGGCTACTCTGCGTCTGAAAGCGCAGTAAACCTCGGCGACGCGGCTGTGATCGTTTCCGGCGGGCGCGGCGTCTCGAATAACCCAGCTTTAACTCCGCCCGCAGGAATGGATGAAAAGCAAGCCGAAGTCTGGCGCGCCCAGCAAGGCTTCGCGCTCATCACCGACCTTGCGACATTACTCGGCGGCGCAGTCGGTGCATCCCGCGCGGCAGTGGATGGCGGATACATTACCTACGCCCATCAAGTCGGGCAGACAGGCAAAGTCGTCACTCCTGACTTGTATATCGCCTGCGGCATCTCCGGCGCAATTCAGCATCTCGTCGGCATGAGAAATGCCAAACTCATCGTAGCCATCAACAAGGATGCAGATGCGCCAGTATTCAAACAAGCACGCTATGGCGTGGTTGGTGATTTGTTTGCAATCGTCCCAGCACTGACAGAGGCGATGAAGAAGAAGATGGGGAAGTGAGAACGTAGACAGGTAAACACGTAAACAAGGTCTCTGAGTGAAATAACTCGGAGACCTTTTTGTTTGGCTTCTTTGCTATAATTGGCAATATGAGTACGATAAAGATAAAAGTTCCCCGCAGAAAATTGACGGCGTTTTGCCGCAAGTATCGCATCCAGAAACTGGCGTTTTTTGGGTCGGTTCTACGCGAGGATTTCAAACCTACAAGCGATATAGATGTGATTGTGGAATTTGAAAGAGGCTATACTCCAGGGCTGGCATTTTTTGCCATGCCGGAAGAATTGAAAAAAATTCTTGGGCGGGAAGTGGATTTGCTCACCTATCAAGGGATAAATTCCAGTAAAAACCCGATCCGCCGCAAGGCAATTTTGGAATCTGCACAGGTCTATTATGTTGCGTGATGACGCTTATTTGTACGACATTCTGGAATCCTCACGCGCCGTGCTTGAATATACTCGCGGCAAAACATGGGATGAATTTTCGAGAGACCCGCTTCTACAGGATGCCGTTGTTCGTCGTTTGGAAATTATTGGTGAAGCATCAGGCAGAGTTTCATCTGCAACACAAAAGGACACCCTCATCTTCCGTGGCAAGCCATGAAGGGGACACGCAACAAAATCATTCATGAATACGACTCAATCGAACTCGATATTATTTGGGAAATCATCCAGCAGGATTTGCCATATCTGGTCACTGAGTTGGAAAAAATAATCTTCTAAGCACCAGTCCATCATTTCTCACTCATTCCCCAAATCCCGCGGGCGGGATTCCTAAAGCTTGGATCAACCTCGCCCAGTAGTTGACCTGCGCGGCGGTGCTGGCAAGGATGACAAACTCGCGTTCAGTGAATGCGGACTTCACTCGCTCGACCAAGTCAGGGTGAAATTTCAAAGGCGTCTGTGAAATGACGCGTGTATATTGAATCGCCAGTTTTTCGCTTTCGGAAAAAGTAGGCATATTCTCAATATCTCCACGCAGGGATTCAGCTTCTTCGTCAGTGATGCCCACGTCACGATATTCGTATGAATTCATGTCCACGCAAAAGGGACAGGCTACTGCGTGAGATGCGGTCATACGAATCAGCTTGAGCAACCGCTGAGTCATCGCGCCATCTTCGTGCGCGACGAGTGATTCCATGATACCTGAGCCAAATGCGGCTTTGGGATACCAAGCCAATATCCGCGCGGGGAGCATGGTCTTGCCGGTTATTTTTTCAGATGCCCAAATGCCGAGTTTGAGAATGAGTGGGATTCGTTTTGGTTGGTCAATGAATGCTTGCATAATTTTCTCCGCGCTCATTGTACAACATCGTGGTATGGGAAGGGAAAATGCCGAGGGAAAGGAACTGCGTCAGAATCGCAGGAACAGCTAAAGGTTAAGAATGAAGCGGCTTAATATCCGCATGAAGGCTGGAAATTTAATCATCTAAAAAGCCCCCGCATCAAATGATGCGGGGGCTGATCCAGTTATGAATTTCTAATCTTTGCCATCTGGATGGCAAGTTGCACAGGCGGTCGGCGAGTAGTTTTTAACTTGTTTATGTTTGTCTGCCATGTTGGTGACTGTGTGTTCGTGGCAACCAAAGCAGGTATAGGCCGAGGTGGTGCTTGGGTGACAGGTGATACAGGCGGTAATCGGATTCTTACCGTGGGTAAGCGGGAAGGTGTGCTTGAAGGTGGATGGCTTCCAGGCAGTGGTTGTGTGACAGGCCGCGCAGTTCGTTCCGGCTTTGCCAGCGTGAACATCCTTTGCGGCATGGCAGGCGACACATTCCTTGGGTGTGCCTAAGAATACACCGTTGATGTGACATGCTGTGCAGGCGGTATTGATGTGCGCTCCGGTCAATGGGAAGGAGGATAGGTTGTGGTCGAAGGTGGCGGGTTTCCAGCCCGAGGTGGAGTGACAGGCCGCGCAGTTCGTCCCATATCTGCCGCCGTGTTTATCGTTGGCCGCATGGCAGGCAAAACAGGTTGTGGGTGTGCCTTTGAACTTCATATCCTTATGACAGCCGGCGCAGGCAACGGTTGTATGCTTGCCGGTCAGCTTGAAGATGGAGTTGTTGTGATCGAAGGTGCTGGGCTTCCAGGCAGCGGTTGTATGGCAGGTTTCGCATTGAGCGCCAAGCGCGCCGCCGTGTGGATCATTATTGCCATGACATGCAGAACATGCAGTGGGTGTGCCAACAAAGAATTTGTCCTTATGGCATTGGGCGCAGGTTACAGTGGTGTGTTTGCCCGTCAACTTGAAGCTCGAATTATTGTGATCGAACGTGGAGGGCGTCCAGCCGTTGGTGGTATGGCATTGGGTGCATTGCGTGCCGAGCTTGCCGCCATGCGGATCGGTGTCGCTATGACAGGAGGCGCAGTCCATCGGCGTGCCCTTGAAGACACCATTGATATGGCAACTCGCACAGGCTACGGTGGTATGTTTCCCGGTCAACTGGAAGGCTGCATTGTTGTGATTGAATGTGGATGGCTTCCAGCCGCTGGGTGTGTGGCAGACAGCGCATTGATTCCCGAGCGTACCATTATGGGCGTCATCCTTGGTATGACAGGAGGCGCAGTCCATTGGCGTGCCTTTGAACTGTCCATTGATATGACACTTCTCACAGGCAACCGTGGCATGTTTCCCATCCAGTTTGAACGCGAACTTGGAATGATCTATCTTTGCCAGATCCCAGCCATCGGTGGAGTGACATGCGGCGCAGTCGGTTCCAAACTGACCGTTGTGATGGTCGTCTTTCAAATGGCAGGAGACGCACGCCTGGGAAGTGGCCTTCAGATCATTAATCGTGCGCGCAGCAATATGGCACTTGGAGCAGGCGACGGGCGCATGCTTGCCGCTCAATTTGAATGGAACCGCGTTGTGGTTAAAGTTCGAGCCGAGTGATTCCACGCCATCGTGGCAGGCCATACAATTTGTGCCGAATGTCAGGAAGTGTTCCGAGGCAAATGGCTGGTTGATCTGCAAGTGGCAGTTACCGCAGGTGGTTTGATCGAACGGGGCAGCATACCCATTTACGTGGCAATCTTTACAGGCAAAGGCAGAGCCATCTGACTTCTTCTGATGCGCGGTCAGCTTGAATGAAACTGTATTGTGGTCAAACGAGGCGGGACTCCAGCCGTTGGGGGTATGACAGGTTCCGCATTGATTGCCGAGAGAACCGGCGTGCGCATCATCCTTTGTGTGACAGGAGGCGCAGTCCATGGGCGTGCCTTTGAACTGTCCATTGATATGACAGCTTGTGCAGGCAACCGCGGCATGTTTCCCATCAAGATGGAAGGCGAACTTCGAGTGATCCACTGTGGCGGGCTTCCAGCCATTAGGGGTATGACAGGCTGCGCAGTTGGTCCCAAGCTGGCCGTTGTGGGCATCGTCCGTTTGATGGCAGGCAAAGCAATCCTGCGGGGCAGCCTTCAAGTCGGCGATGGTGTGCGCGTTGATGTGACAGGCGGAACATTTCTCAGCCGCATGTTTGCCGACCAGGTTGAAAGGCACCTTGTTGTGGTCAAAGTTCGAGCCAAGCGATTCCACGCCATCGTGACAGGCCATGCAGTTCGTGCCGAATGCGAGGAAGTGTTCCGTGGCAAACGCCTGGTCAACTTGCAGGTGACAATTTCCGCAGGTATTTTGATCGAATGGCGGGGCGTAACCATTTACATGACAATCCTTACAGGCGAACGCGGAGCCATCCGTCTTCTTCTGATGAGCAGTCAGTTTGAATGAAACCTTGTTGTGATCAAAGGTGGCAGGACTCCAACCGGCCGGGCTATGGCATGATCCACATTGATTTCCGAGAGAACCACCATGAGCATCATCTTCCGCATGGCAGGCAGCACATTCCATTGGCGTGCCTTTGAAAACGTTATTCTTATGGCAATCTGTGCAGGCAGCAGTGGCATGTTTGCCATCAAGATGGAAGGCAAACTTCGAGTGATCCACGGTGGCGGGTTTCCAGCCATTGGGTGTGTGACACGCCACACAGTTGGTCCCAAGTTGCCCATTGTGCGCATCATCCTTGGTATGGCAGGAGGCGCAGTCCATGGGCGTGCCTTTGAACTGTCCATTGATATGGCACTTCTCGCAGGCGGTTGTGGCATGTTTGCCATCGAGGTGGAATGCGAATTTGGAATGGTCTACAGTGGCAGGCTTCCAGCCATTGGGTGTGTGACAGGCCGCGCAGTTGGTTCCAAGTTGTCCATTGTGCGCGTCATCCTTGGTGTGGCAGGAGGCGCAGTCCATGGGCGTGCCTTTGAAGACTCCATTGATGTGGCACTTCTCACAGGAAACCGTGGCATGTTTCCCATCCAGATGGAACGCGAACTTCGAGTGATCCACTGTGGCAGGTTTCCATCCATTGGGCAAATGGCAGGCCGCGCAATCCTTTCCAAGCTGACCGTTGTGATGATCATCCTTTTCATGGCAGGAGAAACAATCCTGCGGGGTGGCTTTCAGGTCAGCGAGGTTGTGCGCATTGATATGGCAGGCGGAACATTTGGCAAGGATGTGTTTGCCGTCCAGATTAAACGATACCTTGTCATGATCAAAGTTCGAGCCGCGCGAGTCGATGCCGTCATGACAGGCCATGCAGTCCGTTCCGAAGGTCAGGAAGTGTTCCGTGGCAAACACCTGATTCACCTGCAAGTGACAATTTCCGCACGAGGATTGATCGAACGGTGTGGCATAACCGTTTACATGGCAGTCCTTACAAGCGAACGCTGTACCATCCGTCTTTTTCTGGTGAGCAGTCAGTTTGAATGAAACTGTGTTGTGATCAAAGGCGGCAGGACTCCAACCATTCGGGTTGTGACATGTTCCGCATTTATTGCCAAGGGAACCGGCATGAGCATCATCCTTGGCATGGCAGGAGGCGCAGTCAGTGGGTGTATTCTTGAAATCGGAGTTCGTATGGCAGCTTGTGCAGGCAACAGCGGAATGCTTGCCGTCCAGCTTGAATGCGAACTTGGAGTGATCCACCTTTGCAGGCTTCCAGCCATCGGGTACATGGCAGGTTCCGCACTGAGTGCCGAGCGTGCCGTTGTGCGCATCATCCTTCGTATGGCAGGAACCGCAATCCATGGGCGTGCCCTTGAAGACGCCATTGATATGGCATTTCTCACAAGCAACCGTGGAGTGTTTGCCATCGAGGTGGAACGCGAATTTGGAATGATCCACAGTTGCGGGCTTCCAACCATTCGGCGAATGACATGCCGCGCAGTTGGTTCCAAGCTGACCCTTATGTGCATCATCCTTAGTGTGACAGGAGGCGCAGTCCATGGGCGTGCCCTTGAAGACGCCATTGATATGGCAGCTCGTGCAGGCCACTGTTGAATGCTTGCCATCCAGGTGGAACGCAAACTTCGAGTGATCCACAGTCGCGGGTTTCCAGCCTTGCGGCGAATGGCAGGCTGCGCATTGCGTGCCAAGCTGTCCCTTATGAGTGTCATCGCTTTGATGGCAGGAGAAACAATCCTGCGGTGTGCCTTTGAAGACGCCATTGATATGACAACTCTCGCAGGCGACTGCGGAATGTTTGCCATCCAGCTTGAATGCGAACTTGGAATGATCCACCTTCGCGAGGTCCCAGCCTTCAGGAGAGTGACAGGCTGCGCAGTCGGTTCCAAACTGACCGTTGTGATGATCATCTTTCGAATGGCAGGATGCGCACGTTTGAGAGGTGGCCTTCAGGTCGTTGAGGTTATGCGCGTTCGCATGACAGGCCGAACATTTTACAGGCGCATGTTTGCCAACCAGGTTGAAAGACACCTTGTTATGGTCAAAGTTTGTTCCAAGCGATTCCACGCCATCGTGACAGGCCATGCAGTCTGTGCCGAAGGTCAGGAAGTGTTCCGTGGCGAATGCCTGGTCAACTTGCAAATGGCAGTTGCCGCAGGATGATTGATCGAACGGATCAGCATATCCTTTTACATGGCAATCCTTACAGGTAAAGGCTGAGCCATCTGTCTTTGCCTGATGAGCAGTCAGTTTGAATGAAACAGTGTTGTGATCGAAAGCGGCCGGGCTCCAACCATCCGGGGTATGGCAGGTTCCGCATTGATTACCCAGTGAACCAGCGTGCGCATCATCCTTGGCATGGCAGGAAGCGCAGTCCATCGGCGTGCCCTTGAAGACGCCATTGATATGACAGCTCGTACAGGCAACCGTGGAATGCTTGCCATCAAGATGGAAGGCAAACTTCGAGTGATCCACCATGGCGGGCTTCCAACCATCCGGTACGTGACAAGTTCCGCATTGATTGCCAAGCTGGCCATTATGCGCGTCGTCTTTTGTATGGCAGGAAGCGCAGTCCATGGGCGTGCCTTTGAATACGCCATTGATATGACAACTTGCACAGGCAACCGTGGAATGTTTGCCATCAAGATGGAAGGCGAACTTCGAGTGATCCACCAGCGCGGGTTTCCAACCGTCCGGCGAATGACAGGATCCGCAGCTTGTCCCGAACTGGCCGTTATGGAAATCATCCTTTTGATGACAGGTAAAACAATCCTGTGAAGTGGCCTGCATATCCGCGATGGTGCGGTCATTGATATGACAACTGGCACATTTAACCAGTGCATGTTTGCCGATCAGGTTGAACGGCACCTTGTTATGGTCGAAGGCTTTGCCGTGCGAGTCGATACCGTCATGACAGGCCATGCAGTTCGTCCAGAACGTGAGGATGTGCTCCGAGGCAAATGCCTGGTCCACGTTCAGGTGACAGTTGGCGCATGTAGTCTGGTCAAAGGGCGCCGCGTAATCCTTTACATGGCAATCCTTACAA
>JACRBH010000219.1 GCA_016234535.1 Chloroflexota bacterium
AAAAATTACGCCCATTCCAACATCCCCTTGCGCCATGTATAAACGAGACCGGCGACAAGGATGAGAATAAAGATGATGCCTTCAATAACGGCAAACAGACCCAACTGATTGAGTCTCACCGCCCAAGGAAAAAGAAAAACGGTTTCCACATCAAACACAAGAAAGACCAGCGCGAAAATATAATACTGCGCCTTGAACTGCACCCAGCCTTCGCCGACAGGTTCGATACCGCATTCATAAGTTGATTGTTTAATGGGGTTGGGCTTCTTGGGTCCAAAAAGCCATCCAGCGCCGATTGCACCTGCAGGGATGATCAAACCAACAATAAAAAACAAGCCGATGTAAAGCCACTCGTTCATCACTTTTCTCCGTCTTAAAAGTCTTGTAAGCGGCAAAATTGTACCATATAGAACAAACGCGCCCCCATGATAGCATGTCAATTTTTTGGGTGATATTCGTCATATATTTCACTCTGTGCCGCGACATTAATGTCGCGCTATTTTTTCTTTTTCTTAAACAAAAGCTTGATAATATCTTCAATGAATGGAAAGCCGACAACTCCCCCGATGACCGATCCGATAACGCCGGATGTGCGCGCCACATTGACTGACAGCCCGAAAAAGTCCACCGCTTCGATCTCGACGAGTTGGGCTGATACAGCAATCCGGCTTTCTTCTCCCGTTGACTTATCCGTAAAGTTCAAATGCAGCCAGACCGTGCCGCGATACTTCCCCGTCTCTTGCGGACGAATGCTCCAATAGAATGTCGCAGACTGTCCGCGTGACAATGGCTCGAAGATCGAATCAGCGGGCTGAACTTCCATGCCTGCCAAATCCAAGCGCGCCTCGGCTGTGACGTTATGCGTTTCATATAAGTCAGGGATTTCAATCGTCTCACCCACCACCACGTTCCCCTCGATCTGCGCGGTCGGCGTGATATTGCCCAGATCATCCACTTCCAGCGTCAAGCGGACAATATCTCCTTCCACGCCCGCGCGCATTTTGGATGGAAATTCCAAAGTTAATCGGCGCGTCTCTGGAATGGCAGGCTGCGCAGCAATTTGAGTCGGCTGGGCTGATTGGGATGTGGACTCAACAACAGGTTCTGCTGGCGCGGCAGACTCCACACTCCCTGCACATGCAATGGAGGCGAGGATCAACATCAATGCGGAGGCGAGAATGGGAATATTGCGGGAGGAAAAAATAATTTTATTCATAATAAGATTTGGACTGCGGACTTCAGTCCGCTATTGCAAAATGCGGACTGAAGTCCGCGCTCCATCCTACGGCAATTGCATTTCCGATGGCGAAATCGGTTGAACCCGAGTCTCACGCGGGTTAGGAGTGTATGCCCAAAGCAAAATGGAAATCGAAACGGCAAGAATGATAATTGCAAGAAAAAGCCTGATCTTCCTATTCATAATTACCTGCGGACTTCTTCCACTTCCGTATACCACTTGACTCTTGTCCCCACACGGTCACGGATCTGCCAGGGCAGGGGCTTCGGCATTTCTTCGAATGCCTTTCGAATTTCACGCGCGCGGCTTAACACCAGAGCACGTTCCTCCTGTGACAAATTCACGCTTTCATCTTTCATCAAATTTTCCACATGCCCTAAATTAATGGAAGTGGTTTTGTAGAGTCCCCAATCCTGGCTGCACAACTGGGCCAGGATTTTCAAATTGATCATATCCTTATCGCCGCTGCCGGTCTCATTATTGAACAACAGGGAAGTAATATCCAACATATCCTTGCGGTTCAATTCAACGATCTGCGCCTTGGACAGGAACAACTCTGCCAGTGGAATTGTCACCGGGTCAGAGGTCAGGCGATTTTCCAATGGGATTTTATGGCACATCTCGAAATCGCCGACGAAGATATCGATCTTCATATCGTTCGCGTTGTGATAATAAATTTGTCTCTGATCGCCGTTCAGGATATTGAATTGCTTATGCGGTGAATAATCCACTGAGGGCATAAACGCTTCGAATTCCTTGCGCTGTTTTTTGGCTATGACAAAATCAAGGTCGCCGAACTCGCGCTTAAAAAGCGGATGTTTTTTCCTGTTATGCGCTTCCACCGCCAACCCGCCAATGGCGCGCAGTTGAATATTTTTTGCATTCGCCGCATCAATGAGGCGGTACATTTCCTTCACAATATCAAACTGAGTCGTGTCCATTAATCACACCCGCACATCCTTCATCCACACGGAAAATTCGGCTGAATCCATTTTTTCAACAGCCCTGCCCCAGCGTTCGATGGCCCAGCCCCAAAAGTCAAACTCGATGGCCGAGATATTGGCTTGAATGGCCGCCCACAATCCCCAGCCCACATCGGACATGATCATGTTCAATTTCATGCGCGCTATCTTATCGGCGGATGCTGCGCCGAAATACGCCGCGCAGACTTCCGCGATCTGCTCATCGTTGAATTGCATTTCCTGACAGGTGTTGCCCAACTCAAAGGTCGGGTCGTTGTTGCCGCTGTATTCATAGTCAATAAGCCAAAGTTGTTTGCCATCATCGATGTAGTTCTCAGCCAGCAGGTCATTGTTGCATGGGACCGTCGCCAGCGGTTTGACCGACATGGCTCTTTCGATCTCATTGACCGTATTCATTCTTTCGAGATAGCCGTCGGGGATTTTGATGGCACGATCACTGCATAGGCTGAGATAATACTCCGTGAGGCGGAACATGTTGAAGTCCAGAAGGAAGCGTTCACCAGCGTGGAGTCTCTTGATCGAGTCGGCCATCCGCTTTGGCATACCAGGCTCGTTCAATGAATCCTTCGACATGGTTACGCCATTGAGAAATTCCAAAACCATCACATCATATTCAGGGAAATGATATAAAACTTTTGGGCCAACGCCAGCCTGTGCAGCGGCTTTTGAACTGTGATATTCATTATTGCGGTCAATCGCGAGCAGTTCTGTGTCTGCGCCCGGCACACGGATAAAAAAAGGCGTTCCGTCTACAATGACTTTGTAATTCGTATTGGTCAACCCGCCTGAAAGATGTTGAATAGTTATATCCTTCCCTTTCCAATCATCCAGTTTTGCGACTACTTCTTCAATGATGGACATACGCGCTCCTGCAGAAATCAAAAGTGACAGTCACCTTCGAGGTGACTGTCACTTACTTTACAGATGCTACTCAACAGGAATTTCAGCCTGCACCTTATTCAGGTCAATGCCCTTGCTCTTGCGGTAGGACTTGAAGCCAAAATAGATGATTGCCGCCAGAACGTAATTGCCGAGCATGTAATAGACCGAACTCGTGTTTTTGATACCAATGCCGTACAACGCATTCGGATCAATGATCCATTGATACAACAGGTAGACCAGGAATCCGCCAAAGATCAATCCTGCAATTGTGATCAACGGAATGCCAAACACATTATATTGAGCGATTGGCGAAGCCTTATACAGGTCAGGTTTGGTATACGGGAGCACGATCGCTGAAATGGTGGTGCCGAGGAATGTCACAGCGATGACCAGAGTGGAACATAGCGTGAGAGTCTGGAAGCTGGCAATGTTATAAGCGAACAAATATGCCACGACCACCGAAGGGACGACCATCAACAACAATGCATTGACCGGTGTGCCGGTGCGTTCATTTACCTCTGCAACTTTTTCAGGAAGCAGGCGGTCAAACGCTGCGGCGAAGATCACGCGCGTGGAGGAAAGGAATACTGTTCCGCTCCAGCCAAACCACCACAAACTCATCAAGACAACCACAATGAATTGCACGAGTTTATTTGTAGTAAGGAACGCAGCCAGCAACGCAGGATACGGCCAGACAGGAAGCGCGGGCGCATCTGTGCTGAAACCCCAGGCGTAGTTCCACCATGCTCCGCCGGCTTGCACATAAAAATCCCAGCCTATAGTCTTCTTGATCGCGAAGAGCAGGATAATTCCTAACAAGGTGGTAACACCAAGCGCCCAGCCCATACCAGCGACATTGCGTTTGAAATCCGTCGCTCCGCGCACTTCGCCGTAGAGGGTCGCGCCCCAATTAGGCCACAAGTTAAAGAAAACCATATAGGGAATAACAAGGAACACAACTGCCAATGAACCACCGCTGAACGGCGTAATCGCTCCGGCATTCGTCCCGAGTGCAACCGTCGCATCGTACACGCCGGGCGCGGCGCTAAACATGGATGTCGCGTTTGATTCCAAACCAGCCTTGAAGGCTTCGGGGGAACCCGTCAGCAGTAAGACGATGACAATCAGCAATCCCAGCATACCGCCATAGAATGAAAACTTTTGAATGCGCGCATAGGTTTTCATACCCAGTGTAATGAAGACACTGACGATGGCAAGCGTAAGAATCGAAGCAGTGAACGCGCCATTCTGTGTGCCAGCGAACCAAAGCGCGATGTCTCTCGCGCCGAGCACGCCGAGGATGGGAACAAGCACAATATGACGGAACATGTCACCATACAATGGAACCCACAGCCACAGGATGAACCACCAACCCGTCACTGCAAGGATGAAGCCGACTGCGCCACCAAGAATGCGGCTCTGCCACACATAGTCGCCGCCTGAGCGAGGCATGACGGAAATCAGTGCGGCATAAACTATCACTTCGAAGAAAATAAAAATAGCGCTAACGACCAGCGCATTCACCATGCCACCCTCGAAGTAGTACATCTGACTAAAGCTGTACAGACCGAGCGTGATCAGGTTGATCGAGAACAACGCGTAAACGAACGCGTCCATGACTGACCAAGATCGTACCAAGCCAGTCGCCTTACGAACAAATAGGTTGCTCATAACACTCTCCTTTGGTTTTATAAAACATTTTGCAAGGTTATTTTCAAAATGGGCAAACCTGCGAAATGTACTAACCTGTTGTCAGAACAAAATCCTCTATCTTGTTCTTTCCAAGTCTCACAATGGTGCCGAGCAAAGTTCCCTGCTCATACATCGAGCCCGGATTAATGCAGAGTGTCTTTCCAATGCGCGATGTTCCGCGCCCTTCGTGGATGTGTCCATGCAGGCCAAGCAAAGGCTGAACCTTTTCAAT
>JACRBH010000220.1 GCA_016234535.1 Chloroflexota bacterium
CCCTCGGTCATTCTGGACCTGAATATGGATCAGCGTACTTTGAAAGTTCATCTGCTTGACGGTTTGTAGGTCACGCTTCAAGCGTGACTATTTGCTCAAGGCGGCGTCCCCGCCGCCGGGGACGGCGGCAAGAGCATATTGACATGGATGATAAAAAATATTGGGTTGGCTTTAACTTAATCAAAGGCATTGGCGCAGTGCGGATGCAGGGGCTGGTCGCATACTTTGGCGACCTGCAATCTGCCTGGGGCGCTGCTTCTGTCAGTTTGGCAGAAGCAGGCCTCGGCGCGAAAGTGATCGAACGTGTCCTCGCGGCGCGTCAAAAAGTTGACCTGGATCAAGTCTGGGCGAAAATAGAATCGCAGGGGATAAAAATCCTGACATGGCAGGATGAAGCATACCCATCAAGATTAAAAGAGATTGACCAACCGCCGCCGGTGATGTATATTCGCGGCGAATATTTGCCCGACGATCTGTTTGCGGTTGCCATTGTTGGTACGCGCAGGGTCACGCCGTATGGCAGGCAGATCACCGAAGAGATTTCAGCGTTCCTTGCGTCGAATGGAATCACTATCATCAGCGGGCTTGCGCGCGGCGTGGATGCAATTGCGCATCAAACCGCGTTGAAGGCTGGCGGACGAACGATTGGCGTGCTGGGTTCGGGTGTGGATAAAATTTATCCGCCTGAGCATTTGAAGCTGGCCGGGCAAATGATGGAACGCGGCGCGATCATCAGTGATTATGCGCCGGGCACACCGCCTGATGCATCCAATTTTCCGCCGCGCAATCGCATCATTTCCGGTCTATCATTGGCGGTCGTTGTCATTGAAGCAGGTGAGACGAGCGGCGCGTTGATCACGGCTGAGTTTGCGGCTGAACAGGGGCGTGAAATATTCGCGGTGCCGGGTAGTATACTTGCGCCTCAAAGCAAGGGCACGAATAAGTTGATTCAAAATGGCGCTTTGCCGTTATTGAGTGTCAATGATATTATGCAGGCTCTCGATTTCACGCGGATCGGCGAACACAAGGCCGCGCGCAAAGTGATCCCTGCTGATGAAACAGAAGCACGTTTGTTGAATGTGCTTGGCGGCGAACCTCTGCATGTGGATGAAATCCGCAATCAGGCCGATTTGCCAATTGAGAGAGTTTCGGCTACACTCGCGCTGATGGAGTTGAAAGGCATGGTGCGCCAGGTGGGCGGCATGAATTACGTCGCGGTGCGCGAAGAGCAAGGCAATTATCGGGTAGGTACGGAGACAGGTAAACACGTAGACAAGTAAGCTGGAAACACGAAAGCCTGTGTACTTGTCTGCGTGTCCACTTATCTACATCTTATTAGGAATTACAAATGTCCGAACATACTTATGCAGTCATCATGGCTGGCGGGGGCGGGACTCGTCTCTGGCCTGTTTCGAGAAAAGAAAAACCGAAGCAGTTGCTTCCTTTAATTGGACAGGAGACTCTTTTCCAGAGCACGGTGAGGCGGTTGGAAAATTTATTGACACCTGAGCGCATCCTTGTTGTGACGGTGGAAGAGCAGGCGCGCGAGATGCGTTTGCAGGTTCCCGAGATTCCAGAAGAAAATTACATCATCGAACCCGATCCGCGGGGGACCGCCTCTGTGGTAGGATTGGCAGCCGCAGTGCTGCACAAACGCGATGCAAACGCGGCAATGGCAGTATTGCCTTCGGATCATTTCATCCGCAACCGTGACCTGTTTCATTATTTACTCAAGGCTGCGTTCGAAGTGGCGGAGAATGGGTATTTGGTGACATTGGGTATTACGCCAACCCAGCCTTCAACTGCCTATGGTTATATTCAACAAGGCGAGCCGTTGAATGGTCAATATAAATACCCTACATATAATGTGAAGCGCTTTATCGAAAAACCTGATGAGAAAACCGCGCAGCAATTACTTCGCACAGGAGATCACTCGTGGAATAGCGGCATGTTCGTCTGGCGCGCAGATGCGATCTTGAGCGAGATAGACAAACAAATGCCTGCGCTGGGAAGTGTGCTTAAGAATATCTCGTTGGCATGGGGAACGGATTCGCAGGATATGGTGTTAAATGAAAACTGGCGCGATCTCAAAGTCGAGACAGTGGATTATGGCATCATGGAGAAAGCGGAGCGGGTGGCGGTTCTGCCCGCCGGCGGTTTGGGCTGGAGCGATGTTGGGATGTGGTCATCACTGTTCGAGGTGCTTTTACCCGATATGGATGGTAATATTGCAACAAATAGCAGCTTGCACCTCGCGCATGAAACTCATAACACGCTGGTATACGGTGATAGCAGCGAGCGTTTGATCGTAACCATTGGCGTGGATGATATGGTTGTGATCGATACGGGCGATGTGTTGATGATCTGCAAGTCCGATCAATCACAAAAAGTCCGCGATGTGGTTGGACATTTAAAGAAACATAACCAGGAAAAATATTTGTAACAGAACTGTTCGTCATTGCGAGCCGCTCTTGGGCGAAGCAATCTCCTGTTCAAATTGAGATTGCTTCATCGGGGAGAGCACCCTCCTCGCAACACTTGCGCCGCACGCCAGTGCAGGTGTGACGTGAACAAAAAGGATAATTGATGGAAGCTTATTGTATGAAGTGTAAGACCAAAAGAGAGATGAAGGATCCTGTCGCGGGGTTTAATGCGAAGGGGTCTCCAGTTACAACGGCAGTATGCACCGTCTGTGGAACCAAACTCTATCGCATGGGCAGAACAGATGCTCATGCAGATATGGTCGCGCCGCCCAAGCCTGAGAAGGTGATCGTCCGTGACGGTAAATTGGTTATTGTAGAATCACCAGCCAAGGCCAAGACAGTTGGGCGGTTTCTCGGCAAGGGATATACAGTCCGCGCATCGGTGGGGCATGTGCGCGATCTGCTCAAGTCACAGCTTTCTGTGGATGTGGATAATAATTTCGAGCCGAAGTATCGCGTGCCGAATGAAAAGAAGGATGTGGTCAAGGAGATCAAGAAACTCGCCTCCACAGCGGATGAGATATTCCTCGCAACCGATCCTGACCGAGAAGGTGAATCCATTTCGTGGCATTTAGCGGAAGCTGCACAAATTGACATGCAGCGCACCAAGCGCGTGGTTTTCCATGAGATCACTGCGCCTGCGGTGGCGGAAGCGTTCGCCCATCCGCGTGAGATCAATATGGATCTGGTCAACGCACAGCAGGCGCGCCGTGTGCTGGACCGTCTGGTGGGCTACAGCATCAGTCCCATTTTGTGGGAGAAGGTGCGCGGACGTCTGTCAGCGGGACGGGTGCAATCGGTGGCTCTCAGGCTTATCGTCGAGCGTGAACGTGAAATAGATGAGTTCAAGCCGGTTGAGTATTGGTCGATTCACGGCGAGTTTAAGCATGGGAATCCGAAATCATCCTTCCTGGCCAAACTGGCGCGCATTGATGACAAGGACCCGGAACTCACCAACGAAGAAGTGGTCAAGCCGATCTTGATTGACATGGAAACGGCCAAATATGCTGTGACGAAAGTCAAGCGCGGAGAACGCAGGCGCAAACCCTCTGCGCCGTTTACGACATCCACTTTGCAGCAGGAGGCTTCACGCAAACTTGGCTTCACGGCCAAGCGCACGATGGGATTGGCGCAGGGATTATATGAAGGTCAGGATGTGGGCGAGGGCGGCACGACTGGTTTGATCACCTATATGCGTACCGACTCGATGAATGTTTCGACTATCGCTCAAAACGAAGCGCGCGAATATGTGGCGGGAAAATACGGGAAGGATTATCTGCCCGCGGAGGCGCCCATTTATAAAACGAAGTCTGCCAATGCGCAGGAAGCGCACGAAGCCATCCGCCCGACTTCCGCGATGCGTGACCCTGAGAAAGTAAAAGATTTTCTTGATCCTGCCATGTTCAAGTTGTATCGTTTGATCTGGCAGCGTTTTGTTGCTTCGCAAATGGAACAGGCTGTATTCGATACGTTGCAGGTTGAAGTGACCGGCAGGACGAACGAACACGAGTATCTTCTGCGCGCCTCCGGCTCCGCAGTGAAATTCCCCGGCTTTTTGGTTGTTTATGAAGAAGCCAAAAACGAGGATATCAAAACCGAAGAAGACGAAGAGAATGTAAAAATCCCCGTTGGCATTGCTGAAGGGCAGACTCAGGAATTGATACGGCTCATTCCTGAA
>JACRBH010000221.1 GCA_016234535.1 Chloroflexota bacterium
CAGGAAGCCCTCTTGCTTTGCTTGGAGCGCAGGCGCTTTATTTTGGAAGGGGACTGATCGAGAGCGATCAATTAACAGCTTTGGCAATAACACTCGAAGAGGAAAATGAAGCGCACGCCTTCGCATCATTCCTGACCGAGGAGAGGGTCCCGTTATGATCGAGTTGACCATCATCCTGGTCAGTGCCGCCCTGTTGTTTGGAATCACCTTGTGGAAGCGGAAGTCTCCCGCAAACCTGCGTGAGATCCCTGCATTGACGCGTCTCCACCGCACACTTGGTCTTAGCATTGAAGACGGCACCCGCCTGCATATATCACTTGGAACCGGGAGTCTGTTGGATGCGCGCGGCGGTTCGGCCTTGGCCGGGCTGGCAATGTTACGTCACATAGCAGAACGTACTTCCGTGAGCGATAAACCATCTGTCGCATCTGCCGGCGACCCGACGCTTGGCTTGCTGACTCAGGATACATTACAGGCTGGCTATCAGGCGGCGGGTGTGGAGGAATTATATGTCCCCACCTCCGGCCGTGTGACCGGACTCAGTCCGTTTGGTTATGCCGCCGGCGCGATGAATATTTCACAAAATGAAAATGTTTCCGCGAATATCATTATCGGCCATTTTGGCCCGGAAGCTGCATTACTTACCGAAGCATCGGACCGCGATAATGTGACGATGATCGGCGCCAGCGATGAACTTAGCGGCCAGTCCGTTCTTTTTGCAAGCACTCAGGATTCTTTGATCGGTGAAGAACTTTTTGCCACAGGCGCGTATCTTGGCGCCGGCGCTTCGCATGTAGCCAGCCTGACCGTACAGGATATTCTGCGCTGGCTTGTGATATTGGCTTTGCTCGGCGGCGCGGCCGTAAAACTTGTGGGAATGATCTAATGCGAATTTTTACAGCAGTTGTCGCCATTGCCGCAGGCATCCTGATTTTGGGTGGATATTTCTTCCCCGCATTCGAAGGTATGCAAGCGCTTTTATTGAATTGGGCGGTCATCCTCGCAGGAGCGGCGGCCCTCGTTGGAATATTTAATTTGGTTTCAGTCCACACCGATAAGATTCGCCGCCAGGAAAAGGGAAGTGTATACAGCGCTCTCCTGCTTATCTCACTGGTCGCCACATTTCTATTTGCGATGATCCTGCGCCCGAACCATGCCACGATGAAAATTGTCCTGAGCGGAATCATCATTCCCGTGGAAGCGTCATTGATGGGATTGTTGACCATCTCATTGCTTTATGCCGCCGTCCGCCTGTTGCGCCGCCGGGCAGATTTGACGAGTATCATATTCCTGGTTACAGCGGCGCTGCTTATCCTTGGTTCGGCGACGCTTCCCTTCGGGAACATGCCGGTGTTGGGTACTTTTGTCGGCCCGTGGATAACACAAGTTCTGGCGTTGGGCGGCGCGCGCGGTATTTTGATCGGTGTTGCGCTTGGCACACTTACCACCGGCCTGCGTGTTTTATTCGGCGCAGACCGCCCCTACGGTGGCAACTAAATGGCTGATGTCATCAAGTGCCCGGTTTGTGGTGAAAGCAACCTGCCTGATCAGGAATTCTGTCAGTATTGCCGGTCACGTTTGGAACCTTTGACCGGTTCTCTCAAAGGAGAGGATGCGCCGATTAAACCCGGGCAGGCTCCAACCAAGAAAACCACTGCTGAACTCGAGCCGATCCTTCCCCAATGGCTAAGGGATGCGCGTGACTCTGCGAGAAAATCCACAGAAAAAGATTCCGCCTCGGATGACAAATCAAGACAGGAATCATTTTCCGCTTCTTCATTTGACCTGTTGGCTGGTCTGCAATCCCAAAAAGCGGGCGACGAAGAAGATAACGAAACCCCCGAATGGCTTACCAATATTACCGGCGCCACGCCGAAACCAAAAAAGGATCAGCCTGAATCTTCCGAGGTTCGCTGGGTGGAATTGGGCGGCGTGAACGATTTTGCTCCGGAAGAAACAGCGGAAGCTAAACCCGCTGAACCCTCATGGTTGAAGGATGTAACGCCAACCAATGAAAATAGTGATTTGAACGATTGGTTCCGGGAAGCGAGCGGTTCTCAAACGCCGCAGCAACCTGAACAGCCAACCATACCAGATGACTCTTTTTCCGCCCCGGCTGCTCCATCTGATACGCCGGATTGGTTGCGCCAGATGGCCGCTGACAGCGAAGCGCAAAACGCCAGTGCGGCGCAGCTCAGCTCAGGGGGCGAATCTGTTCCTTTGGATACGCCGGATTGGCTGCGTAGTTTTGCTGAGGAGAATGAGCCGCGGAACAAGGCTGTGAAGGATGCGTCCGATGCTTCTCCTGCTTCATCATTTGGCGAGGAACCGGATTGGCTGCGCGCTTTGGGCGCCTCACAAGATCAAACTCAAAGCGCTGGGACTGCCGCTTTTTCAGAAGCAGGTCCGGGTACGTTCGATGCGGCCGCAGGCTCATCCGCTGATAATTTGCCGGACTGGATGCAAAATCTGCCCCCAGTCGAAAAAGAAAAGCCCAAGCAAGGCACAGTCCCCAGATGGTTGCAGGAAGAAAAACCTGTCTCCTCTGCTGAGACGGATATGCCTGTGTGGTTATCCGACCTGCCCGCATCCGAGCCGGTTGCGCCTGAACCGGAACAACCGGCGGCGGATGAAAATTTATCATTTGGCGATATCCCGAATTGGTTAAAAGCCGCCGCGCCGCAATCATCCATTTATTCAGAACCAACTGAAGAGCAGGCCTCTGAGCCTTCCTCTGATACACCCGACTGGCTTAGTGCATCCAGTGATGCCTCACAGCCGCAATCCACCCCCGCATTTTCCCTGGATGAAATAGTTGACGCTCCGCCGCCTGCCTTTACTCCGGACGCGCAAGCCAGTTACAACATGGACGCGCTCTTTACCGACATGCCGGATTGGCTTTCAAATGCCACAGAGAATCCGAGCGCATCCAATCTGACACCCGCCGCCACAAGCGCCGAATCAATTACGCCCGGTGAATTGCCTTCCTGGGTGCAGGCCATGCGCCCGGTTGATTCAGGCAGCCCGTTAGCCTCTCTTGCCGGCAGCGATCAGGCACCTGAGTCGCGTGGGGCATTGGCCGGTTTACAAGGTGTGCTCCCGGCGGCACCGGGCTATGCTGCCACGAACAGGCCAAAGGCCTATTCGATCAAATTACTGGCAAATGAAGAACAACAAACCCATGCGGCAATGTTGGAACAGATCGTCGCCGCAGAAACCGCGCCTGTTCCCATCGGATCGTTTTCCACGCTCCAAACTTCACGCATCCTGCGCTGGGTCATCACCTTTGTTCTTTTCGTCATTTTAGTGCCTGTATTATTTATGGGTACTCAATCCTTCTCCCTGCCGGTCGGCGCTCCACCCGCAATTGACGGCGCAATAGAAGTTTTGCAATCCATTCCTGAGGGTGCGCCCGTACTCGTTGCATTCGACTACGAACCTGCCCGATCCGCGGAAATGGAAGCCGCCGCCGCTCCGATATTTAATAGGCTGTCAAAGCCAAACCTGATATTTATCTCGACCAACGAAACCGGCGGGATACTGGCGGAGCGCTTCATCTCTGGACCTTTGGCCGGGCTCAGCGGCGACGGCGGACTCCAATCTTTGAATTTGGGCTACCTGCCCGGCGGACAAATGGGCATCCGCGCCTTTGCGCAAAACCCATCCACGACTGCTCCGTTTGACGTGGCCCTCGCCGATGCATGGACAACTCCACAATTGCAGGGTATCACATCACTTTCGAAATTTGCGGCATTGATCATCGTTACCGATAATGCCAATTCAGCCCGCGCATGGATCGAGCAGACTTCAACCACACGCGGGACAATCCCACTCCTGGTCATTTCCAGCGCGCAGGCCGCGCCGATGATCCAGCCGTACTACGACTCACAACAAGTCAATGGACTGGTTGCCGGTCTATATGGCGGCGCGGTGGTGGAACAAAAAAATGGCGGCGCTTCCGATGGCACAGCGCGAAGATATTGGGATGCTTACAGCATTGGCATGTTGCTGGCCATGGCATTGGTTTTGGGCGGTGGATTATTGAATTTGGCTTTAGGTTTGCGGGATCGCGTTGCGGCAGGGGAGGCGAAGTAACATGGTTGTTTCTCTTGATCTGATCACAGGCATATTAAGCTTTTTGTTCACCCTGCTTGTCTTCAGTTATTTGATCGGGGATAATCCGCTCTTTCGGATCGCTGTCTATATTTTCGTTGGCGTATCTTCCGGTTACATCGCCGCTGTAGCCTGGTGGCAGGTAATCTGGCCGAGACTGGTTTACCCATTGGTCTTTGGCTCCATGCTCGAGAAGGGACTCATGCTTGTGCCTTTGCTCGGCGCGGTATTGATCTTTATGAAAATATCCCCGCGCCTTGCCGGCATGTCACGCATTGCGATGGCGTTCATGGTCGGTGTCGGCGCGGCGGTGACAATTGCCGGCGCTGTGGCTGGCACGCTTATTCCGCAGGTGATGGGAACCATCAATGCATTTGACCTGACACTTGCAAGTTCGCGCAATGTCAATCTCATTGAAACATTATTCAATGGCGCGTTCGTTCTTGCCGGTACAATTTTTACGCTCACGTATTTTCATTTCGGCGCGCGCCCCAAAGCGGATGGCTCCATGCACCGCATGGGATTGATCGAATTATCCGCATGGGTGGGACGCATCTTCATTGGCATTACCTTGGGCGCGGTGTTTGCGGGCGTTTATGCCGCCGCATTGACGGCATTCATAGAACGCATTGTGTCGCTTATTAACTTCATTGGGAACTTTCTGTAAATATGCCTTCATCACTGGTTGACGGAAACTCTCTTCTTGCTGTAGACATCGGCGCGGCCAATACGCGCGCGGTCCTGTTCGACGTGGTCGAAGGCGAATATCGCTTCGTAGTTTCCGGCACGGCGCCTTCCACTGCCGAAGCGCCGCATAAGGATGTGAGCGAAGGCGCCCGCCAGGCCATCAAGAGCTTGCAGACGATCTTGGGTAAATCCCTGATCGATGGGACGGGCAACCTCATTACACCGAGCCAGCCCAACGGGTCGGGCGTGGATGCGCTGGTCGTTACCATATCCGCAGGTGCAACCATCAAGGCAGTCGTTGTGGGCTTGTTAAAAGATGTCTCGATCGAGAGCGCGCGCCGCCTCACTGAATCAACCTACGCGCGGATCGTTGAAACCATCGGCATGAACGACCACCGCAAACCGGAACAGCAGATCGACAGCATTTTACGGGTACGGCCTGACCTGATCGTGATCGCCGGTGGAACAGACGGCGGCGCGTCACGTTCCATCAAGAAACTGCTTGAACCGATTGGCCTGGCCAGTTTCCTAATGCCGGAAGAAAAACGTCCCGCAGTCTTGTATGCTGGCAATGAAAAGCTTGGCGATGAGGTAAAGACTCTGGTCGGCTCACTCGCTCCTTTACTGCATTTCAGCCCGAACGTGCGCCCCTCGCTCGACACGGAAGACCTTGAGCCTGCCCAGCGCGAACTGGCGCATATGATTGTCAGCATTCGCAAAAACCAACTCAAAGGTGTGGACTTGTTGGATCAATGGTCCGGCGGGCATGTCCTGCCGACCGCTTATGCCACCGGGCGCATGGTGCGCTTCCTCGCAAAAATGAACAGTTCCAAAAAAGGAATTTTGGTTGTGGATATTGGCGCGTCGGCCGCAATCATATCGGCGGGCTTCAAAAGCAAATCCACCTTGAATGTGTATCCGCAGTTTGGCTTGGGTGAAAACCTGTCAGGCCTGCTTAATTACACATCGCTTGAAGAAATTCTGCGCTGGTCACCATTTGATATTTCGTCGGGTGCTCTGCGCGATTACCTGTATCAAAAATCATTGTATCCGTCCACCATTGCCGCCACAAAGGAAGACCTTGCCATGGGGCACGCGGCGGCGCGGCAATCCCTTTACCTTGCGATGCAATCTGCGCGCCGTGATTTTCCGCGCACTGCCGCAGCCATCAAGCCGAATCTGACTCCGCTCTTTGAATTGATCCTTGCGGGAGGAGGCGCGCTGAGCGACGCTTCGCGCCCCGGCCAGAGCCTGCTCCTGCTCCTTGACTCGATCCAGCCTGTCGGTGTGACCACAGTCATCCTCGATCAAAATAACCTGCTTCCCCTTTTGGGAGCGGCCGCTTCGCAAAACAACATACTTCCCGTACAAGTGCTTGAGTCCGGCGCATTCCTCAGCGTGGGAACAGTGATCTCAGCGGTGGTCTCTGCCAATTACGGTACGCCCATTTTGCGCGGAAAGCTGGCTTATGAAAACGGGGTTGAAGCGCGTGTGGAATTAAAGTATGGAAGCCTTGAAACACTGCCGTTGCAAAGCGGCGAAACCGGCAAGCTGACTTTTCAATGTCTGCGCGGCGCGGATATCGGCTTTGGCCCCGGCCGCGGCGGCACGATCCCTGTTAGCGGCGGCGCGCTTGGCGTGATCTTTGATGGGCGCGGCCGTCCGCTGGATTTACCCTCTGATGCAGTGCGCCGTCGTGAACTTATCAAAAAATGGAATTGGACTATTGGAGGCGAATAGCCCATGCAAGCACCTGTAAATCACATTGTTGGTCTTACATCCATTGTGCGGGAACGGTATTTGCCTGTTTCCGGCACGGTGCTTGTGCGCCTTAATCAAAAGGTCAGCCCGAATGAAGTGATCGCCGAAACCAACTGGTCGCGCGAACATATCCTGTTGGATGTGGCCCGCATCTTACACATTACCCCGGTGGCCGCAGAGCGCCTCATAAAATGTAAAGTGGATGACCGCATTGCCGCCAAAGCGGAAATAGCCGTGGGCGGCGGGCTTTTTCCGCGTCTGGTTACATCTCCCCGCGATGGACGTGTGGTAGCGGTGGGTGGGGGGCAGATACTACTTGAAGTCGGTGAATCAAAAATAGAATTACGGGCGGGTATTCCCGGTATTGTGATTGAGATCATACCGAATCGCGGCGCAGTGATACAAACTGCCGGCGCATTAGTGCAGGGTATCTGGGGCAATGGCCGCATTGATTCGGGCGCGCTGGTCAACCTTGCTGAAGGCCCGGAGGGTGTGCTGGCCGTCAATCGTTTGGATGTGAGCCTGCGCGGTTCCATCCTGCTGGCGGGAATGGCCAGGGATGCAGAAGCGTTGAAGGCTGCGGGTGAATTGCCCGTGCGCGGATTGATCCTTTCGAGCTTGTATCCATCGCTTATTTCGGTGGCGCGGGAAATGCGTTATCCCATCATGGTGACTGAAGGATTTGGTTCCATGCCGATGAATTCCGCCGCTTATAAATTGCTCAGCACGAATGCCAAACGCGACGTGACCGTTAACGCAGAAATATATGACCGTTACAGCGGCGCGCGCCCTGAGGCGATCATCCAGCTTCCCATCTCTTCAGACCCGCCTGCCCCGCGTGAAGTGGAGGAGTTCGCTCCGGGCTTGCAGGTGCGGATGCGCCGTCCGCCCGCTTTGGGAATGATCGGCACGATCGTTGCCATCCCCTCCGGCCTGACCGTGCTTCCGAGCGGCTTGCGCGCTCCTTCAGCCGAAGTAAAACTTGAGAATGGCGAAACCGTTATCGCACCCCTCGTAAACCTTGAAGTTGTGGGATAATAATCCAGTGGATGATAATTCACGTTATTAAGACCAGAATTCGTGATAAAAAATAATCAGGAGAGTGCTTCATGTCTTTCGATGAACCTAATTTTGATGAAGGCGGGGATGCCCCGCTCCCGGAAGAATCAAATAACAACCGTACATTTATGCTCGCAGTTGGTATTTTGGGCGGGATCATATTAATCTCCATTGCCTGTTTTGCGGCAGTGTATTTGTTTGGTTTGCGCAATCGCAGCACAGCGGCGCAACAGGCCGAGGCGAACAATAATGCAACCGCAACCGCAGCCGCCTTTATCAACCAGGCACTCACTGCGACATTTGAAGGTTTGCTTAGTTTGCCCACAACGACATCCACGCCTGTGCCAACCTCTGTCGTGAAGGTTGCCACGGCCACAGTCGCCGGCACGTCACAGGCCCCACAAGCTGCGGGATTGGACAGCACTTCAGTTGCGAATACCGCCACCATTGGCGCGGCATATACCCAGGCCGCCGCCGCGCAGCTTACCGTCTTGCCAACGACAACCGCCCTGCCGACCACCGGCTTCGCAGATGAAGTCGGTCTGCCCGGACTTGTTGTAATGGCACTCGCCTTCGTGATCGTGATCCTGCTTGCGCGCAGACTGCGAACTTCGCCCACGATGAACAGATAAAGTTGTTGAAGCTATAGCTTAATAATTAAGAGGGCTGTCTGAAAAAGAGACAGCCCTCTTTTTATTTGATAACTCACCTTACGCAGTGTCGTTCTGAGCGGAGCGACACTTACGCCGAACGTGATTTGCTAAGCAAATCATGCAGGTGAGAACCTCTACGATTATCTCAGGGACCCTTCGCTTTCGCTCACATCGTCCCGATGTCATTCGGGAGGGAATCATGCTTGAGTGTGTAAGGTGAGTTGATAATACAATGTATTTGATACATTCCCGGTTTTGGTTGATAACCGAGTTTGCGATTGATCGCCAGCATGGGAGCGTTGTGAGAATCGTTATTCGTGCGGATGTAACGCGCGCCTTCCTTTTTGACGAGCAAAATGGTTTGCAGTTTTAATGCCTGGGCGAGTCCACGGCTGCGGTAATCGCGCAGAACTCCGGTGAAGGCGTTGTAGGCGTAGCCTTCCTCAGGATAAAGGCCGATCGCGGAGAGACCCACCCAACGGTCCGCGAGAGAAGCGAGGATCTGTGTATCGGCGCGGAACCATGAAGCATCGAATACATTTTTGGAAAATGCGTAAAAGTCGGGGAAGTTTCCGCCGCCACCAGGATTGTCGAGGTCGGAATCGCGGTTGACCTCATACAGCTTATGCTTGTTCTCGTCGGTGACACCAGCTTCAGCCAGGGAAAAGAAGCGGAATCCTTCCGCATGGACGCGCGCCAATAGGTCGTCAAATTTCTTTTCATCGAAGCGGGTCAGGTCCAGGGTCGATTCGAAAAAATGGAATTCGGTTTTGAAGCCGCGTTTTTCTGCGAACTGATTCGAGATGACATCATCTTCGCGGATACGGCTCTCAAGTTCGGTCGCGCCTTGTGTACGCGCCGCACGCAGGGCTTCTGCATACATTTGCGCGCCGAGTTTGCGGTTGCGGAATTCAGGTGTGACAATGACCTTGATGAAGAAGCGGCCGGGTTTCATCCATGTTTCGCGCTCCAGATCCCAATAGCCAATGGCTTTGTTGTTTTCATCAAGCGCAAGCGTCGTTAAACGGAATTCATCCTTGCGCGGAGCCCACCAGTCGCGGGCTGTCCTTTCGGTGATCGGTTCAACACTGGTATGACTGTAAATGCGCGCCATGTCGGCGGCATCGGTTTCCAAATTCATGGGGCGAAATGTGATCATGGTTTTGCCTCGGTGTTTAATCTCAACCATAAACTTTGAGCAATTCAACCTGTGCCTGTGGAGCAATGACCAGTACGTATTCCCGAATATCCTGCAAGTGCTGCGTCACAGTCTGTTCATCAATCCCGTTTGGAGCATAGACTGTAAACACAACATTTCGCGTACTGGCTGTGATCTGCGTGCGCTGGTCGGGACCGTAGATGATATTCGAAATGATTCCCTCCTTATCGCTGATCACCATATCCCCGGCCTTGACGATTTGATTCTCTCCACGCATCAGCAAATAGCTTTCATTGCCGGTTGTGACTGCCAATGTGAGGGGAAGCTGCAAAACATCCAGATCATGTCCCGAAGTAAGCAGCATATTCTTTATTTCCGCCATGAACATGGCTTCGACCAGCGATGCCACGCTTGGGATTGATTTTCCTTTCAAGAGGATCGACTCTATCTGGAGTTGGACATGATAAGTCTTCTTGAAATGGCGATAATATTCGTTGTATGCCTGCAGAATCGGATGGCTTGCAATTGCCGCCCGATTCTGACCGGCAAATTGAGCGCGCAGTCGTTCTTCCAATTCTGCTTTTTGTTGTTCCAAGACGGTGTGATGCGCAGGGTTGACGACATTGCGCATCGCCAATACTCCCACGTGGGCTTCAGGAAAAGCGGACTTCCATGCAGAGGTTACTTCAAACATGTGATGGGTCTCCAGTGCTATCGACAAATTTTTGAATAAACAATCTTATGTTGTTATCCTCCCATGACATAAAGACTGCTTCTGCTCCAGTTCGATAGAGTAATTGTACATAATCGGGCAGTTGTATTGTTGGCATAGCGACCAAACGACATCCAGCAAGCCGAGCAGCACTAAGGCCAATTATCGAATCCTCAAACACTAATTGATTATTTGGATTGATACCCATTCGATGGGCTGTTTCATAATAAACATCAGGTGAAGGTTTAAGTTTAGTTACATCCTCTTTGGCAACAATAACTTGTGGCGAAAACTCGGATTCCAAGTTAGCCTGTTTTAGAAGGTGTAAGACTAAGTTATGTTCACTTACTGTTCCAATGGCAGTGTCAATTCCCAGACTTTTCACCCAGTTTAAAAATTCTCTAAATCCTTTTCTTGGCGCAATATCTTTCTTATTATGAAGGAGATCGTTGAAATAAACGCGCTTTGCTAAAAGAACTTTTTCTGGTGATGTTTCATTCCTGGCTAACAAAGCTATTTCAATGGCGACTTCTTCGTCAGGCCCACCAACAAAATGAGGCAATTGTACTACTGCCTCTTGCCATGAAAGATTAATGCCAATATCTGCTGCGGCGTGGAGATGTGCAATGTGGTGCAAAGACTCCACATCAATAATAGTTCCCTCTAAGTCAAATGCAATGCCTTGAACTAGTGGTATGTTCGATAAGTAATTTAACATAGTCGTTGCACATTAATAAGCCCTATACTTCTCATACAAATTCTTTTAAGGAGTTATGTATGAGGAGGCGAAAACCAAAAACTATCAAGCTACCTCGCGTTGATCAGCG
>JACRBH010000021.1 GCA_016234535.1 Chloroflexota bacterium
GCTTACAAGGTCAATCAATTGTGACAATTTACCCGCGTCTCTTCTGACCTCGATCTGGCTGCTGTTTATGACAGCGACTCCAGCCGAATCATAGCCGCGATATTCAAGCCTCTTCAGGCCATTGAGGATAATCGACACCGCGTCGCGCGGACCGACATATCCGACGATTCCACACATGGTAGGGATCCTCCGATTGTTGATGTCGTCATTGCGAGGAGGATGCTCTTTCCGACGAAGCAATCCTCCATATTGATGGGGAGATTGCTTCGGGAGGAACACCCTCGCAATGACGTGATGTTTGCCACCCATTGCCTTTTGCCCGCGCGATCACTCGCGTGGTATTGTTGGCAAAGTTTTCCTTGGAGGGAAAGAATGACGGGTATGGCGTACCCGAAGGGCTTCCGCTGATCTTCCGATTTTCTCTTGCCGCTCACAGACCTGACAGGTTTCAGAAAACCTGTCAGGTCTCACAAGATTAACTCCATTTCGCAATGGAGAACCCTCATCCTCGTCAACTTTGGTAATAGCTCTTTTGCATAAGCGCTCCACCGCTGTCCCCGGCGGCGAGGACGCCGCCTTGAGCAGGGATATAACCAAAGTCCATGCGCTGTCTTTCCCAATAAAATTTTTCGTTCCACCTCCTTTTGTTTGATGGTTGGGATTATAACGTAAAAAATATCCGCCACTTGGGCGGATATTTTTTACGTTTGTTTACCTATTTAGCAGTCAACACAGGCTGGCGTGACGGTGCGCGTGGGCGTGCGTGTCGGCGAAGTGGTTGGAACTGCGGTCGGTGTGCGAGTCGGTGTTAGCGTCTTTGTCGGTGAGGGCGTAATGGTGCGCGTGGGCGTGCGTGTGTACGTGGGTGTGGGTGTACGCGAGGGTGTGCGGGTACTTGTAACGCTGGGTGTGCGTGTAATGGTTGGTGTGAGAGTCCTTGTCGGTGTCAGCGTTACGGTGGGTGATAGCGTTCTTGTCGGTGTGAGCGTTCTCGTCGGTGTGAGCGTTCTTGTCGGTGTGAGCGTTCTTGTCGGTGTCAGCGTTCTCGTTGGCGTGAGCGTCCGCGTTGGGGTCCGTGTTGGCGTTAGTGTAATGGTAGGTGTAAGCGTGATGGTAGGTGTGCGGCTTACGGTGGGGGTGCGGCTTACGGTGGGGGTGCGCGTTATAGTAGGTGTGCGGGTTGGGGTGCGCGTGCGGGTTGGGGTGCGTGAGGCGGTCGGGGTGCGGGTCGGGGTGGATGTTGCCACGTCGAAAGAGAAGTCTTTTTCGCAGGTTCCAAAGGAACCGCCGAGATCGAAGGTTAATATACCGCTGTATGTGCCGATAAAGCTTTTATTCTGGAATGTGGCGCGCCAAGTACCTGAGGCGCCGGCATTGAGTCCGATGCCCGGCGGGGTGCTGGTCGGACGGACATTGGTAGTGACCGGCGATGTGGGGATGTTTGCACCGGTTAAATAACTTGTTCCGTTAAATCTAAGGTCCGAGAGATACATGGCCGGTGTGACAGCGGGCACTGTCCAATTCAGGTAGGAAATGGTTAAACGGATCTGGTTTAGATTCCCGTTGGTGACAGGCACATAGAATAAATTATCTGAGAAGTAGGGGGTGCCGAGCGTAATTTCATCACAGACAGGGAAGGGTGTGATTGTTGGTGTATAAGTGATCGTCGGCGTCCTTGTTACTGTGGGTGTCCTTGATGGCGTGCGGGTATAGGTTGGCGTGCGTGTAAGTGTTGGCGTAAGTGTAACTGTTGGGGTGTCGGTATTTTCTGGTGTAATTGTGGCAGTCACCGTTTCTGTGGGTGTGCCTGTTTTTGTGTTTGTTGGCGTAGGGCTACGGTAAATCCCTCCGTCGGGGTCCGGGTCTGACGGTAGGTTTACGATCTTGGCAATGCGGAAGGATTCGTTGATTCCCGAACGGTAGGATGCGATATGGATCATCTCCGTTTTGAAGCCGAAGATCGGCAGAACGATAAAGGTAAAGTTATAGTCGGCCGCCACAAAGACTTGTTTGGCAGGGTCGCCTGCGTTTTCATCAACTTCGCAGTCGGCATATATTCCGGGGGTGGCCATTTGGGGCGGGGTAAAGACTGTCTCATCCGAACAAACTGTGATTTTCAAATACTCGATATCGGCCTCTGTAAAGGGGTCTGTGACTACCTTTTTTTCGTTCGTATGGAAACCGACGATCACCCGTCTGGTTTCATCTTTGATGGATTCCAGCCGGGCAGCTTTAATTTCATCTAATTCACTATCACCACCACAGGGGAGGGTGTCACTGTCAGATGGTGAATCCTGGCAGTGTACTGGATCATAAGTGCCGGCTGTGGCGTACCGGATGCCGAAGCGGGTGGAATTTTCGATGATCAGCCAGGCATAGAATAAGCGCCCAAACTCAAGAATCCCAACAAGAACCAGCAACAAGATGGGCAGGATGAGCATAAATTCCACCATGGCCTGCCCCCATCTTTTAGGCTTTTGGCGCCTTCCATTCTTTTTTGGAGAGAATAATATATTCATACGAATTCCTTTGATGCCGGATTATTGCGAGATCTTGGTGGCAATGTTCTTTGCAATTCTATCAAAAATTTCTCGAAGCGCATCAGTACTCGGCGCGTAAAAATATTGCCCGTGGTTTATAACGAGGGTGGTAGGATCAGGTTTGCAATGATGATTAGTGGGTGACACGTAAGTTATAACGTCAACACCTTCTCCGGCACATTCAGCAATATATTGGAAGAGGGCTTCAGCAGGCGCGATCTTCGTCGTTTCATTTGGCGAGGGATAGTACTCCGCGCTTGTATTCGTTCTTTGAACCTGAGCGCCCAAGCCAATGGTAAAGATGGTAACCCCCTCGCCAGAGATCAAGGTTGCGAGGCTGTCTGCCATATCTCGCGCATAATCATCGGCATCGTAATGGGAAATTGGGCTGTAGGGGTCTACCACTTCAGTTACTGGGTTTATGTAAGGCTCCAGTGGATCAGTGTCATGATGTCGTGTACTGGGGAGCATATCGCGGCAAAAACCACCACCCACATCTAGCCACTTGTAAGTCCAGGTATATCTTGGGCAATACCCATAGGGGTATTTTGGGGTTGAGTCGGTATCGCTTATAGGAGCGTTATTAGCGTCAGTCGCATTTGCAGGACCACCAAATAAGTTAACTACCACCCAAAAGGCATCCAGACGGCCTGTGTAGTCAGGGTCTGGATCTATGAATGCGCTTCTCGCCAATTTAAGCGCTCCGCCTATATTACTGGAAGGGCAGGAGGATGGGTCGGCCGTTGCTTCGAAATTATGTTCTTGCCATATATCACAGTAGTCAGCATTTTGAAAAATCCCGCCAATATTTACATCATTGACAGGATCGTAAACCCCGCCTGCATATTTAATGCATGTCCCTGGAATATCAGGATTCGAAGGATCGCACACTCGCGGCTCGAACACTGTGATGCCATTAATTGCATTGATAACTTCAGCCTTCGAAGAGGTTAAAGGCAACAATAAGCGCGGATGACGATCTTTATCAGGCCGCTGGCTGGTCATCGTTACGATTGCAACCCGGTCATAATCTAAGTACAGCGTATCAATAAAATCCAGCGCCACATCTTTTACAGCTTTCATGGGTTGACACGTATCATCGCTATTACAAACCTTTGGGTCGTCGCCCTCGCTGCGCTCATCGATTCCATCCGTCTGGAAAGCCATGGAGGCGGATGTATCAATCACCAGCACGAGGTCAATCGTGGCCGCCTCGCCAGTGGAACTGGCTGTCACTGTTGTGGATTCTATTCCAATGACCCTTAAAAAGCCAAAGTAAATGTTCTTGGATGCGATCACTTCCACCAATTTGCGGTTGTTTTTGAGATCTGTTGGATCAGGGTTGCATAAAACCGGCCTTTCACTGGCATCATATTCCCCGTCACTATCCCAGTCCTGGATGAGTGGTTCGCCTTCCTCCCAAACACCGCTACTGTCCACATCGGTAAATGTATCTGCCGGGTTGTCTTCGCAGGAATGCACAATCACGCTTGTGATATCTGAAGATTGATTGAGCTGCAGGAAGTTCCTCGCAGCATTTTCCAAGGCCACTTTATCAATTTCGGTGGCCCCGCTGGTAGGCAGACGAAATTGCTGCGCCGCCGCAACCGCTGCCGCATCCACGCCGCGCTTGAGCTTGCCGTATTCGATCAATAAAATACCAGTATCGGTCACAAGGCCAACCATGGCAACCAGCCCAATAATGGCAAACGCGACCAGGATGATCGCCTGCCCACGTTCGGTTTTGTGTACTAATTTTTGAATGCGTTGTTTGATCATAATTAACTCATTTATACAATGTCGTTCTGAGTAAGACCACGGCGAAGCAAAGCGCCGTTCCATGCCAAAGAAACAAAAGCAATTTTTGTAGCGCGACATTTATTTCGCTTGGCTTGCAGGCGACATAAATGTCGCGCTACAGAGATTAGGCGTGTATCAACAAAGCCTATGGTTTCGCCGCAACCAATGGCATGATCGTGGAAGCGTGCAACATAACCGGGTCATCCGGTGACATGAACATTTTTAGCCAGGGCAGGCCAAGAATTCCTTTATACCCATAATATACTTCCACAATTAAGATTCCAGATTCAACTGGGGTGGTACCGTTCTGGGTCATATACTCCACGATTGCCGCATCGGAATATTTCGTGATCTGATTCCCGTACTCTCTGTGATAAGTGCCTTCAGGATGTCTCTGGATTGAGACGACGCTGTCACCTGTGTCTTCATCTACAGTAACACTGACGCTCAATACAGAAATCAGAACATCGTCACGAACACTGTCCAGCACGATTTGGCGCGCGGTGGAGTCTGGGTCTATTTCAGATGGGTCGAGAGAGGCAGTAACTGCATGTGCGCAACCCGGAAGATAAGCCGGGTCATCCGTATAAGTGGCTGGATCGGTGCTCGTATCCACGACAAGAAAGGGCTGCCCATTGCTGCAAAGACGAGCGGCCTGCCGGGTTGCATCAAGCAATGATAAATATGTATTCAACATGAACCCATACTCGACCATGCCTGAAAACAAGATCATCAGAACCGGCAGTAGAATCGCAAACTCAACCATGCTCTGCCCGGGGGATTTATGCTTTTTTCCTGTCCGTTGCGGATTTGGTCTTATAAATAAAAGTATTTTTTGTAGTGCGTTTCTCATAAGTTCTGCCTTTATACTATGCCATGCTTAACCAGGTAATCCCCTAACGGTTCCGGCGGAGTGGGTGATCAATTGGCTGTAATGGCTGGATTAAAGCATGGTGGAAGAACCGCTGCATTATTTTTACTGTTGCAACCATATTATATACCATTACAAAGGCAAGGTAATACCATGTAAGTATCCTGTAACGCTTACAGATATGTAAGAATATTTCCAAGATTTTTTATCGCACAAAAATGTCCCTGCGCATGCGCTCCGGCTATTGGACGAGGATTACCTCCGGCATCTTGAAGGCATCATAGTTTTGATCGTCTTTATACTTGATGATGATGTTACTTTGCCCGTCCACCTCGATGGTGTAGCCGACGATCTGGCTGCGGAAGCCCTCGTTTGATGACATTCCATTGAGGCGCACATCCGCGCCGGGGGCCAGGATCGTTCCCGTAAAGTTCGAGTCGCCATCCCCGTTTAAAGACAGAATACTTTTGTTCTTGATCGGCAGATAGATCAGCAATCCCTTTAAAGGCCCCCCCCGTGGGGCGCTTATTTGAACTTCTGCATTGCCGCTGATCTTGATGCCGCCATGTTTCAAGTAGAAAACCACGTTGCTGCCTGTCAGCCGTTCCCCTCCATCGAGAACGAAATCGCCGTCCAGGCAGTAGTTCCCGCTTTCTAGGGTATGGATGCCTTCCGGTGGAAAGTCTTCGCTGCCCCAACTGCCTGAGGTTATTGTGCCGGTAAGCTCATCCGCTGTCGCAATTTTTGCCCCGCAGCTTACTTTGGGCATTTGGAACGCAGGCGGATAGGATATGGGGATTGCCCCGGTCTGCATTGGAAATGGGGTGATCAACTTGGGTTTTTGTACCTGCGCACCGCCGACAACTGTAAATGGGCTTTCATCGTTAATGCGCACGCTCCCGCTCCCAAACTGAATAAAGGCGCAATCCTTGTTGTCGGAATTGATGAAAATCCCTCCGCCCTCAAGGCTGACTGTGGCTTCTTCGTGAATCCAGAACGACTGATTCCGGTCACACCTGCTATGGGGAGCGAGGCTTACGAGCGCATACCCATCGAACATTTCTCCGAGCACTGCCGGCTTGGATTGGGAAATGGCTTTTACCCTGTTAATAACCTGCGGAACGCCGATCACTGGGCCAAAATACGTGTCCACATAGGAGGTGATGATCACTTCGATATATTCGGGATCTCCCGAATATGGGTCGCTGGTGGGTGGTGTGTTCAATTCAACGGTATTTGTGATCCCGTTATTATCGTAACCATTTGCGGCAGCCGTGGCGAGTGCCGCGCTTCGCCAGTCACCGCCCTCGATACGTGTGACTGCTCCCGTAAGCGCGGTGGCGGATGCCGCACTTTCAGCCCTGCGACGGTCAACATAAGCATTGCCGCCGTCAATCGCCAGCGCAGCGGCGCCAATAAGACCTATGATCGAAAACACGATCATGATCATTGCCTGACCGCGTTCCCCTTTTTTGAAAGCAGATGGTTTTAAAAAGATGCGCATCATGGACATGGCGGTTGAAGGATGATATTCGTGGCGGTGCCAGTCAACAAGATCGTTGCGTTGCCAATTACCGGCCCGGCGAATGGCATCAAGATCGGATACTTATACGACACGCTGACTTGCATACTGTTTGCTTTTCCATTGGTTATACCCTGACACGAATCGCCGATCGCTTTCACGGTAACTTTTACGAGTTCCTTATTCCTCAAATTAACGATTGACGAGGAGCTGCTATTTTCTTTTTGAGGTGAGATATTCCGTGCGCGATTTTCGATTTCCTTTTTGTTAGTCGGGTTGAAAGAACCGTAAAACGCACCCTCCTGGGCTGCGTCCCGCAGAATTGAATAGGAAAAGATTGCCATTCCAAAATCAACCGTGCCAAGTAATAGCAGGATGAGCACTGGCAGACTGATAGCCAGCTCAACCAGGCTCTGGCCGCGTTCCTTCTTGGAGGATTTTTTTTCTTTCTTTGAAATCAACATAAGATTCACGTATTTTTAATTCCTGGAATCCACCGGATAGTTGGTGCAGCCCGGCGTGCCTATGTTGATGATGATCCTCTCTGTTCCATCAGGCACATCATAATTTTGATGGAATATAAACTGTATGGTGGAAAAGCCGGTTGGGATGACTGGATAGTATGCCGGAATATACGCGGACGGGGAATGGATATCCCCATTCCATAACTGTGTGGCAAATATGATTTGATTTAGGTGCAGAGTCGGGTCATTGATGGATTTATGACCTGTGTCATGATTCCACTCAAGATAGATTTGAGCTGTGGAGAGTGTGAAACCAGTGTTGTTGTAGACTTCCATTTTCATTACGTTTTTATCAATGATAAGCGGACCATGCGACACACCACTGAGCCCGGAGCACATGATCGGCGTGGGGCTAATGGTTGGTGTATAAGTTGCGGGAGGTGTTCTGGATGATGTCAGGGTAATGGTGGGTGATAATGTATTTGTCGGCAGGCCGCGAGTTGGCGTATTACCCGATGGCGGGAAATAGGTGGGTGTGAAGGTGAACGGGATGAGTGTTGGCAGGCTGGTTGCAGTTAAAACGGTTGGCGTTATGGATGGAGTGCTGGTTTCAGCGGAAAACCCGGTTGGCATGGCCGAACCGACAATGGGAACGGAGACTAAAAATGAGTGCGCGCTGGCGGATACGATTTTTAACGGCTTGATGGGGATGATGGAAATGATCGGTTCATAGTAGGCTGTGACTTGCACAACAATGCGGTCACCGTTGCGGATCATATCGTCCCCGATTGGGCAGGAATCTGCATCCGGGCTGGGGTTAATGTTCGAGATGGGAACTTGAGTCCCGTCCGGGTTTATGCCGCGGTCATAAGTGATATTGATCTCGTCGAATGGAATGATGTATGCCGACTGGCTGGCAACATCACGAATGCCATCGCAGTCTTGATAGTAGGCAATATCGTCAGTTCCGCCGGTTGCGGAGCCGAATCGCGCGGCCTGACGCGATGCGTTCGAGACCGATGAAAAAATGAAGATCAGCCGCGCAACTTCGATCGTGCCATAGATAAGTAAAAGCAGGAGCGGCAAGGCGAGCATGAACTCCACCATGGCCTGTGCGCGATTTTTTTTGTGTGATTTGAAAGAGAATGGTTTCATTTTATATAGCCCTTTTATCCAGGTACGATCATTGCGAGAAATCTTGGAAAATAGATTATAAGAAAGGCGCTGGTAATGAAATATGGACCGTAAGGTATAAAGAGCATTAAAGCATTCTTTTCGTATTTGCGTGAGATCACCAGCCAGAGGATGAGCAGCAAACTGAAAAAGCCGCCGAGCAGGATGCCGAACAACAAGCCAAACCAAATCCACTCCCATCCGAGAATAAACCCAAGAATGGTGATAAGGATAACATCTCCTGCGCCGAGTGCCTCCTCATCGTCCGCTTCCTGACCCATGGCGAGCATGCGTTTTGTCCTCATGCGGGCGAACAGGACGCCAAAATAATAAAGGGTCAGCATGACCAGCAGGCCGCCCAAACCACCCAAAAGGGTATTCTTAACCCCATGAGCAACAGTACCAACTAACAGTCCAAGAAAGGATCCGAAGATGCTGGTAGGGTGGAGGATCAGCCGGTGCTCCATGTCGATCACAAAGACGATTCCGAAGTAAATGATCAGGGGAAGACCAAGCAGATATCCAAGTTTTGACGGCGGCTTGATCCAAATGTACGTACTGACCGCGAGCATTACCGCTTGAACAATCCAAAGACGAAACCTGCGCGGATGTCCGTTTGGGCAGGGTCGAAAAAGGAGATAATCTCTCCACGAGAATTGCGCGTTACATTGCGGGCAGGTTGGTTGACTGAAGCGCCGTGTAATTGGCAGGACGTCGGCCAGATAGTTTACAATCAACCCTGCAAGCCATCCAATCAATATGGGTATGATTAAAATTATATCCATTGAAATCATTATAATTCCAATTTGATGTACCTACAAAGTCGTTATTGCGTGCAAGTCAACTGTAATGTTATTGGCGAATTAATTAAATCGCCTTACAATTCTGAAAGCTCTAAGGAGATTTTATGGAAGAATTTATTGTGGAAGGCGGGGAACCATTACATGGCGAGGTCACTCCTTCTGGAAACAAAAATGCGGCCCTGCCTTTGCTGGCGGCTTGTTTGTTAACCGACGAACCGGTTGTGCTTCATAACGTACCCCGGATCCGCGATGTGTTGGCGATGCGAAAATTGATCGAGAGTCTGGGCACTCAAATCGAAGAATTGGATGGGAACAGTTGGCGGATCACAACCCGGGAATTAACCGCTTCGCATCTGGACCCGGACCTGTGTCGACGCATTCGAGCATCAATTCTCATCGCTGGACCAGTTCTGGCGCGCGCGGGTAGCCTTCGTTTGCCGCCTCCCGGTGGAGATGTGATCGGCCGCCGCCGTTTGGATACTCACATTTTGGCTCTGCGCGCACTTGGCGCAAAGGTGACCTATGACCGCGTCTTCGATATTGAAGCAGACGAATTGCACGGTGCCGATATTCTTCTCGATGAAGCAAGTGTGACAGCAACAGAGAATGCCGTCATGGCGGCTGTGCTTGCCAAAGGTGAAACTAAAATTCGGAATGCCGCATCCGAGCCGCACGTGCAGGAAGTGTGCCGGTTCTTAAACAGTTTGGGAGCGAAGATAGATGGTATTGGTTCGAACACCTTGTATATTTCGGGCGTCTCTCATTTGAAAGGCGGGGAATTTACAGTCGGCCCCGACCTGCTGGAGGTTGTCAGTTACATAGGAGCGGCTGTTGTAACGCATGGCGAAATTCGAATTCGCAACGCCGGTGTTGAGCACCTTGAAATGGTCAGGCAGGTCTTTCATCGTCTGGGTGTAAATTGGCTGGTGAATGGCGATGATCTGATTGTGCCTGCCGAGCAGTCTCTTTCCATCGCTTCAGACCTCGATGGTGCCGTGCCTGAGATTAAGACTAACGTCTGGCCTGCTTTCCCCACAGACCTAACCAGCATTGCCATTACTGTCGCGACCCAGGCCACTGGCTCTGTTCTGTTTCATGATTGGATGTTTTCAGGCCGTATGTATTTTACAGACAAACTTGTGGGAATGGGCGCTCGCATCATATTGTGCGATCCATACCGGGTTTTAATTCAAGGGCGCACGCAGCTTTATGGGGAAAAGCTCGAAAGCCCGGATATTCGCGCTGGAATGGCACTGGTATTGGCGGCGCTGGCGGCCAGTGGCACTTCGAAGATACGAAATATCAGCCAGATCGAACGGGGATATGAGCGCGTGGATGAGAAGCTGCGCCTGTTGGGAGCAAAAATAGAACGAGCAACTGAGTAGGAAATAAAATAGCGGCCATGAGCCGCTATTTTATTTCCTATGCTGTTATCGCGTTACGGTGAAAGCAGGTTGATGATATCTGTGCCAATCTTTACAACCCACAAATCACTATTATTGGAGCAAGTATTGCTCCCGCCACCGAAGGCTTTACCCGGCTTTTTGGGGTCGTTGATAAATGCAGAGAAATCATAGCATCCCTGAGGATAGTCAACGAAAACCCTCTCGCCTTTTCCGATTGTATGCCCGGTATAACCACAATCTCCAAACGGAGTCTTGTGAAGATAGATCGTAAGGGTTACCGGACCTTTGGTTTCATTCTGCAAGCGCAGGCGTGTCATTCTTGCTCCCGAACTGACAACCAATGGCTTCCAGCATTCATCGCCGGAGGCTGTGCTGGTGGGAATTGCTATGGTCGCAAGAGCGAGGTCCAATGTCGGTGATGGCATTGACGTAAGCGTAGGTGGAAGCGTTGGGCTTGGTGTCTCTGTTGGCGTGGCCGTTGGGACGGCGGCCGCAGTCAACGTAACTATGGACCATGCGGCTGAAATTGCCGTACCTTGAACTTCTTCTGATGTCAGCGTTGGTGTGCCTTGCGGACCGCAAGCCGTTAAGAGAACGGCTAGGGCAAGCAAAACAACTGGTAATTTTTTAAGCATATTTTCTCCATTCCTATTTGTTATTCAGGTTTCTATTTTATTTCAACCCGGTCTTTGAAAATTTTGATTGTAAGGTTTTGAGCCTTGCTTAGGGCGAAATCTCCAAGGATTTGTCTGCCGCCCACCCAGACCACATACGTATATCTTCCAGCGGGGGCATTTGTCTTAATCATACCGTCTACGGGATATTCGATGATTGTGACATAGCCGTCTTTGGTAACGCATCGCAATGATATGTAAACCTCAACTCTTGACCGATTGATCAAAGTGATTTTCCCGTATGGCAAATTGGGAGGCATTGTGCCGGAATGCAAAGGGAGAGGCGTCCCAATTGTTGGCGTGCTATTGATTGGCAGGGTTGCGGTGGTGGTTGGTGTGGCTGTCCCATTTTCTGGCAATGCAATACTTGCGCCTAAAGTTGCAGTCAATGTCAGCAGGATCGGGTTTTGCGTCTCTGTAGGAACTTCCTGAGTTGCGGTATTTGTTGCGGTCACTGCCACAGGAGTTTCGCTCGGAGCGAGTATGGGGCTAGGCAGTGATTGAAGAGATTCCTGCGCAAGGATCGTTGCGGTGGCCTGCAAATCTTCAACTGAAATAGGGGGTGGGCTGGCTGTGGGGGTGGCCTGAGGTTGCAGTATGGCGGGCAGGCACGCGCTGAGAGATAGACTGAACGCGATCGCCAGAAAGAACACTTTTTTCATAACCAGCTCCTTGATTGAAATCCTAGTTGTGGCTGATTACTTCCATGAATTGTGTAACCACTTCGCGCAGCATCCGTTCCGGCAGTGCGCCAACCTGACGATGCACCACCTTGCCGCCGGAAACAAAAAGCAGCGTGGGAATTCCTTGAATGCCAAATTTCTGCATCCATTCCGCATGATCATCGGTATTGATCTTGACTACAACGAGTTTGCCTTCCTGTTCCTTGGCTAACTTCTCAAGTGTGGGGGCGATCATCTTGCAGGGGTTACACCACGGCGCCCAAAAATCCACGATCACAGGCAGTGATGATTGCATCACCTCTTTTTCAAAGGTCTCATCTGAAATGTGAATAGGTTCTCCAGACATTTTTATATTCCTTTCTCTTTTCAAAATTCTAATTTGTTGTTTCATCCAAGGTAAGCATCTTGAATGATGTACATATCCTTGCTGTCTTTCCAAGCATTGCGCCTACTGAACAATATTTCTCTTCTGACAAACGAATTGCTTTTTCGATATCTTTTTCCTGTAGATCGTTGCCGCGCAGAATATATTCTACATGAATTTCAGTATATACCTTGGGCGGGTTTTCCGCGCGCTTGCCGCGCACGTTGATTTTTAACTCGGTAACATGCTGGCGCTTCTTGTTCAAGATCGCCAAAACGTCATCGCCCGTGCAGGCAGCCAGCGCAGTTAATACAGCTTCCATGGGGCCAACGCCTGATTGACCTTCCAATTTTCCGATCTGTATCTGTGCGCCGTCTTTGTTGGTTCCTAGAAAGGCTGTGCCCCCTTGCCAGGATGTCGAAACTTCACGCCATGCATTTTCCATAATGCCTCACTGAGCCAGCGCAGTATAACATAAAACGATTTAATCCCGCGTGATATAATCGCGCGTCATGGTTAATTTATTTTCACGTTGGAAAGATGGACTCTCCCGCTCCAGCAAGGCCGCGTTTGGACAGATCGCCTCCATGCTTGGCGCATCAGAGATTACCGATGAAACCTGGGACGATCTGGAGACTCTTCTCATTCAGGCGGATATGGGAATCGAAACCGCGGCTTCAGTTTTGGATTCACTTAAACGCATCAAACGGACCGAGGGCTTGATTCACGCGAATGAACTTTTTTCGGCCCTTCGGCAGGAGTTGCGTACGCGCCTCGAATCGCCGCCTGTTTTGAATTTGAATCATAAGCCTTCCATTATTCTGGTTGTTGGTGTGAACGGCTCGGGTAAAACCACAACGATTGCGAAGCTTGCCTCACGTTTTCATTCTGAAGGGCGAAAGATTCTACTCGGAGCCGCTGATACCTTCCGCGCCGCAGCGATGGACCAGCTCCAGGTTTGGGGTGACAGGCTAAAGGTCGAAGTGATCGTAGGTGCTTCGGAGTCCGATCCCGGCGCAGTGGCGTTCAATGCTGTTCAGGCAGGAGTCGCTCGCAGCGTAGACATCGTCATGATAGATACTGCGGGACGCCTGCACACCCGTTTTAATCTGATGGAAGAATTGAAAAAAGTTAATCGCGTGGTTGGCAAGGCCCTCGTAGGCGCGCCGCATGAAGTTTGGCTTGTGCTGGACGCAACGACAGGACAGAATGCGTTGCAGCAAGCGCGCTCATTTAAAGATGCTGTTCATGTAACAGGCGTCATTCTGTCGAAACTTGATTCGTCTGCGCGCGGCGGCATGGCGTTTGCCATTCAACGCGAATTAGGATTGCCGATTCTTTTTGCGGGTCTGGGCGAGAAGCCCGAAGATTTACAACCCTTCGACCCCGATGCTTTTGTTGATGGAATTTTATCGAATGTTTAGGAGGATTTATGCAGGATTTGCTTAATCGCTTGCAGGCCGCGAATGACCTGACTCAACAACTACTGGTGCGTCTTTGACTTGGTGGGCAAGGAAATCCAATTAGCGCAACTTGAAAAAGATACTGAACATCCTGAATTTTGGATTGATTCAACGAACGCACAGCGCGTGATGAAGGCCGTCGCTAGCATACGTAATGAAGTGGAATCCTGGAATGCTTTAAAACAGCATCTTCATGATATGACCGATCTGGCGCGCCTTAACGACGAATCGCTGCGCGCGGAACTGGAAGGGGAGATCGAAAAACTGGAAGTCGACCTTGAAAAGCGCTCTTTTACGATGATGCTCTCAGGACCGTATGATCATGATGATGCGATTCTCGCCATTCACGCCGGCGCTGGCGGGACGGATTCACAGGATTGGGCGGCAATGCTTCAACGCATGTATCTGCGCTGGGCGGAAGAGCAGGGTTTTACCACCGATATTTTGGACTTTTCTCCCGGAGAAGAAGCTGGAACAAAGAGTATAACGATTGCGGTCAGCGGCCAATATTCGTTCGGATATTTGCGCTCGGAAAAAGGCGTGCATCGCCTGGTGCGCCTTTCTCCATTTGACGCGGCACACCGCAGGCATACTTCCTTTGCGTTGATCGAAGTTCTTCCTCAGGTTTCCATGGAGGAAGCGGATGTCGATATCAATCCCGGAGATATAAAGCTGGATGTTTTTCGTTCCTCCGGTGCGGGTGGGCAGAACGTTCAGAAGAATGCAACTGCAGTACGTTTAACCCATATTCCGACTGGCATTGTCGTGACCTGTCAGAATGAAAGATCGCAATCCCAAAACCGTGAATTTGCGATGAAGATCTTACGCGCGCGTTTATTGGAATTGCGGACAGCCAAAAAAGATGAAGAGCGCGCGATTTTGCGCGGTGAATATACAAAAGCTGAGTGGGGGAGTCAGATCCGCTCGTATGTGCTGCACCCATATCAAATGGTTAAAGATCATCGCACAGATTTTGAGGTGGGAAATGCTCAATCTGTGTTGGATGGAAATTTGAATGGTTTTATGGAATCGTTTTTGAAAAGTGAATTTAATAAATAGGTTGTTTGGAGTCGAAGTCTCTTGACCTTGAAAACGAGAAACAAAAAGAGCGAGTTCAACACTCGCTCTTTTTGTTTAGTTGCTGGAAACTCTTTTTTCCAATGTACGGTTGAAAAGTTTTTCCTGTTCTTCGGTTGCAGATTTGTAAGACTTGGGTCGAACTTTACCGCGACCTTTGGAGCGTTCAAGCGCTGCCTGCCATGCCATCTGCATTGCAGTGTACTGTGGCTCGTTGGACACTTCAACATCCATCTGGAATTCTTCTTCCTGCTTTTTGCCGCCCTTGCCCTTGCTGCTGCGTTTGTCGCTGCTAGGGGTCCGCTTGCGTTCTTCGCGTTCGGGTTTGGCTTCTTCAACAACTTCCGGTTGAAGCGCTTTCATGCTCAAGCGGATTTGGCGTTTTCGACGATCGACATCCAGTACTTTTGCTTCGATCTCTTCGCCTTCTTTTACAACCTCACTGGCGGTCTTGACATATCCGCGGGTGAGTTCGCTAACGTGAATGAGACCGGGCCGCTCTGCGCCAAAATCTACAAAGGCCCCATATGTTTCGATGCGGACAACTTTGCCTTTAACGATCAAATCGGGCACGATCTCTTTCCATTCGTAGCCGAGTGGTTCGATCATTGTCAGTTCGATGCGGTCCTTCTTTACGCGTCGTACCCAAACTTCAACAGTCTGGCCTTCCTTCACCACATCTTCCACTTTATTGACTGCATCTTGTTGGAGTTGTGAGATGTGGATCACACCGGGAACGCTCTGTCCGATGTCCACAAGCGCCCCCGCGAGTGTTGTCTTCAAAATTTTGCCGCTAAGTTTGGTTTTTGGTTCAAGCGCTACGGCTGGTGCGCTGTCGGGTGTTGTCATAATTTATACTCCTGCTAGTTGAAATAATGCCGAAAAAAGATTATACCTGTCTGACAACGAACCGTCAATGTAAAATTTGAAATGATTTATGAATGGTTTGTGTCTTGTATTTTACGTTTCTCGTGTGTATAATCTGGCAATCAAAAGCATTGATGAGAACGAGTAAATTTGCGGCGGTTGTTATCAGCGAGTCTGTGACAGGTGTGAGACAGATCAACAAAGCAAACTGAAAATCATCTCGGAGCTGCGAACTGAAATGTGGTCGGATGATCGACTGGAGAGTAGGCAAGCCGAATTTGTTCTTCGTTATCAGAACAGGATGATGATAGTTGTCCAAAGAGCGCCTGTTGCATGACAGGAATCAGAGTGGTACCGCGTGAGCATTGCTCTCGTCTCTGTTATGAGATGAGAGTTTTTATTTTAAACTTTCATGTCTTTGCGAGGAGGGCGACCTCCCCGATGAAGCAATCTCTTGATATATGAGAGATTGCTTCGCGATAAATCTGCTCGCAATGACATAGATGTTTGGAGGTATGAATGACGTTCAGATCTGTATCACCAAAACTTGACGTGTCTTCGATGGAAGAGAACATCCTGAAATTATGGAAGAAACAGGATGTGTTCAAGAAGACAGTCGAGCAGCGCAAAGGGAAGCCCGAGTATGTTTTTTATGAGGGGCCTCCCACTGCAAACGGACGCCCGGGCGTGCATCATGTATTGGCGCGTGCTTTCAAGGATATGTTTCCGCGCTACAAGATCATGCGTGGCTATCATGTCTCGCGCCGCGGTGGCTGGGATACGCATGGGCTGCCCGTCGAGATCGAAGTGGAGAAGCAGCTTGGTTTCAACAACAAACAGCAGATCGAAGAATACGGCATAGATAAATTCAACGCGCTCTGCAAGAATTCGGTTTTTACCTACATTCAAGATTGGGAAAAGCTGACTGACCGTATTGCCTTTTGGGTCGATCTCGAAACTGCGTATGTAACCTACGAGAATGAATACATGGAATCCGTTTGGTGGATTCTGAAAAATTTTTGGGATAAGGATTTGCTTTTCAAGGGATATAAGGTTGTTCCGTATTGCCCGCGCTGTGGTACGCCTCTTTCTGACCATGAGGTTGCTCTCGGTTATGAGGAAGTGGCCGACCCTTCGGTGTTTGTCCGCATGCCGCTGGCGGATAGGCCTGATACTTCATTACTGGTATGGACAACAACTCCGTGGACGCTGCCCGGCAATGTCGCTGTTGCCGCGCATCCAGAAGTGGATTATGTCACCATCGAGCGCGATAATAATGGCACAAAAGAAAAACTAATCCTCGCCAGATCGCTGGTTGAGAAAATATTCAAAGACGAAAATGTAATGATTCTGGATTCCTTCAAAGGCAAAAAATTGAAGGGTATGAAATACAATCCGCTCTTTACATTTGTCCCTCCTGATAAGCCTGCATATTTTGTTGTGCTGGGTGATTTCGTGACCACCGAAGATGGCTCCGGGCTGGTTCATATGGCTCCCGCCTTTGGTCAGGAAGACATGCAAATGGCGAAGGAGCATAATCTTCCCATATTGATGACCGTATTACCCGATGGGACATTTATCCCTGAGATCACCCCCTGGCGTGGAGTCTTCGTCAAGGACGCCGACCCGCAAATCATCCAGGATTTGGATGCGCGTGGTTTGTTGTTCCGCACTGAAAAATATACACACACGTATCCATTCTGCTGGCGTTGTCATACCCCGCTTTTGTATTATGCGCGCGACTCATGGTTTATCCGCACCAGCGCGCATCGTGACCGACTTGTCGAACTGAACAATACAATCAACTGGGTTCCCGATCACATCAAGAGCGGACGTTTTGGTAACTGGCTCGAGAATAACATTGACTGGTCGCTTTCGCGCGAACGATATTGGGGTACGCCGCTTCCTGTTTGGGAGTGCAAGGACTGCAAACATCGTGAGTGCGTTGGCTCGGTGAGTGAATTGTCTGCAAAAGCAGGCAGGGACTTAAGCGAGTTGGATCTGCATCGCCCGTATGTGGATGAAGTCCATTGGAAGTGCGTCAACTGCGGCGGCAAGATGACCCGCGTCCCCGACTTGATCGATGTGTGGTTCGATTCTGGTTCCATGCCGATTGCTCAATGGCATTATCCATTCGAGAATCAGGAACAATTTTCTCGCCAATACCCGGCGGATTACATCTGCGAAGCTGTGGATCAGACTCGCGGCTGGTTCTACTCACTTCACGCCATCAGCACGTTGCTCAACGATGAGGTCTCTTTCAAGAACGTTATCTGCCTTGGCCACATCCAGGATGCGGAAGGGCGCAAGATGTCCAAGTCGCTGGGCAACATCGTCCAACCCTGGGATGTGTTAAATGCGCACGGGGCAGATGCCTTACGCTGGTATCTGTACACCGCATCGCCTCCGGGACAGGAACGCCGCTTCTCTTCCGATTTGGTCGGCGATGTCATCCGCAGCTTCACACTTACACTATGGAATGTATATTCATTCTTTGTGACGTATGCCAATCTCGACAATCCTCAAGCGTTGACAGTCACCGCGCCGACGAACGATCTTGATCGCTGGCTGCTCTCTGAATTGAACGTGCTTGTCCGTGACGTGACTCAGGCCTATGAAACTTATGATGTGTTGAACGCCACACGTCCCGTTGAGGCTTTTGTGGAACGACTCTCAACGTGGTATTTGCGCCGATCGCGCCGCCGCTTCTGGAAATCAGAATCCGATTCCGACAAGCAAGCCGCATATTCCACGCTTTACACTGCATTGACCACGGTTGCGAAGTTGCTTGCGCCTGCCATGCCGTTCCTTGCGGAAGAGTTGTATCAAAACCTTGTCCGTTCAGTAGATGGGACTGCGCCAGAATCAGTGCATCTCGCTGAATGGCCTGAGGTAATGGTAGAGTTCATTGACGAATCGCTCAACCGCGAAATGCAGTTGGTCATGCGCCTCGTTTCGCTCGGACATTCCGCCCGTCAAAAAGCGAATCGTAAGGTGCGCCAGCCGTTGGCTTCTGCCGCTTTTTCCGTCAGCACTCCTGCTGAACGCAAGGCTGTCTCTACCTTCGCGGAAACGATCGCAGATGAACTCAATGTGAAGCAAGTCCGCTTGCTGGATGCTTCCACTGAAGCGTTGACGCACACAGCCAAGCCTCTGCCAAAACAGCTCGGACAAAAATATGGCAATAAATATCCCGCCATTCAAAAAGCGATCCTTGCCATGAATGCGGAGGAGGTTGCGAAGACTCTTCACTCGGGCAATGCGCTTGTGGTAGAAGCGGGCGGTGAGACATATAACATCCTCGCTGATGAAGTGGAAGTCAAGGCGATGGCGAAGGAAGGTTTTGCTGTTGCTGAAGAAGGCGCGTACGTTGCCGCCCTTGTCACCGAGCTGACGCCCGAACTCGCACAGGAAGGTCTGGCGCGCGAATTTGTCCGCCGTGTGCAGGATCTGCGCAAGGCCGCCGAGTTGGATGTCGCTGACCGCATAGAGTTGTTCGTCGAAGCAAGCGCAGGTTTGAGGTCCGCAATTGAAGCGCACAAGGATTACATCACGTCTGAAACACTCACATCCAAATTATCCTTTGCGACTCCGCCGGAGAAATCATCAGTTGTGGAAGATGAATTTGAAGGCGAGAAGCTCAAGATTGGCGTGATAAAAACGTAGTTACAAAAGTGTAAGCTGAAGAAGACGTTGAAAGATTAAAATGCTTTCGACGTCTTTTTTGATTGTATAATTTTAAACACACCTGTTTACGTGTCTGCGTGTTTACATGTGTACTGCTGAACAAAAGGATAACCATGACAACTTCTGTATTATCTGAGAGGAAATTAAATCCAGTGCGGGTGGTGCTGGCGTGGGGCGTGCATCTATTTACGGCGACAGGCGCGATCTGGGGATTTTTGGCCGTACTCGCGATCTTCGAACAAAATTGGCGCGCGATGATTTTGTGGATGGTTATCGCCATGCTCGTGGATGGTTTCGATGGAATGTTGGCGCGCTGGGCGGACGTGAAAAAATACGCCAACGGCATTGACGGCGCATTGCTCGATAACATTCTTGATTATCTTAATTACGTGGTTGTGCCCGCGCTTTTCCTTGTGAAAGCAGATGTGCTGCCGAACGGCCTTCAAATGTTGGGCGCGTTCTCCATTTTAATCACATCGGCTTATCAATTTACGCAGACTGACGCCAAGACTGATGACCATCACTTCAAGGGTTTTCCGTCCTATTGGAATGTGGCGGCTTTGTATATGCTCCTGATGGGCTTGCCGGTCTGGGTGAATTTTGGTTTTCTTATGCTGTTCAATGTGCTGGTCTTCATTCCAATAAAATATATTTATCCTACTCGCAATACATACTTGCGCAGGCTCACGTTGGGTCTCACGTTTCTTTACGGCGCAATTGGCATTTGGGGTTTGATCCAATATCCCGATCATCCGCAATGGGTGGTGTGGGTGTCCTTCGTTTATATCGGATATTATTTGGTGCTAAGCGTAATTCCTAAAAACAAGACTCATGCGCATTGATATTGTGACTCGGGCTGATAAGGAACTCTACGACGCATTTCAGCGCCTGGTCCCTCAGTTGACGAATAACAATCCGCCTCCTTCTCTTGACCATTTAACTGCTCTCGTCCGAGACTCATCTTCCACACTGATGGTTGCTCGCAACGAACGCGCCGAGATCATCGGCGCTCTCACGCTGACAGTCTACCGCGTACCAACCGGAGTCCGCTCCATCATCGAAGATGTCATCGTGGACAACTCTGCTCGCGGGCTGGGAATTGGCGAAGCCTTGATGAAACACGCCATCGAGGTCGCGCGTGAAAAAAACGCCAGCAATATTTCACTCACCTGCAATCCAATGCGCGAAGCGGCCAATAGGTTGTATCAGCGGATGGGGTTTAAGAAGCGCGAAACGAATGCGTATCAGTATAAGCTTTAGTAGAAAGAGATTAATGGTGCGTTGTATTTTCTTTGGGAGTTAATATGATGAACCCTGCCCTGCTTGTTATAGACCCGCAAAATGATTTCTTCGAATCTGATAACCTGAATCTCGTCGAATTTCAACGAGTATTGCCAACTATAAATGACGCAATTGCGTTTTTCAAAAAGCAAAACTGGCTGGTGATATTTATTCAACACACTTCAAGTAAGAAGGCCCTTGGAACATATGCTTGGAAAATTTACGAAGGTTTTAAGTTTGTCCCCGAAGATTTTCAAATCTCAAAAAGATATTCAAACGCGTTTTGGAAAACTAAACTTAATTCGCTCTTAAAATCATCGCAAATTGATTTTGTACTAGTTGCTGGTTTTTGCTCAGAGCATTGTGTGTTATCGACCCTTCGAGGTGCATACGAACGAGGTTATAAAGGAATGGTTCTGAGAGATGCTATTGCAAGTCTTGATGACAGAAATACAGATTTTGTGTTGAACATTTCAAAGAATCTGTCGCTTGATGAATTTTTAGCAATGATCGGTTGATTCTGAGGATCAGGAAAAAGAACTTATTTGCTTGTGTCTGAATTTCCCACGATAGCATTCTGACATTAATGAAATTGTAAACAATAAAGGCCAGCGATTTCGCTGGCCTTTATTGCGTTTTTACCTCTCATCCATTATGGATGCCCATTACCTTGTCCATTGCCTTGCCCGTTTCCATTACCGTTACCATGTCCATTAGGGTTGCCGTTGCCGTTCCCTTGTCCATTGCCATTTCCGTTACCACCGGCGTTGTTTCCGCTATGTTCATTATTGGCGTTGCCGCTTCCGCTGGTATTACTGCTGCCATTGTTGTTGCTGTTGCCAGGTACATTGCCAGCAGTTTCAGGTGTAATTTCGCCGTTTTCCCCTCTGCCTGACATAACACTGCCAAGATTATTTCCCTTTTTCAGTGACTTCACAACATCGCCCCAATTATCGGGTGTTGAGCCGTCAGCAAGAGTGATGGTGCTGTAGTCACCGCTTTGCTTGGCTTCCAATAAGGCTTCAAAGGTGGCAGTATCGCCTTCAAGATTATTTGTCAGCCATAGAGCCTGGGCGATCACGCCAAAGCCAACCCCATCTTCATGGAAAGTCATGATCGATTCATAATCCACACCAAGAAGGTCGGTGAAGAAATTTGACAATGCAGAACCAACTGGATGTTGATTTTCGCCGATATTGTCATTTGTATTGTCGTTCGCGTTGTCATTGCCATTGTCGTTATCGTTATCGTTTTCGTTTCCTTGATCGTCATCATCATCGCTGATGGACGACGAGTCAATTTCAACAACTTTACCGATAGCGTCTGCCGTGACAGTTGCCACCCCTGTAGCTGGATCTATGCTAACCAGCCCAAGGGATTCGGCGGTTTGCAAGTTGATTCTTACAGTTTGTGAAACGCCGTTTGCGTCAAGCAATGTGACAAGAGCAGTTGTGTTATTTGTGGTTGTGTTGGTTTCTATCACAACGGATTGAACCGTACCTGTGATGGTTGTGTCATCCATTGCGAAGGCGATGCCTGCTGTCGTAATCAGCAAGGCAAGCACAAGGAACGTACTGGTAAATAGCCTTTTCATTGTATTACTCCTTTACTTGTAAAAGAAACTTGTGTTTGGATTCTATTCCAATTCAAGCCTGCATTTGCTTTCATTTACGAAAGTGAGGGGTGACTAAAGTACCATGAGATTAATGCAGGTTTATTAAGAATTCCTCCGTTGCCTTGCTCATGTTGCTGTATTCCCCACGGTATTCCACAGGAAGCAGCTTTGCCAAACGGTACATCATCTCATCCACAATCTGCTGGCGGACTTCGCCCGTAATTTTCACGCCTTCAACCTTCAGCCGAAACGGCTCTCCAATGCGGACGTGGAAATCTGTCCGCTTGAAGTGTTTGAAATTCTTCATGAAATTCTCGCCGCCCCAGTGCGCGATTGGGATAATGGGAGCGCCTGAATGTAGCGCAATGATCACCGCACCGGGCAGGGCGCGTTTGAGGATTCCGTTGTAATTTCGTGTCCCTTCCGGGGCAAGCCCGAAAATCTTTTCCTCTTCCAATGCCTTCAAGGCCAGTTTGAGAGCCTTCATATCCACTTCGCCGCGGCGGACAGGGATTGCATCCCATACACCGAAAACCCAGCGCAGGAATGGGTTATCCCATGATTCCGCTTTTGCCCAACCAGTCAACTTGCGCGGTTGGAGGTGCGCAAACAGCATTGGCACTTCCAGTTGGCCGGTGTGATTCGAAATTGCGATCAACGGCCCGCGCATGGGGAATTTATCCAGGTTGGGCATATCCAGCCGGCAGGTGATGCGTGTGTAAACGCGGATGATAAAGTTGATAAACCAGTTCATAGTTGTTTTGCGGTACCGCGACATTTATGTCGCAAGTGTTCTCAGGCGCAGATAATTTCCAACTCGCGCGGGAGCAGTTCCAGGGTCAGGGCTGAACCGCTGAGGCAGATGAATTCTCCATCCGCGTGGGCGGGGAATGTCCGATCCAAAGACTTGATCGAAACTTTGCTGGCGCGCCGCATCTTCACTTCGGGCTGACTCGCCTGAGTCCCGCGAATGAAGTGGGGGATGAGGCTAAGAATGCGTACCTTTGACCCAGTTTCAGCGATACATAGATCGAAGAGACCATCGTCAGGCTGGCTTTCAGGAGCCATTTGAAAACCGCCGCCCATGCGTCTGCCATTCATGACCGAGATCATCAGGGAAACTTGTTTGATGATTTCACTGTCGTCCAAAACGATTTCAACGTGCGCGGGATTGTAATAAAGGAAAACGGTTTTGATCACGCCGATTAGATATGCGGGCAGGCCGCGCGTCCAGCGGACTTTGATGGCTTCGTTGCCGACTGCGGCGTCAAAGCCCACGCCGATGCCATTGCCGAAATACCGGCCTTCGGGATAATCTCCGCCTTTGACCAGGCCCAGATCGATTTTCCTGCGTTTGTTTGCAACAAGGGATTTCAAACTGTCGTTTAAATTTGTGGGGATGCCAGTGCCGCCTGCAAAGTCATTGCCAGTGCCGATGGCAAGGACGGAGAATGCTGTTTTTGTATGACCATCTCTGCGGGCATTCATCATTCCATTGATTGCTTCATTGATGGTGCCATCGCCGCTGGCGCAGACGATCACATCATAGTCATCGCGCGCCGCTCCTTCCGCCAGTTCTTTTGCGTGCCACACTCGTTCGGTGCGTACAAGCGTAAAATCCAGCCCGCTTTCGCGCAGACTGGATTCGATTTGTGGAATGGATTTTTCTCCAAGTCCATGACCTGAAGTTGGATTAACAATAACGAAATATTTCACGGCTTGCTCCCAGTTTGGAATGGGAGCGAGTTTATCTTTTGTAACTCGGATTGTCAAATCGAATTAGTCACCCTGCGCAGGTAAAGAAAGCCGCCACACACCTGCCCTGGCGGGCGGTGCCAGGGCAGGCCACAGAGAAATCCTGAAAAAAATTCAATGGCCTCTGTGCTCTCTGTGGCAAAAAGGTATCAGGTGGACTACTCATTCATGCGCGGCGTTCTGCGATAGTCCGCGCGGTGCCCGGAGTAAACCTTGCTCATGGCATCCATCAACTCGTCCATCGCAAATGCTTCTTCGTTATCGAGCACCATCTTGAGCTTGCTCAGGTGATCCTGCAATTCGAGCATTTTTGCTCGGAACGCATCGAAAGCCGCATGGTCTGTCTTCGCGCGTAATTCCTCGGCGGCTTTATGCGCATCCTCCACGGCTTGCATGGCATTGAGAATATCTTCAGCGATCAAGGTCAGGTCAGACATGGCAACCTCCTTTCTCAACTTCACAATAGCACGCTGGGGTTTGTATTTCAAGTAATCTTCAGGGGTGTCGAGGTCCTGTAAGATATTTGGCGACTCTATCTCGATGTAAAAAATTTCATCCCCATGTTTATTCAGGAATTCGCGCATGGATTCTGGCGCGCGCATCTGTAAAACCTCACCCCATAATTCTCTCGCGATCAACCACGGATGTCCGCGCCGCATTTGGTAACTCGGCACGACAATACTGGATTTCTTCGCGAGGAACATTTCACACACGATCCGCACGCTTCTTTCCTCGACCTGGGGCTGGTCGCCGAGACAAATGAGAGTTGCCTGCGCTTCGGGTTTTTGTCCCTGCAAGCCAAGTTGAATGGATTCCAGCATTTCGCTGTTGGCATAATCCTGGTTATGGATAATTCGTAATTGGTAATTGGTAATGAGTTTTTCCACTGCATCCCGTGCGCCGCCAGTGATAACGAGAATATCTTCGATGCCGGCATTTTCAATCGTTTCGATAACCTTGCCCAACACAGTTGTATTGCCCCAGGGCAAAAGCATCTTGGGCTGCCCCATGCGTTTGGATTGTCCCGCCGCGAGAATGATGGCTGAGATGTTCATTCCATATCCTTCAAGCGTTGATAGTCTTCGGGCTTGTCCACGTCGAACAACAAAATATCATCATGCCACGGAAGATATTCCACGCGATGTTTATCAAAGATGGCGCGTCCGCCAACATCACCTGTGAGTTTTAGAAGATCAGGAAATGCGACTCGGTCAAATAGGACGGGGTTGGCGCGGCGTTCTTCAAGAACCAATGGCGCAAGAATGGCTTGCATTTCGCGTGTATGCGACTCAATCAGCGCGCGGATTACGTCAACAGGAATTTGCGGCTGGTCTGCCAGTAAGAATATTGCCGAGCCAACGTTCTTTGGCAGGAACTGTATTCCTGCGTGAATGGATGTGCTTTGTCCCTGTTGATATTCAGGATTGTGGACAATGCTCACGGGCAGTCCGCTTAGCGTGGATTCTACGTCAGCGGCGTGAAAGCCAGTGACGACCACTACAGGCCAAAGTCCAGCTTGAAGCGCGGTTTCGGCAACTTGTCGTACAAAGGGTTTGCCTTTCCAATCCAATAATTGTTTCGGCGACCCATAGCGGGATGATTTGCCTGCGGCAAGGATGATTCCCGCGCAATGTTCAAAGGTATGCAGCTCTGAACTTTGCAGACTTCCAACAACTACAGAATCGAAATGACCGAGCAACTCGCGCGCCATCCCGCCGCCAATGGATTGAAGTTCAGGGGTGTCTGCTTGATTGAGCAGCGCAACGCGCCGCGCGGTGGGGGGGATGTTCTTTAGCCCGCCTTGTGGATGTGTGAGTACACGCGTAATTGCTTCAGCGGTAATAGGTTGACCGATCTTCAATCCGTTCAACTGCGAAAATATTTCGGCGCGGTGAACATGTTCATGAGTTAGCGGCTTGCCAAGTACGCTCAATCCCGCGAATACCATCACCATGTCTGTGAACGTGGGGATGGGCGGCTCGTGCTCCGCAGGCGCTTTGATCGGCTTTTGGCGGGAACCATCAGCTTCAATCAGCAAGGGAACATTTTGGTTTTGTGTGTCTGCGCGTAGCCAGCTAAGTGTGGTTTCGCTTATTGGCTTGACCCTATCATTTTCAATTTCCCCGGTAATCAGAGTTACGCCTCGCAGCGGAATATTTTCGAGCGCGGATAAATCCGTTGCGATGAGGTGATGATCTGCCAGTGAGGTTTGCCATGCGCCAAGGTGAGTTGTGGCAGTGACAATGACTGCTGAATCTGTGCGTTGACTTTCAATGAATTGTCGTGCAAGTTGAAAAAGGGCAGTTGTCTTGCCTCCAGCGCCGACGAGGCTGATTGCCCCCACCAAGCCTCGCGAAACGTGGGCAGAGGGGGCAATCCGTAGTGTGCGGAGTAGATTCATGCCCGCATCACTCACGTTTTATAGCATCATTGGTGAACACAAGTAGCGCTTCCAGCACGCCGCCACCGATGGCAAGCGCTTTGTCTGAGACTTGCGTGCATAAGGCGGGGTCGTTACGGCGGTCAACGTCACCGATCTTCATGCCTTTGGTGATCTCGACGCTGGGATGGATCAGTCCACGCAAGACTCCTTTGAACGGGCTGATGATTTCAGTTTTTTGGTTTTCTGAATCAGATTGAATCTCAGCGATCAATTGACCTTCATTGAGATGATTGCCGATGTTTGCATAAGTTGTGATTGACCCGGCGTGAGATGCGCGCAAAACGCGGCGCGGATCGCCTTCCGGTTCTCCACTGTCAGATTGCGCCGAGCCGCTCCAGTAGACGCGGCCGAGGGTGTGTCCGCGGTGGGTTTCTATCACAGCGTGGCAATTCTCACCTGCGCAGAATCCGGGCCCAAGTCCGATATGAAGCGCAACTTCCATAACCAAAGGTTCGGGAATAATTTTTGTCAGCCTTGCATCGATCACAATGGTGGATCGCGGGCTGGTCAGGAATTGATTGCGAAGGATGTTCGCATCCGGGTCAACAAGGACGGGAATCTCGCCCGCCTCCAGCGTGTTTTGAAGCTGGTCTGCCGAAACGAGACGCGCTGTCAGGCCTTCGACAGTATGCGCGCCTTCATAGACTGCTTCGGAAAACGTTACGCTGCGGCGCACCGCCAGAGGCTTTTCCAGTTCAAGGATGACGATTTGAAAACCGGTGCGATGCAGGCGCAATGCCACGCCGCTTGCAAGGTCGCCGCCGCCGCGCAAAATAATAAGAGGGTTCATATAATTTCCTGTGGAATGTGTCTTGTTTGTTCCTGAAGCAAAAGGCCGAAGGTGTAAATGGTAATGTAGAAGAAGATAAAGAACGAAGAGAAGATGCTGATAAATAAAATGGATCTCATGCTCGGGTGAATTACATAATACATGAACTCGTTCATTCTCTCAAGCGGATGGAGTAATAGATCCCACGAATTCCATCTTAAGAATCGCCCA